>NZ_CP048810.1:2400000-2715000 GCF_013347965.1 Pseudomonas bijieensis | reverse complement strand
CCATTGGTTCGTCTTGCCGTCATACTTTTTCGGCTTGGTGAAGATGACGTCGGAGAAGATGTCGTTGTCGCCGCCCTCAGTGGTGACCGAGGCGTCGCGGCTCTCCATGTATTGCTTGCGCTCGACCGTATCGTCGATCGAACCGTCGGCCGTGAAGAAGATGCCGTACTCGGCCTCCAGTTCGACCTTGATCTTTTCGAGTTCCGTCACTTTGGATTTCTGCACCAGGGCCTGGAAGTACAGATTGCCGCCCAGGGTGATCGAGGTCACCACGTCGGTCCCGAACAGGTCGAAGAACCGATAGAACTCATGCGCGTCCTGGGGGGTGAACGCCGTCGGCAGGCGGGCGACTTCTTCGCTGAACCTGGGCGAGAGCGCCGCGTCCGAGACCGCATCGAGTTTCGCGCCGCCGAAGATGAGGCGCAGGGTCCGCACGGCGGCCGTGTTGTCTTGGTGAGAGGTATATTTCTTTTCAAAGTTGAGGTGAAATTCGGCGGAAAATTCACCGTAGCTGGCACTCGAATTGAATTCGGCCTTTGTTGTGTGGCGATAGTCCAGAATCGATTGGAAGAACGATGAGTAATCTTCGCGTCGGGTATCCGTGTGCCGTTTGATGCCGGCGCCGGAGGTCGGGTCAAATACGCGTTCATCCGGTGCCCGGGCTGCGCTGAGGCGGTTTCGACCATAGCCGAGATCGCCGTTGAGCTTGTTGTAATCCGCGGCTTGGAGGACGCCTGGTATATCCATTTTGTTATTCATGGTTTGCTCCTGCCCAATAATGGATTGATAGATGTATGCCTTGTCTTGGCCTTATCGGGTGGAGCCAATATGAGGCGACGACGCTCATGGCGACAGGCCACGGCGGTATCAGCTCGGTATCAGTTTGGTATCAGACGCAACGATGAGAAATGAACGAGCCGCAGCGCGGGAACCGCGTTGCTGGTGCAGGGTTGTTCAAGGGCCTGTTCGAGGGTGTTGGGCAGTTCCAGTGCCCAAGCGAGACGCATAAAAAAATCCGACACCTGGTCAGGTATCGGATTTTTCTTGCAAAGCACAAAACCTGTGAGGAGGGGATTAAGCCCCTGCGCCGCTACCCGCTACAACCGAAACTGCGCAAAATCCAGGTTGGTACCACCGGGCCGCATGTCTTGCAGGTAGGAATCCTTGTCGGCACTCAGTTCCAGGCTCAGGGCTGCCTTGCGCTTGCCCTGGTTGCGCACTTCCAGGCCTTCCATCTTCTCGCGCAGGAACACGGTCGGCACCTTCAGGTGCAGCAGCTCATCGGTGGCTGGCGTGTGTAGCAACAGATGAATCCATTCGTATTGACCGATGGCCAGGCGCGCCACCGGGATATCGAACCAGAAGATGTTGCGATTGCGGTTCAATTCGCTGAAGTGGCAGTTATTGACGCCCAGTACGGCGCCGCCCAGTTCCTGGTTTCTGCGGGCGATGGCCTGCTTTTTATCGAGTTTCATAACGTTCCTACGAGATTGGAGCTTCAGGGCGCAGCCTGAATACGTGGGGCATTCTCGGGGGTGGATCGGCAAACATAAAGCGCAACCTGCATCTGACGATGAAATGCGCTGCTGAAAAAATGAAACTCCCCGCAAACGGCCTCGGTCAACCCTTATGTAATGACTTTTCGTACAGTTGTTCACAGGAGAAACATCATGGGTAGCACGAGCGATAAAGTGAAGGGCGTTGCCAACGAAGCCGTCGGCAACATCAAGCAAGGCGTCGGCAAGGCCACCGACAATGACCGCATGCGCGCCGAGGGCGTGGTCCAGGAGAAAAAAGGTGAAGCCCAGCAAACCGTGGGCAAGGCCAAGGATGCAGTCAAGAAAGGCGTTGACGAGGCATAACCGGCCTGTTGAAAAATCGATTGAAACGGCCATCTGCGGGTGGCCGTTTTCATGTCGGCTCGAACTTGCACCGGGGAAATTGTTCCAAAGTCGCCAAACAGGTTACTTTTGTCTTGGATAGCAAACCCGTGAGTCGCCAGGCGACCTTCCTTTTTTGCGGCGAAAGGAGACGCACATGATGTTCCCGGCCTTGAAAGGCTTGCCCTTGCATCGTGTGATGATGCGTACCGTGACCGAGTTTCTCGACGACGAGATGTCGACCTACGCCTCGGCATTGGCGTACCAGATGCTGTTCTCGCTGTTTCCGTTCATTCTCTTTTTGATCGCGTTGATCGGCTTCCTGCACCTGCCGGACTTCTTCTCCTGGCTGCGCCTGCAATCGGAGCTGGTGCTGCCACCCCAGGCCCTGGAGCAGGTCAACCCGGTGATCGACCAGCTCCAGCAATCCAAGGGCGGGTTGTTGTCGGTGGGTATCGTCATTGCCCTGTGGACCGCCTCGGCGGGCGTGCGGCTGATGATGAGCGCGATGAACGCCGCCTACGATGTGGTGGAAGGCCGCCCGGCCTGGAAACGCTTTCCGCTATCGATCTTCTACACGGTCGGCATCGCCGGCATGCTGCTGGCGGCTGCGGCGCTGATGGTGCTCGGGCCGCAAGTGATGGGCTGGATCGCGGCCCAGGTCGGCCTGGAGGAGTTCATCGTCACGCTCTGGACCATCGTGCGCTGGCCGGTGATCGTGATCTTGCTGATGGTGGCCGTGGCCCTGATCTATTACGTGATGCCCGACGTCAAGCAGGAGTTTCGCTTCATCACGCCGGGGTCGGTGCTGGCGGTGGTGGTGTGGATCATCGCTTCCCTGGGCTTCGCGTTTTACGTCAAGACCTTTGCCAACTACAACGCCATGTACGGCAGCATCGGCGCGATCATCGTGTTGTTGCTGTATTTCTATATTTCTGCGGCGGTGCTGTTGCTTGGCGCGGAGATGAATGCGGTGATCGAACACATGTCTAGCGAGGGCAAGAACCCGGGCGAAAAGAGCGCGGGCGAGCACGAAAAACAGCATGTGTCGGGCCTGGGCCGCGACCATTCCATTCCTCTCACCCATCCTGACGAAGCCCGACCATGATCCGTGAAATCCTGAAAATGGGCGACGAACGCCTACTGCGCATCGCCCCGCCGGTGCCTGTCGAAATGTTCGACAGCCCAGAGTTGTGGCAATTGATCGACGATATGTTCCAGACCATGGAAAGCGTCGGCGGTGTCGGCCTGGCTGCGCCGCAGATCGGCGTCGACCTGCAACTGGTGATCTTCGGCTTCGAGCACAGCGAGCGTTACCCCGACGCCGAGGCAGTGCCCCAGACCATCCTGATCAATCCGTTGATTACCCCGCTGAGTCCACTGATGGAGGAGGGCTTCGAAGGCTGCCTGTCGGTGCCTGGCTTGCGTGGGGCGGTGGATCGCTACCAGCACATTCGCTACGAAGGTTTTGATCCGAAGGGCGAGCCGATCGTGCGCACCGCTTCAGGTTTTCATGCGCGCGTGGTGCAGCATGAGTGCGATCACCTGATCGGGCGCTTGTACCCCTCGCGGATTACGGACTTCAGCAAGTTCGGGTTTACCGAGGTGATGTTTCCCGACCTGGATCCGACTGCGGACGACTGACGAAATCACCAAACACATCCCCTGTGGGAGCGAGCCTGCTCGCGATAGCGGTGTACCTGTCAGCTCATCTGCTGGATGTTAAACCGGAATCGCGAGCAGGCTCGCTCCCACAATGGATTGTATTGAATTTCAGAAGAGTACTTTTGACTCAAGCCCCATCGCAATCATCGGCTTGCTGCGCGCATACCGGCTCAGACGCTCAGCCATCGCATAGGGCAGTTCAGGGTCGAAGCTGAAACCACGTCGCTCATAAAAGCCGCGCAAATCCGGGTGGCAGAACAGCCACACCGGTCCTTCGACACCCTTCACCGCTTCAGCGATCAACCGCGCCGCAATCCCTTGTTCGCGATACGCCGGGTCGACCAACAACCCCGTCAACCAATGCCCGCCCGACACCGGTCGCAAGCACAGTGCGGCGACGATTTCATCCCGCCGCGCCACCCATAGCTGCGCTTCCCGAACCGCTTTCATCGAGGATTGGTGGGTGCGGTAAAACTTGTTCATCAGCGGCCACAGCGGCTCTTGGAGCTGTGTGTAGTGGATTTCGGACATGGCAGGGTCGAGGGCGATAAGGGGAGGGCGATTATAAAAGAACGCGAGTGCGGCGATAGGTGTATACCTGACTTCACATCCCGTATGACTGGAGTACGTATCATGGCCAAAGGCATGGATTCAAAAAAAGCGGCAAAGAAAAAACCGGCGAAGACCGCCGATGAAAAACGCGCCGACAAAAAAACCAAGAAGGTGAACCTGTTCGGTCATTGAACCGCTACCGTCTTGATTGACCTCAGGATGAGCTGGGGCGCTAACCCCAGCTCAAACGCTATGCAATGCGTCGAGGCTCAAAGCGAAGCCAGAAACATGTCCGTGGCCGAGGTTTTGTCGTCGGTGCGGCTTTCCTGGGCCTTTTCCACTTGCGCCATCGCCGACTTGTCCTGCATACGCTGGGCAATTTCCTGGCTGACCGCCATCTGCTTCTCGGGCGGCATTGCCTCGAACTCTTCCTCGGTAATGCCCATTTCTTCAAGGATGCTGTCGCGCAGGCGCTCTTCGGGCGTCTTGCTCATGTAGTCCTTGAATGCTGCTGTCGCGGAGCCGCCAAGCGCCTTGGTTTCTTCGGCCGTTGGCGAAGCCACGGTCTGCAATTGTACGCGGGTCTTGGCGAAGGCCTCGTCCACCTTGTCGCTGATGGCGGTGGCGGCGTTGACCTGTTGCGTGGCTTGTCGGGTGAAGGAGTCCCGGACCTGGGCACTGCCCTGGCTCGCCTGGGCCTGGACGTTATCGCGCAACGCCTGCAACGCGGCGCTTTGCAGGCCGCTGGCGGCTTCGGCGGTGGGGTCTTCGCCCGGGCGTTTGAGCGGCAAGACCATCGCTTGCTGTTTTGCACTGACCAACATGATGAACACCTGTGGGTAATGGCTGAGCGATGGGCAGGAGCAATTCCCGTGCCGTCGCCGCAAGGCCTCTGTGTCATGGGTTGTGCGCAGGCGGTCGGCGGGCGGGGCGGCCAACCCTTGCCGGCGGACGGCATGGATCGACCGCGTTTGTGGGTATCAGGTGCTTTCGCGGACCTTGAGCTCAAAGCCCATGTCCACCACCGGCTGCGTGATGCGGTTGCCAGCCATCAACGTCAGCATTTGTTCGGCGGCGCGGCGGCCGATGGCTTCCCGTGGGGTGCTGATGCTGCTCAGGCGCGGCACCATGTGGGCCGAGGCGGGCAGGTCGTTGAAACCCAGGACCGAGACCTGCTCGGGAATCTTGATGCCGCAGCGAAGTGCCTCGAACAAGGCGCCGTGGGCCAGGTCGTCGTTGCCGAAGAAGATCGCATCGACGTCCGGATGACTGGCCAGCAGTTGCAGGAACAGCTCGCCGCCCAGGCCCACCGAGGACGGGCGCGGCGTCAGCACTTCCAGGTCCGGGTCATACAACCCGGCGCTCTGCAGGGCGCGACGAAAGCCTTCGCCGCGCAGCAGGGTGCGCTGATCCAGTTGCGCGCCGATGTAGGCCAGGCGCTTGCGCCCTTTGGAAATCAAGTGCTCGGCCGCCGTTTCGCCGGCCTTGAGCTGGGAAAAACCGACGCAGTTGAGCCCCGCGCCAGGATCCAGCTCCATCATGTACACGCACGGGATATTGCTGGCCTCGATCATGCGTCGGGCGCTTTCGGTGCGGTCGAAACCGGTCAACAGCAAACCACGCGGCTGATAGGCCATGTAGTTGCGCAGCAGGTCTTCTTCTTCGTCCCGGGAATAGTGGTAATTGCCGATCACCACTTCGAAGCCCTTGGGTCGCAGCACCCGATGAATGGCTTCCAGGGTGTCGATGAACAACAGGTTGGACAACGACGGCACCAGCACCACCACCGAATGGCTCTGGGCCGAAGCCAGGGCTCGGGCGGCGGGGTTGACGACGTAGTTGAGCTCCACGGCGGCCTGGCGGACTTTTTCCACCAGCTCAGTGGCGACGGTGCTGACGCCACGCAGGGCACGGGAGGCGGTGATCGGGCTGACACCGGCCAGGCGTGCGACTTCGTTGAGCGTAGGGCGACCAGTGGTGCGAGTATTCTTATCGTTTTTAGGGGCGGTCATCAGGGCGGCTTGCCAAACAAAAATCAAGGCACTAAGGTAGCGCTGTCTCGACGCGTCTGCAAATGCGTGAGTGGGGTTTGCCTGAGCCCCGTCCGTTGGCGTCGTGAACGAACATGCTGCAACCACAAAAATGACAAGAAGGCGTCGGCAACTTCTGCTTTTGCTGCGGTGTCATAACTGGCAAAGGTAGCGCTGTCTGCGCGCTGAGGTGTTACATGAATAATCCCATCTCCGCCCTGGTCATCATGGGCGTTGCCGGTTGCGGCAAAACCTGCGTCAGCCAGGCCCTGTGCCAGTTGAGCGGCGCCACCGCCATCGAAGGCGACACGTTCCACCCCGCGGCCAACATCCAGAAGATGAGCGCCGGTATCCCCTTGAACGACGACGACCGTGCCGGCTGGCTCGACAGCCTCTGCGACGAGTTGCGCCGTGTCGATGCCTTGGGCGAGCGCCCGGTGCTGACCTGCTCGGCCCTCAAGCACAGTTATCGCGAGCGTCTGCGCAGCGCCTTGCCAGGCCTGGGCTTCGTATTCCTTGAATTGACCCCCGAAGTGGCCGCCGATCGCGTTTCCCATCGTCCCGGCCATTTCATGCCGTCGACCCTGATCGACAGCCAGTTTGCCACCCTTCAATCCCCTGTCGGCGAGCCCCTGACCCTGGCTCTGGATGCGTCCAGCCACAGTGTGGATGAACTGGCGCATCAGGCTTACGTCTGGTGGTTGGACCATGGTTTGAAGCTTGCCAGCTGAGTTTCAAAAGTTTGCGTCAGAAAGATAGCGCTACCCCGACGGCTAACCAATAACTGCTTCAATAACAACAACAAATCAGGAGACACCTCCCATGTTCGGCATGTCCCACGAGACGTTCCTGCTGCTCGATGCAGTGGTCACGGTGATCGGACTCATCATCCTCATCACCAAGTTCAAGTTCCACCCGTTCATTGCCCTGACCATCGCTGCCGCGTTCCTCGGCCTGACGTCGGGCATGCCGACCGGCACCATCATCAAGGCGTTCCAGGACGGCTTCGGTGGCGTGCTGGGCTTTGTCGGCATCATCCTGGCGCTGGGCACGATGCTCGGCAAAATGATGGCCGAGTCGGGCGGGGCCGATCAGATCGCCCAGACCCTGATCCGCGCCTTCGGCAAGGACAAGGTGCAGTGGGCCATGATGTTCGCCGCGTTTCTGGTGGGCATCCCACTGTTCTTCGAAATCGGCTTCGTGTTGCTGATCCCGCTGGTGTTCATCGTCGCGCGCCGCACCGGCGTGTCCATCATCAAGATCGGTATCCCGCTGCTGGCCGGTCTTTCCGCGGTCCACGGCCTGGTGCCACCGCACCCGGGGCCGCTGCTGGCGATTGGCGTGTTTGGCGCCGACATCGGCAAGACCATTCTCTATGGCCTGATCGTCGCGCTGCCAACCGCCATCATTGCCGGGCCGATCTTCGGTACGTTCATTGCCAAGCACATCCCCGGTCACCCGAATCAGGAACTGGTGGACCAACTGGCTCGCGAGACGAACTCCGCCGAGCTGCCAAGCTTCAGCATCACCCTGATCACCGTGCTGTCGCCGGTATTCCTGATGCTGCTCAAGACTTTCGCTGACGTGGCGCTGCCGGACGGCAACCTCTTCCGCGCCTGGATGGACATGATCGGCCACCCGATCTCGGCCTTGCTGCTGGCGCTGTTGTTGTCGCTGTACACCTTCGGCTACAAACAAGGCATCGGTTCCAGCCAGATGCTCAAATGGCTGGACGCCAGCCTTGCGCCGACCGCTGCGATCATCCTGATCATTGGTGCCGGTGGTGGCTTCAAGCAGATGCTGGTCACCAGCGGCGTGGGCGATGTGATCGGTCACATGGCGGTGAGTGCGCAGATTTCCCCGATCCTGCTGGCTTGGCTGGTGGCAGCGGTGATTCGTATTGCGACGGGCTCGGCGACGGTGGCGACCATTACCGGTGCCGGGATCGTGGTGCCGGTGGTGGGGATGATTCCAGGCGTGAACCGTGAGCTGCTGGTCCTGGCGACCGGTGCCGGTTCGTTGATCCTGTCTCACGTCAACGATGCGGGCTTCTGGCTGGTCAAGCAGTACTTCAACATGACCGTGGCCGAAACCTTCAAGACCTGGACCGCGATGGAAACCATCCTGTCCGTGGTGGGCTTGATCTTTATCCTGTTGCTGTCGCTGGTGGTCTAACTAACAGCAGCGCATAACAACTGTGGGAGCGAGCCTGCTCGCGATAGCGGTGTGACAGTCGACACAAGTATTGACTGTCTGTCTGCCATCGCGAGCAAGCTCGCTCCCACATTGTTTCTGCTGATCAGCCTGGTTTTGTTTCAGGCGCCAGGTTTGTTTATCAAGCCATCCGCCCGGAACATCCCACGGATGCCACGGACAGCCTGGCGAATCCGGTCCTGGTTTTCGATCAGCGCAAAGCGCACGTGATCATCCCCATATTCCCCGAACCCCACCCCCGGCGAGACGCAGACCTTGGCTTCGGCCAACAGCTTCTTGGCGAACTCCAGTGAACCCAGATGTGCATAAGCCTCGGGGATCTTGGCCCAGACATACATCGACGCCTTGGGGTTTTCCACCATCCAGCCCAGTTCATGCAGGCCCTTGACCAGCACATTGCGGCGCTGGCGGTATTGCTCGGCGATGTCGCGCACACATTGCTGGTCGCTTTCAAGGGCGGCGATGGCGGCCACTTGCAGCGGCGTGAAGGTGCCGTAGTCGTGGTAGCTCTTGATCCGCGCCAGGGCGCTGACCAGTTCCGGGTTGCCCACCATGAAACCGATGCGCCAGCCGGCCATGTTGTAGCTCTTGGACAGGGTGAAGAATTCCACCGCGATATCTTTCGCGCCAGGCACCTGCATGATCGACGGAGCTTTCCAGCCGTCATAGACGATGTCGGCGTAGGCCAAGTCGTGGATCACCAGCACGTCGTATTGCTTGGCCAGGGCGATGACCCGTTCGAAAAAGTCCAGCTCCACGCACTGCGCGGTCGGGTTGGACGGAAAACCCAGGATCATCATTTTCGGCTTGGGAATCGAGCCGCGAATGGCCCGTTCCAGTTCGTCGAAGAAATCCACGCCCGGCACCAGCGGCACTGAACGCACCTGGGCGCCGGCGATCACTGCACCGTAGATGTGGATCGGATAGCTGGGGTTGGGTACCAGTACCGTGTCGCCCTGGTCCAGGGTCGCCAGCATCAGGTGGGCCAGGCCCTCCTTGGAGCCGATGGTGACAATGGCTTCGGTTTCCGGGTCGATGTCCACCTCATAGCGGTCCTTGTACCAGCGCGAAATGGCGCGGCGCAGGCGCGGGATGCCTTTGGAGGTGGAATAACCGTGGGTATCTTCACGCTGGGCGACGGTGACCAGCTTTTCCACGATGTGCGGGGGCGTGGCGCCGTCGGGGTTACCCATGCTCAAGTCGATGATGTCTTCGCCGCGCCGACGCGCAGCCATCTTCAGCTCGGCAGTGATATTGAATACATAGGGGGGGAGTCGATCGATGCGCGCAAAGCGGCGCGGCGAACCTTGTTCGGCCATTGTTGCCTCGAGATACGTGAGCGCCCGGAACCGTCCGAGCGACGTTGGCCACTGCGGTGGCCTGTGGCGGAAGATAATGGCGCTGATGGCCAATTGTCCAGTAGCGGCGCGCAACTATTTTCGACGACACTGTCGACCTCGCGCGCGGCCATCAATGACGGCTGCGGGCAGTTGAATGCGCCGCCCTCGATCGAACGGAATGAATGATGGAATTTTCCAGCGGTTTCCTGCTGAGTCTCTCCCTGTGCCTGGACATTGGCGTGGCCAATATCGCGATGATCACCCTGGCGATGCAGCGCGGCTATTTCCAGGGTTTCGCCCTGGGCCTGGGCACCTGCGTGGGCGACCTGGTCTATGCGGTCCTGGCCCTGGCCGGCATGACCGTGCTGCTGCAATACGAAGCGGTGCGTTGGGTGTTGTGGCTCGGTGGCTCGGTGCTGTTGCTGTATTTCGCGGCGAAGATGATCCATTCGGCGATCTATCACAGCGCAGTGCTGGCCGAGGCTGGCGAGGTGCAGGGCAACTCCTCGCGCCAGGAGTTTTTTCGCGGGATTTTCCTGGCCATGTCATCGCCCAGTGCCATTCTCTGGTTCGCGGCGGTGGGTGGTACGTTGATCGCTCGTTCGGGTGGCGGGACCTTGCTCAGTTCGGCGCTGTTTCTCAGCGGTTTTCTCTGCGCCGGGCTGCTGTGGTGTGCGGCTCTGTGCCTGGCAGCGACCCAGGGCGGCAGACTGTTGGGGGATAAACTGTTGCGTTACTCCTATTGGGCATCCGCTGCGATCTTCTGTTATTTTGCGGTGTATGTGATTGTTTCTGGCTACAACGAGTTTGTAGGAAAAACCGTCGCCGGCGCCTTGCCTGGCATCTGATAAGCGAAACGGCCCTGGCAATCACCGTTTGGCTTCTATACTGCCAAGCCCGACTTCAAGTTTTGCTGGAGTGTTGCCGCATGGAAAAGCATAAACGCGATTACACAGCCGAACCACGCTTTGAACAGGGACGTTTTCAGCTCATCGCCGGCTTCGGTGCTCGTTTTACCCAGGACACTGCCCAAGATATCCCTTTGCTTTGGGAAAAGTTCCTGCCCTGGCTCGGCAAGGTGCCAGGGCAGAAAGATGAAGTGACCTACGGTGTGTGTTGCAACCCGGACGAGGAGGGCGGGTTCGAATACATTGCCGGCGTGGAAATCAGCCGGCTCGACGATCTGCCGGAACAATACCATTGGATCGAAATCCCGCCCGGGCGCTACGCCGTGTTCGAACATCGGGGCCCGTTGAAGACACTGCCGCAAACTTTCCAGTACATCTGGAGCGAGTGGTTACCGCAGTCCGGCCACGAAGGGGCCTGCACACCGGAATTCGAACGCTACAGCGAAGACTTCAACCCCAGGACCGGCCAAGGCACCCTGGAGATCTGGATCCCGCTCAAGCCGAGCTGATATCACCCTTTTTGCGCAATGGGAAACCTGTGGGAGCGAGCCTGCTCGCGATTGGGGTGGGCCAGCTTGCATTGAGGTTGGATGTGCCACCGCTATCGCGCTCGCTGCCACAGAAGAGCCATGCCTTGGTCAAAACACCAACCCCATCCGCCGCTCATAACCGATGCGGCCTCTGTAGGCCTCGCCACTGTCGACCCAGCCCAGCCGGGTGTACAGGCCGATGGCCGAGTCGTTGTCGGCGTCCACCGAGAGTTCCAGCCCGCGGATTTCCGGCCAGGCGGCTCGCGCCACGGCGGGTAGCGCCTGCAGGCAGGCCTTGCCATAACCTTTGCCCTGGGCCCGATAGTCGACTTGCAGGGCATGCAGGGTGGCGCTGTGTTCATTGGCCCAGGCGGGCAGTACCGGCGGGCGCTTGAGCAGCAGGAAGGCCACTGGCACCTGCTCAGCCAATAGTGCAAAGCCCCTGACCCCGGGGCCGGGCTTGGACAGCAGCGTGTGCAGGGCACCGTGGATATCGCCGGCGAACTTGATCTGTTCGGGGTGGATTTCGATGGCGCTGACCTGTTCGCGTTGAAGCGGGGTCAGGTCTTCGTAGGGTACGAGCTGAACGGTCACAAAAACGTCCGTTGTCTGCCGGCAGAATTGGATTTGGATTCTAGCGAATTTTTTTCCTTGAATTATTTTTGTTGGGTTGTCGATTCGCTGTTTCTCCAAACGACAAAGGGTGTCTTCAATAAAAACCTGCGGAGAATCACCATGAATACCCAAGCCACTGAAACCCAGATCCAGGCCCTGATCGACACCTATCGCCAAGCCGTCATGGCCAAGGACGTTGACAAGGTCATGGCGCTCTACGACGAGAACATTGTCTCGTTCGACGCCATCCAGGCCTTGCAATTCAAGGGTAAGGCCGCTTACCGGGCCCATTGGCAAGCCTGCATGGAAATGTGCCCCGGCCCGCACAAGTTCGATTTCCACCAGGTCAAGATCACCCCGGCTGAGAACATCGCCTTCGCCCACTGGCTGGCCTATTGCGGCGGCACCAACGACAAAGGCGAAGAACAGGCCTGCTGGATGCGTGTGACGGCCTGCTACCAGCGTGCAGCCGGGCAATGGCGGATCGTCCATGAGCATTGGTCCGCGCCGTTCGATCCGATGGCCGGTACGGCGCTGTTCGACCTGCAACCCTGATCGTCGGTTTTTTCGCCGAGTGTCTTCCAGCCGTTCATAGTTGATCAGTTCGATCACGGAGCCTTCCATGAAGTACCTATGCCTGGTGTATAGCAACGAACACACGCTGCATAACTCGCCCGACAGCCCGGAGGACGCCGAGTGCATGGCCTATGCCGAATCGATCCAAGGCAGTGGGCGCATGCTCGCCGCCGAGGCCCTGGAGTCGGTGCAGACCGCTACCACGGTGCGCATGCGCGGCGGCAAGCTGTCGATCACCGACGGTCCGTTCGCCGAAACCAAGGAGCAACTGGCGGGCTTCTACCTGATCGATGCCAAGGACCTCAACGAAGCCATCCAGGTCGCCGGTAATATCCCGGCGGCCCGGGTCGGCTGCGTCGAAGTACGACCGGTTCGCCAACTGAACCCCTGAATAACAAGCACAAACAGGATTTCATTCATGAACCTTACAGCTGCCGCTTACGCGTTATCCATCAGCCGGGTGATCGATGCCCCGCGCCAGAAGATTTTCCGCGCCTGGACCGAGCCGGCCTTGCTGGTCCAATGGTGGGGACCCCATGGCATGACAACGCCAGAGTGCGAAATGGACCTATGGGTCGGCGGCCAGTTTCGCACCCTGATGCGTGCGCCCGACGGCAGTGAATACCCGACCATGGGCGTGTTCCTGGAAATCCTCGCCCCGCGGCGCCTGGTGTTCACCGATGCGTTCGTGCCCGGTTGGATCCCCTCCGGCAAGGCCTTCATGACCGCAGAGGTGCTGCTCGAGGAGGTGGACGGCAAAACCCATTACACCGCCCGTGCGCTGCACTGGAGCGAGGAGGACCGTCAGGCGCACGAAGCCATGGGCTTCCATGAGGGGTGGGGCCAGAGCCTGGACCGGCTCGAGGCACTGGTTACCCAAGGCATGCCCGACTGATGTCGGCCGAAACGGTCAAGGCGCGCGTCGAGCAGGTTTATCGGCAAGACTCGCGGCGGATCCTGGCGACACTGATTCGCCTGCTGGGGGACTTCGACCTCGCCGAAGAAGCCTTGCACGAGGCCTTCTTCATTGCGGTCGAGCGCTGGCAGCGCGACGGTGTGCCGGAAAATCCGCGGGCCTGGCTGGTTTCTGCCGGGCGTTTCAAGGCCATCGACAGTTTGCGCAGGCGCGCGCGTTTCGCCGCGTCCCGGCCGATGTTGATCGCCCAGCTCGAAGAGCTGGAGCAGGGCCAGTGGAGTGAGGAAGACGTGGAAGACGATCGCCTGCGGCTGATTTTCACCTGTTGCCACCCGGCCCTGGCAGCTGATGCCCAGGTGCCCCTGACGCTGCGGGAAGTCTGCGACCTGACCACCGAGCAAATCGCCCGGGCTTTCCTCGCCGCTCCGGCGGCCATAGCCCAACGCATCGTGCGGGCCAAGGCGAAAATCCGCGATGCCGGGATCCCTTACCAGGTGCCGTCTCGTGCGGAGCTGCCGGAACGGTTGGACAGTGTGCTGCGGGTGATCTACCTGGTGTTCAACGAAGGTTATTCGGCGTCGATGGGCGCTGAGTTGACTCGCGAAGACCTGACCCGCGAAGCCATCCGCCTTGGGCGTTTGTTGATGGAGTTGCTGCCCGAGGCCGAGGTCATGGGGTTGCTGGCGTTGATGTTGCTGCACGAGTCCCGGCGACCGGCGCGAACGTCGTCGACCGGTGAACTGATCCTGCTGGATGAGCAGGAGCGATCTTTGTGGGACGCCGAGTTGATCACCGAGGGCTGTGGGCTGGTGGAAACTGCGCTGAAGACCCGGCGGTTCGGGCCGTACTGCCTGCAAGCGGCGATTGCGGCGGTGCACGCCGAAGCGCCGACGGCAGAGCAGACCGACTGGCCGCAGATCGTCGGGCTTTATGATGTTTTGTTGCGGGCTGTGCCGTCGCCGGTAATCGAGCTCAATCGCGCCGCCGCCCTGGCCAAGCGCGACGGACCGGAAGCAGGCTTGCGCCTCGTTGACGGGATACTCGCCAGGGGGGGGATTTGACTGACTATCACCTGGCCTATTCGGCACGGGCGGAGTTCTGTCGGCAGTTGGGGCAAGTGGACGAGGCCAGGGCCGCGTACCGACGTGCGCTCGAACTGACGCAGCAACTGCCCGAACGGCGATTTATCGAAGGGCGGCTTGCTGGATTGCAGCGATGAACCACAAACAACGAGGTTCCTGTGGGAGCGGGCTTGCTCGCGAAGGCTGAGTGTCAGGCTACATCAATGTCGACTGTGCCGACGTCTTCGCGAGCAAGCCCGCTCCCACAGGGTCTGTGGCTGGCATTACTTTTGTGAACAGCTGAAATCAACTGTGGGGAGCGAGCCTGCTCGCGATAGCGGTGGATCAGCCAACCGTGATGTCGACTGATATGCCCTCATCGCGAGCAGGCTCGCTCCCACAGGTTTTGTTTCTCGCGTTGATCAGAACTCGTGATCAGCGTTGTCCGGGTTCAGGTCGCTGATGCCCAGCTTGCCCGCAGCCTGTTCGATCGAACCGGTCTGCTTGACCAGTGCGGCGATGGCGTCGCGCACGATCTGATTGCCGGCAGTGTTGCCTGCGGCGATCAGTTGGTCGTAGTGCTCACCCTTGTTGGCGTGATCGACCATGACCTGGATCTTGGCCTCGGTATCCGCCAGGTCGGCCTTGAGCGCGGTGTCGGCGGCCGGGTCGGCCTTGGCCACCAGGGACGAAAGGCTGGCACCGGTCATCTTGGTACCGTCGACGCGGGTGTATTCGCCCAGGTACACGTTGCGCACGCCCTTGGCATCGTAGAAGTGCGAGTTGTGGGTGTTGTCGCTGAAGCAATCCTGCTCGTCTTCTGGCGAGTTGGCCTCCAGGGACACCTTCATGCGCTCGCCCGCCAGTTCGCCCAGGGACAGGCTGCCCATGCCGAACAGCATCTTGCGCAGGCCGCTTTCGGCTGGTTCGGCTTCCAGGGTGGCGCGGTAGTTGTCGGTCACGTTCGGCTTCCAGTTGCCGACCATTTCTTCCAGGTCGTTGACCAGCAATTGGGTCACGGACTTGAGGTAGGCACGGCGACGGTCGTTGTGGCCGCCCGTGGCGCCGGCACCTTGCAGGTAGTCCGAAGCCGGACGGTTGCCCGCGCCAGGGCCGGTGCCGTTGAGGTCCTGGCCCCACAGCAGGAATTCGATGGCGTGGTAGCCGGTGGCGACGTTCGCCTCGGAACCGCCCAGCTCGTTGAGACTGGCGAGTTTTTCCGGGGTGATGTCCTTCACGTCGACCTTGTCTTCGCCCACCTGGACTTCAGTGTTGGCGATGATGTTGGCGGTGGCGCCCGGGTTGCCCAGGGCGTGCTCGTAGGACTTGTCGACGTAGTCGATCAGGCCTTCGTCCAGGGGCCAGGCGTTCACCTGGCCTTCCCAGTCGTCGATGATGGTGTTGCCGAAGCGGAACACTTCGCTTTGCAGGTACGGCACGCGTGCGGCGACCCAGGCAGCCCTGGCGGCTTTCAGGGTCTCGGCGTTCGGCTTGGCCAGGAACGCGTCGACGGCGGTTTGCAGGGTCTTCGCAGTGGATTCGGCATCGCTGTAGACGGCATAGACGATGTCGGCATAGTGCGCGACAACGGCCTTGGCGGCGGCTTCGTCGACTTTGCCGGCAGCAGCAGGGGCGACCGGTGCCGCGGTGCTGGCGGCAGGCGTTGGCGCTTGCGGCGCGGCGGCCTTGTCTTTGCCTTCGCCGCAACCGGCGAGGGAAATAGCGATGGCCAGCAGACTGGCGGTAGCCAGGGGCATACGAATCATGGCGAACATCCTGCTTCGGTGATGGATGGGACAGGCGCGAGGGTGCGCAAAAACTGCGACATAATGCGAAAGATTTGCATTATGTGTAAAGGGTTATGGTTGTAAATATTTCTTATTTAATAATGCGGATCGCTGCCTTTCGGCAGCGTCTGTAGGCGCCTGGGAGGGGGAAATCAGATGATGGAAACCTTGCTGCGCTCGGCCTGCTTCAGATAAGCGCCCAATTCCCGTGCCGGCAGTGGTTTGCTGTAGTAATACCCCTGACCTTCGTGGCAGCCCTCGGCGATGATGTAGGCTTCCTGCTCGACTGTCTCGACGCCCTCGGCAATGACCTGCATACCCAGGCTCTTGCCCAATTGGATGATGGCCCGGACGATGGTGGCGTCGTCCTCGTCGTCGAGCAGGTCCTGGACGAAGCTCTTGTCGATCTTGATCTTGTCCAGCGGCAGGCTCTTGAGGTAGCTCAGGGACGAATAGCCGGTCCCGAAGTCATCGATGGCAATCAGCGCCCCGGAACGGCGCAGGCTCAGCAAATGCTGGGCAGCGGTGGTAATGTCTTCCATCAGGCCGGTTTCGGTGACTTCCAGCTCCAGGCTGCGCGGCGGCAGCCGGTACATTTGCAGGAGATTGTTCACCACCCGTGGCAATTCGGCGTGGTGCAGTTGCACCGTCGACAGGTTGACCGCCATGCGCAGGTCGACGAAGCCCTGGTCGTGCCATTCGCGCAATTGACTGCAAGCCTGGTCCAGTACCCATTCGCCAATGGCGATGATGGTGCCGTTCTGCTCGGCCAGGGGAATGAACAGGTCCGGCGGCACCAGGCCGTGCTCGGGATGGTGCCAGCGGATCAGGGCTTCGGTGCCCACCACGCGCAGGTCGCGGTAACTGATCTGTGGCTGGTACACCAGGGAGAACTGCTCGCGGGCCAGGGCCTCGCGCAAGTCTTTTTCCAGTTCACGCCGGCGGCGCATTTCGCTGTCGACGCTGGCGATGTAGAACTGGTAGCGATTGCGTGAGCGACTCTTGGCCAGGGTCATGGTCTGCTCGGCTTTCTGCAACAGTTTCTCGGTGCTGTCGCCATCTTCGGGGAAGAGGGTGATACCGATGGTGGCCCGCAGGCGGATTTGCTGGTCGTCGATGACGAACGGCGCTTCCAGGTCATCGAGGATGCTCTGGGCCAGCTCGGCGGCCTCGTAAGGCTGTTCGATGTCGGCCTGGACCAGGGCGAACTGGTCGCCCCCCAGTCGCGCCAGGGCGCCGAGCCGGCCACTGTGGGCCCGCAGCCGATCGGCCAAGGCCAGCAGCAACTGGTCGCCGGTCTGGTAGCTGAACTGTTCGTTGATACCCTTGAAATCATCCAGCCCCACACACAGCACCGCTACCCGGCGTTGCAGGCGCCCGGCATCCACCAGGATCTTGTCCAGTTGCTGTTGAAGCTGCTGGCGGTTGGGCAGGCCGGTGAGAAAGTCGTACTGGGCCATTCGCAGCAGGCTGTTTTCCGCTTCGTGGCGCAGGTGCGTGTTGCGCTCGATGGATTCGAGCAATTGGTTGGCCGTATTGATCCACAGGCCCAGCTCGTTTTGCTCGTGGCCTCGCAACTGCGGGATCTTGTGCTCGCTGGGGCGATCCGGGTTGATTTCAGTCAGGTGCTCGATGATCCGCGACAACGGTTTGGTCAGCAGCCAGTGATAGACCAGGTACAACACCAGGCCCATGGCCAGGGCCCGCAGCATCCCGGAAATGAAGATGATCACCGAGTTGACGATGAAACCCTCGCCGTAGGTGGCGGTGTCGAGCGTAATGCTCAGGTCGCCGTAATATTCACTGTAGGGCCCACGTCCTACCAGTTGCGTGGTGTAAGTGCGCTCCTTGCCCAGGATCAGGTCGGTCAGCCAGCGGCTTTCGGAGTGCTGCAAGGGCCGGGTTTTTTCGGCGAGCATGGTTTCGCGGGGATGGCCGATGGAAGCCATGCGCACGGCTTTGTCCTGGAACAGGCCCTCGATCACTTGCATGCCCATTTCCCGGTCCAGGCTGTAGACGGCCTGGGTCGAAGGATCGCGGAACATATCGAGGATACGGTGGGCGTCACTGGCGACAGCCTGGTTGGTTTTATAGGCATCGAACACGATCTGGGCGCAGCTCAAGATCATGCCAACGATCAATGCCGAGAGGAGCACGACCCGGAGCAACTTCACAGACAAGCTGTTCTTGAGTTCCAGCTTCAAAGAGTGGTTCCTTGTTCCGTGCGGGTAGCGTCAAGTTGCCATGAGTATTGGCAATCCTGTGATGGCAGTCAAAGGGACAATCAAACACAAGGGTTTTCGCTTGAAACCTGACCGATGTACGTTTTTTCCAGAGTGTTTGCTCTATGACCATTGTGTCGGTTGGAAGGGGCCGCAACTTGAGGCCTCCAGGGATTTTTTCTTGGGTTCCAGACGCGAGGTATTTTGCCTGCGGACATTTTTACCCGGCGAAAAAAACCCGGCGCGGTGCCGGGTTCTTTTGTCTGGCATTGACGCTTAGGCAGTGAAGGCTTTGCCTTCGAATTGCTCTGCGACGAATTTCCAGTTGACCAGGTTCCAGAACGCTTCGACGTATTTCGGACGAAGGTTACGGTAGTCGATGTAGTAGGCGTGTTCCCAGACGTCGCAAGTCAGCAGCGGGGTGTCGCCGCTGGTCAGCGGGTTGCCGGCGCCGATGGTGCTGGCCAGGGCCAGGGAACCGTCAGCCTTTTTCACCAGCCAGCCCCAGCCGGAACCGAAGGTGCCGATGGAAGTCTTGCTGAACTCTTCCTTGAACTTGTCGAACGAACCGAAGGCCTTGTTGATGGCTTCGGCCAGTTCGCCGGTTGGTTGACCGCCGGCGTTTGGCGCCAGGCAGTTCCAGTAGAAGGTGTGGTTCCAGACCTGAGCGGCGTTGTTGAAGATACCGCCCGAGGAAGTCTTGACGATTTCTTCCAGAGACTTGCCTTCGAACTCGGTGCCTGGCACCAGGTTGTTCAGGTTCACGACATAGGTGTTGTGGTGCTTGTCGTGGTGGAATTCCAGAGTTTCTTTGGAGATGTGCGGCGCCAGTGCGTCGTGTGGATAGGGCAGCGGCGGCAATTCGAAAGCCATGGTGATTCTCCTAATCAGGTCAGTTGCGGTGAGCGCAAGGCCGATCACGGGCGGCCAGACTAGCGCCGGGGAGTTTGTACTCTTTGCGGCGCAGGAGTCGGATCATAGCACCGGGGGGGCGGCATAACCACGCAACAACTGTGTGGGATAGAGGTTCCAGAGCGGTTTGGAATAATCAGCCGTTGACGATCAATTGCACCGCCACGGTAAACATCATCGCCGCCACCAGCAGGTCGAGAATCCGCCAGGTGCTTGGACGAGCCAGCCAGGGTGCCAGCCACGCGGCACCGAAGGCCAGGGTGAAGAACCACAGCAGTGAGGCACTGGCCGCCCCCACCACATAGGCACCGGGGACACTTTGCTGGGCACCGAGGGAGCCGATCAGCAACACGGTATCGAGGTACACGTGGGGATTGAGCAGCGTCACCGCCAGCGCGCTGAGCAGTACCGCCCGTAGCGAGCGCACGGCCTGTTTTTCCCCTTGTTGCAGGCTCTGTTTCGAGCAGGCCCGACGCAACGCCTGGCTGCCGTACCAGAGCAGGAATATCGCGCCGCCCCAGCGAGCGATCGACAGCAGCAACGGGCTTTGAGCCAGCAAGGTCGCCAGCCCGAACACGCCGGCGGCGACCAGCAACGCATCGCAGGTGATACACAGCGCCGCTACCGGCAAGTGATGCTCGCGACGCAGGCTCTGGGCCAGCACAAACGCGTTCTGCGCGCCAATGGCCATGATCAGCCCAAGTGCCACCAGCAGTCCGTTAACGTAGCTTTGCCACATGATTTTTACTCCCCCGTCGATGCTTGAATGCTGGCCATTCTCCGGTGGCAAGCTGTATAAGAAAAACCAATCTTGCTGATTGCTCATTAGGAAAACTGATGTTCGATTACAAATTGCTTTCCGCCCTGGCGGCGGTCGTCGAGCAAGCCGGTTTCGAGCGGGCCGCCCAGGTACTGGGGCTGTCGCAATCGGCGATTTCCCAGCGCATCAAACTGCTCGAGGCGCGGGTCGGCCAGCCCGTACTGGTGCGTGCCACGCCGCCTGCGCCGACCGAGATCGGTCGCCGCTTGCTCAACCATGTGCAACAGGTGCGTCTGTTAGAGCGTGACCTGCAAAGTTTGGTACCGGCACTGGATGAAGAGGGCCTGCCCGAACGCCTGCGCATCGCCTTGAATGCCGACAGCCTGGCGACGTGGTGGGCAGCGGCTGTGGGCGATTTCTGCGCCCGGCATCATCTGTTGCTCGACTTGGTGGTAGAAGACCAGACCGTCGGCCTCAAGCGCATGCGCGCTGGCGAAGTGGCGGCGTGTGTCTGCGCCAGTGAGCGTCCTGTGGCTGGCGCCCGCAGCGTATTGCTGGGGGCCATGCGTTATCGGGCCCTGGCCAGTCCGGCGTTCATAGCCAGGCATTTCCCCGATGGCGCGCGCGCTGATCAGTTGGCCCATACGCCGGCACTGGTGTTTGGCCCGGACGATTTCCTGCAACACCGCTACCTCGCGTCCCTGGGGGTGGAGGGCGGTTTCGAACACCATCTGTGCCCGTCGTCCGAAGGATTCATCCGTCTTGCCGAGGCCGGCCTCGGCTGGGGGCTGGCGCCGGAGCTGCAAGTGCGTGGGCAACTGGAACGAGGCGAGCTGGTGGAGCTGTTGGCAGATAAACCGATCGATGTGCCGCTGTACTGGCATTATTGGCGCAACGGCGGGCAGTTGCTCGGTTCATTGACCGAACAGTTGATTCAATCCTCCCGGCAATGGCTGGTGCCTTGGGAGCCGCAATAGACGTCAAGCTGCAACTAAATAAGCAGCGCACAGATTAATTTGCAGGTTGTAGCTCGAGGCTCGTAACCGCATTTCTTAGGAGCATTCATGAAAATTCTGGTCACCGGCGCGAGCGGCTTCATCGGCGGGCGCTTTGCGCGTTTCGCCCTGGAGCAAGGCCTGGATGTACGGGTCAACGGTCGCCGGGCCGAGAGCGTGGAGCACCTGGTGCGGCGCGGTGCACAGTTTGTCCAAGGGGATCTGAGCGACCCGCTGCTGGCCCGCGATTTGTGCCTGGATGTCGAGGCCGTCGTGCATTGCGCCGGCTCCGTGGGGCTTTGGGGCCGCTACCAGGATTTTCACCAGGGCAATGTCCAGGTGACGGAAAATGTCGTCGAGGCCTGCCTCAAGCAGAAGGTTCGCCGCCTGGTTCATCTGTCCTCGCCGTCCATCTACTTCGACGGCCGTGATCACCTCGGGCTGACCGAAGAACAAGTGCCCAAGCGCTTCAAGCACCCCTACGCCGCCACCAAGTACCTGGCCGAGCAGAAGGTCTTCGGTGCCCAGGAATTCGGCCTCGAAGTGCTGGCCCTGCGCCCGCGTTTCGTGACCGGCGCCGGTGATATGAGCATTTTCCCGCGCCTGTTGAAAATGCAGCGCAAGGGGCGCCTGGCCATTGTTGGCAACGGGTTGAACAGGGTGGATTTCACCAGCGTGCAAAACCTCAATGAAGCGTTGCTCAGCAGCCTGCTGGCGACCGATTCAGCCTTGGGCAAGGCCTACAACATCAGCAACGGGGCACCGGTTCCGCTATGGGACGTGGTCAATTATGTGATGCGTCAGATGGAAGTCCCACAGGTCCGGCGTTATCGTTCCTACGGCTTGGCTTACAGTGTCGCGGCCTTGAATGAAGGTTTCTGCAAGCTGTGGCCGGGCCGCCCCGAACCGACGCTGTCGCGCCTGGGCATGCAGGTCATGAACAAAAGTTTCACCCTGGACATCAGCCGGGCGCGGCATTATCTCGATTACGATCCGCAAGTCAGCCTGTGGACCGCCCTCGATGAATTTTGCGCTTGGTGGAGGGTCCAAAATGCCCGCTGATCGGCCCGTCATGAACCGAGTGTCATGTTCGGGGTCAATCGGTGCGGCGGGCGAGGGGGTTATACTCGCCGCATCACGCCATCACCGGTTTCTCAAAGGTTGAATCCATGCCCATGCGTAACGATGCCAACGACGACTTCGATGATGTACCGAGCCTGCGGATGCGGGCCGACATTCCCGATGACGATGATTTCCTGCCCAACCGCCAGCCCCACGTGCAAGCGCGCCCGGCGCCCGTGGCTGCGGCCAAGGTCAAGGGTCCCAGCACCGGGCCGCTGTGGGCATTGGTCGGCGCGCTGCTGTGTGCGTTCGGTTTCCTGGCCTGGTGGAGCTTCCAGCAGATTTCCATGATGGAGCAGCAATTGGTGGCTACCCAGGAAAGCTTCGCCCGGATCAGTGAAGATGCGGCGGGGCGCCTGCAGGAGTTTTCCGGCAAGGTCGTCGCCGGTCAGTCCAATGTGATGAGCGACAGTGAGGCCTTGAAACTGCAGATCAAGCAGTTGGAAAGCAAGTTGCAGGATCAGGGCAAGCAATTCGACAACAAACTGCTGGAGCAGTACAAGCAACAGCAAGCCACCTTCGGCCCGTCCGCCGACCTGGACAAGGAACTGGCCCAGCTCATTGCCCAGGCCTCTGAACAGCAGAACACCAACACTCAACTGCAAGCGGCCAACAAGGAGCTCCAGGCCCAGGTCAAGACGCTGGCGACTGAAGTTACCGCCCTGAAAAGCCAGGGCGAGGGCGGTGCCCTGGATGCCCAGCTCAAGAGCATCGGCGCCGACATCACCGCCCTGAAAAGAGCCACCTCCAATTCTGCCATCGACCGTCTGGAACAGGACGTGATCGTGCTCAAGAGCCAGCAGGATAAGGGCGGCAACACCGCCGAGTTCGACGCCTTTCGCGGCCAGGTCACCCGTAACATCAACACTTTGCAAGCGCAGATCCAGCATTTGCAGCAGCAGCTCAACGCTCGGGCTCAATGACAAAGCTGGGGGGCTAATAGTTACTGAAGGGGGTGACAGTCAGGCCGCTTTCGCGAGCAAGCCCGCTCCCACACTGGATCCTCAGCGAACATGAATGTTGTAGCTGCCAAAGATCCACTGTAGGAGCGGGCTTGCTCGCGAAGGCTGAGTCTCAGTCAATCCGCTATTGACTGACCCACCGCTATCTTCAGCATAAGTGCTCCCCAGAATCCCCCTGAATACTTCAACATCACCCCACGCCGTCTACGCTCTTGAAATACCAACAAGAACGAGGGGCGCGTATATGGGTTTTTTTCACAGGATGGCCTGGCTGGGGGTAATGCTTGTGTTGGGGTTGGCACAGGCTCATGCAGCGACACCTGATGACGGCCAGGCGGCCCGGGCGCTGCTGGAGAAAGCCTTGGCCTATTACCACGACAACGGCGACAAAGCTTTTGCCGCCTTCAGTCGCCAAGGGGAATTCGTCGACAAGGATCGCTACGTCTTCGTGGTGGACACCCAGGGTGTGATGCTCGCCAGCGGCGGGCCTTCCTCGGCGTTGATCGGCCGAGACGTCTCCGAGGTGCTGGGGCCGGACTTGCGCAAAGCCTTCAAGGACGCCTTGAAAACCCCCGAGGCCAGTGGCATCCAGCAAGCCGAGTACCGTTGGCAGAACTGGGCGGATGGCAAGGTCGAGCGCAAGCATGTGTATTTCCAACGCGTCGGCGAGCGAATCCTGGCCGTCGGCTACTACCTGCCACGGGCCTCTGCCGAGCAGGCCAGGGCCTTGCTCGACAAGGCTTCGAGCGATTTACTGAAAAACGAAAAAGCCACGCTGACGGCGGTTAACTCCCTTAAGGGCGGTTATCTGCAGGATGACTTGTATGTCTTTGTCGTCGATCTCAATACCCGGCGCTATGTCGGCCACGGCACCAACCTGCGATTGATCAATACCGACTTCGCCAAGGTCAAGGACCCCGATGGCAAGCCAGTGGGGGAACCGATCCTGGCCATGATCGGCAAGCAGGACGTGGGGGAGTATGAATATCGCTGGAAGAACCCGGTGACCGGCAAGGTCGAGGACAAGCACGCGTACCTGAAGAAGGTCGGGCATTTCCTGGTGGCGGTGGGGTATTACAGTCCTTGAGGCTGGCACCGAGGCGCGTGTATTTGTGGCGAGGGGATTTATCCCCGTTGGGCTGCGCAGCAGCCCCATAATCCATCAACCAACACGATCATCAGTTAGAACGCAGAGGGTTGCTGCGCAACCCAGCGGGGATAAATCCCCTCGCCACAGTGATCATGTCTCCGGTCTAAACAGTTCTGTGTATGGCAGGTTCCACAAAAAAAGGCCCGCATCGCTGCGGGCCTTTTGTCGGGTTGCTGCGGCAATCAGCCCGCTACCAACACCCGAATCGCCTCCAGGCGCAACGCGGCCTTCTCAAGCATCGCCAGGCCCTGCTCACGCTGTTGGCGCAGGGCCACCAGTTCGCTGTCGCGCACGGTCGGGTTGACCGCTTGCAGGGCGGTCAGGCGCGCCAGTTCCTCGTCGGTATCGGCGGCCAGGCGGCGCTGGGCCTCGGCCACGCGTTCGGCATGGCGCGGGGCGATTTTCTCTTCACCGGCGTTGATCCGTGGCGTCAGTTGGTCGCGCTGGGCCTGGATGAACTTGTTGGCGCTGGCACGGGGCACGCTTTCGAGCTGGTCGTTCAGGGTTTCGAACGAGACCCGGGCGGCCAGGTCGTTGCCGTTGGCGTCCAGCAGGCAGCGCAGGGCGGCCGGTGGCAGGTAACGGCCCAGTTGCAGTGAGCGTGGGGCTACCACTTCACTGACGTAGAGCAATTCCAGCAACACGGTGCCAGGCTTGAGGGCCTTGTTCTTGATCAGCGCCACGGCGGTGTTGCCCATGGAGCCGGACAACACCAGGTCCATGCCGCCTTGCACCATCGGATGCTCCCAGGTGATGAATTGCATGTCTTCGCGAGACAGCGCCTGGTTGCGGTCGTAGGTGATGGTCACGCCTTCGTCGTCGCCCAGCGGGAAGCTGGCGTCGAGCATCTTTTCACTTGGCTTGAGGATCAGGGCGTTTTCCGAGTGGTCCTCGCTGTCGATGCCGAACGCGTCGAACAGGGTTTCCATGTAGATTGGCAGGGTGAACTGGTCGTCCTGCTCGAGAATGGCTTCCACCAGCGCATCGCCTTCACCCGCGCCGCCGGAGTTGAGCTCCAGCAAACGGTCGCGGCCGGTGTGCAGCTCAGCCTCCAGGCGCTCGCGTTCGGCGCGGGCCTCGTCGATCAGCGCTTGCCACTGGCCATCGTCGGCTTCTTCCAGCAAGGGCAGCAGGCGCGGGCCGAACTGATGCTGCAAGGCGTTACCGGTCGGGCAGGTGTTGAGGAAGGCATTCAGGGCTTCGTGATACCACTGGAACAAGCGCGCTTGCGGGCTGGTTTCCAGGTACGGCACATGCAGCTCGATGGTGTGTTTCTGGCCGATCCGGTCCAGACGGCCGATGCGCTGCTCCAGCAAGTCCGGGTGGGACGGCAGGTCGAACAGCACCAAATGATGGGCGAATTGGAAGTTACGGCCTTCACTGCCGATTTCCGAGCAGATCAGCACCTGGGCGCCGAATTCTTCGTCGGCGAAATAGGCTGCCGCGCGGTCGCGCTCCAGGATGTTCATGCCTTCGTGGAACACCGTGGCCGGGATGCCGGAACGCACGCGCAGGGCGTCTTCCAGGTCCATGGCGGTTTCGGCGTGGGCGCAGATCACCAGCACTTTAGTGCGCTTGAGCATTTTCAGCGTGTCGATCAGCCACTCGACCCGCGGGTCGAAACGCCACCAGCGCTCTTCTTCGCTGGCGTCCGGCTGGGCCTGGAAGCTGACTTCCGGGTACAGCTCGGCATGATCGCCCAACGGCAGCTCGAGGTATTCGTCCGGGCATGGCAGCGGGTAGGCGTGTAGCTTGCGCTCCGGGAAGCCCTGCACCGCGGCGCGAGTATTGCGGAACAGTACGCGGCCGGTGCCGTGGCGGTCCAGCAATTCGCGCACCAGGCGGGCACTGGCTTCGACATCGCCGTCATTGACGGCGGTCAGCAAGGCTTCGCCTTCGTTGCCCAGGAAGCCGTGGATGGTCTTGTGGGCTTCGGGCGAGAGACGGCCCTTGTCCAGCAATTCCTGCACGGCTTCGGCCACCGGGCGATAGTTTTCGCTCTCGGCGCGGAAGGCCTTCAGGTCATGGAAGCGATTGGGGTCCAGCAGGCGCAGGCGGGCGAAGTGGCTGTCCTGGCCCAGTTGTTCCGGGGTCGCGGTCAGCAGCAGCACGCCCGGGATCGTCTCGGCGAGCTGTTCGACCAAGGCGTACTGCGGGCTGACCTGGTCTTCGTGCCAAACCAGATGGTGAGCTTCGTCGACCACCATCAGGTCCCAGCCGGCGGCGAACAGCGCGTCCTGGGCCTTCTCGTCGTCCACCAGCCACTCCAGCGCCACCAGGGCCAACTGGGTGTCTTCGAACGGGTTGCTGGCATCGCTTTCGATGAAGCGTTCTTCGTCGAACAGCGCGACCTGCAGGTTGAAACGCCGACGCATTTCCACCAGCCACTGATGCTGGAGGTTTTCCGGAACCAGGATCAGTACGCGATTGGCACGACCGGAGAGCAGTTGACGGTGGATCACCAGGCCGGCTTCGATGGTCTTGCCCAGGCCGACTTCGTCCGCCAGCAACACCCGTGGTGCGATGCGGTCGGCCACTTCACGGGCAATGTGCAACTGGTGGGCGATCGGCTGGGCACGGACACCCCCCAGGCCCCAGAGCGAAGACTGCAACTGGCGACTGGTGTGCTCCAGGGTGTGGTAGCGCAGGGAGAACCAGGCCAGTGGGTCGATCTGACCGGCGAACAGACGGTCGCTGGCCAGGCGGAACTGGATGAAATTCGAGAGCTGGGTTTCCGGCAGGGTGACGACTTCGTTCTGCCCATTGAGGCCGTGGTAGACCAGCAGCCCATCGACATCATCGACTTCGCGCACGGTCATTTTCCAGCCTTCGAAGTGAGTGATCACATCGCCCGGGGAAAACCGTACGCGGGTGAGCGGCGCATTCCGTAGCGCGTACTGGCGAGTGTCGCCAGTGGCCGGATAGAGCACGGTCAACAAGCGGCCGTCCTGTGCCAGAACGGTGCCTAAACCCAGCTCGGCTTCGCTGTCACTGATCCAGCGTTGCCCCGGTTGATACTGCTGCGCCATGCTGCCTGACTCCCGCCTTGAAAAAGCCGGTTATCTTAACGGAAGGAACCTTCAGACCAAAGGATTTACGCACGCTGATTCATTACCGACGACACGGAACTTAAGCTTGCCCTGCGATCAAACAAGCTCGGCCCCGGGGATTGCAGCAATGCCAACTGGGTCACAAGTTTCAGACCGGCGGTTCAAGCTGCCACTATCCTAGCCGACAACCTGAAGACAGGAGACCTTTATGTTGCCACCCATGCTCCCTTTGAGCGCCGTACCCATCACCGCTCAACAGGATCCGGTTCGCCAGCGACCGGACATACCGCCCGTGGTCCCGGTGCAGCAGAGCTCTAACGAAAGCACCATCGACCTGCAAAATCGCGACCCGGAAGAGGCCGCGCTGCTGTTGCGCGAAGAACAGCGTCGCCAGCAGGAGCGCCAAAGGCGCCGCCGCGAGGCCGATCAAGACCCTGAAGAACACCTGGCCGTACCGGGTACCGAACTCAATGCCGACAACACCGTGCCGGTGGTGCCGCTGATAGACGAAGAGTCCCGCCAGGGCCTGTGGGTCGATATCCAGATCTGATTCAGGCGTTTGCCCTCCCGCACAGGCTGGTCAACGCCGCCAACAGCACGCATCATGGGCACACCGCAATTCACTGCACGATGCCCACACGCCATGAGCCAAGACGACAAGCTGATCGACCTCAGTGCCGAGCGCGCCAAGCGCGTTCACGACCTCAATGAAAAACGCCTTAACGAAGTCCGTCAGGCTTTCGAACAGGCCATGCCTTTGGGCAAGCCCAAGAAAAAGCCGAAAAACAAACCGAAAAAGCGCTGAACCCCCTCGATCCATTGATGCAGATCAGTTATTGCCCCTCCTTTTCGCCCCGTTGCGGGCGTTATTGACCCCGGTCAATTTTTATCCAGGCCTGATTGGTTAACTTGAACCCATCGCAACAGGGGCAAGACCAGGAGGCCAGTCATGTTTTTCGATAATGTGGTGTTTGCCGGGGTGTTGACGGTCGGCCTCATGTTCGTATTTTTCGCAGGCTTTGGATTATTCATCTGGAAAGACGCACAGAAGCGGAAAAAACCGTAGGTCTTTCCAGCGACAACGAGCACGCAAGGCATTTTGGGCGACTTCGGTCGCCCTTTTTTTTGAGCAGCAAATTTTTCTATTTCACACACAACAACTGTGGGAGCGAGCCTGCTCGCGATAGCGTCAGTTCAGCCAATATGAATAGTGGTTGACACACCGCTATCGCGAGCAGGCTCCTCACAGGTTTTCTGTTGGGCATAAAAAAAGGTGCGATCCGCCAGGACCGCACCTTTTTTGTGAGCTACTGGAATCAGCTACCCAAGGCCTTGGACGCCAGCCAGAACAACCCGGCCGACAGCGCCACCGTTGCCGGCAGGGTCAATACCCAGGCCAGCAGGATGTTGCGCACGGTGCCACCTTGCAGGCCGCTCTTGTTCGCGACCATGGTGCCAGCCACGCCCGAGGACAGTACGTGAGTGGTGGAGACCGGCAGGCTGAAGATGTTCGCCATGCCAATCATGCACGCGGTGGTGATCTGGGCCGACATACCTTGGGCGTAGGTCATGCCTTGTTTGCCGATCTTCTCACCGATGGTGAGCACCACACGCTTCCAGCCGACCATGGTACCCAGGCCCAGCGCCAGGGCGACCGCCAGGATCACCCAGAACGGGGCGTATTCGGTGGTACCGGTCAGGTCCTTGCGCAGCTTGTTCAGGTCGTCTTTTTCACGGGCGGCCAAGCCAGGCAACTTGCCGACCTTCTTCGCCGTGTCATCCAGGCAGAGCAGGTAGCGACGTACTTCGATACGGCTTTCTGACGGCAGCGAATGGTAGTCCGCCACACCTTTGAGGGTGCTGAGCAGGGCGTCGATGGTGGGTTCGGTCTGTTGCGGGTTGCAGCGGAATTTCTCCGGCAGATCGCCTTCCACGCTTTTACCCAGAGCCAGGAATTCCCCCAGGGATTCGCTGTTGCGCTGGTAGAACTGGCTCAGGTGCAAGGTCGCATCGCGGGTCCGTTCGATCTGATAGGTAGTGCTGCTCAGGTCGAGGACGAACTGCGAAGGCACGATGCCGATCAGCACCAGCATGATCAAGCCGATACCTTTTTGACCATCGTTGGAGCCGTGGACAAAGCTGACGGCCATGGCCGAGATCACCAGCACCAGGCGGTTCCAGAACGGCGGGTGTTTCTTGTCGTCGATCTTGCGGCGCTGCTCCGGCGTCTTGTGCATCTTCGACAGCGGACGCCACCACTTCAGGCCGATCAGCACCAGGGCGGCGATCAGGAAGCCGGCCATGGGCGAGAACACCAGGGAGGCGCCGATATCGATCGCCTTCTGCCAGTTCACCCCGTCGGCCAACGGGATATCGTTGATCAACGCGTTGGCCAGGCCCACGCCGAGGATCGAGCCGATCAAGGTATGGGAGCTGGACGCCGGGATACCGAAGTACCAGGTGCCCAGGTTCCAGGTGATGGCCGCTGCGAGCAGCGAAAACACCATGGCCAGCCCGTGTCCGGTGTTCACATTGATCAGCAGCTCCACGGGCAGCAGGTGAACGATGGCGTACGCCACCCCCACGCCGCCCAGCAGTACACCGAGGAAATTGAACACACCGGAAAAGAACACCGCCAGATGGGGCGGCATGGCTTTGGTGTAGATAACAGTGGCAACCGCGTTAGCGGTGTCATGAAAGCCGTTGATGAACTCGAAGGCGAGGACAAAAGCCAGGGCGAGCAAGAGGCTCACAAGCACCCAAGCATCCAGTCCGCTGAATAAATCGATCATGAAGGTTTTCTGACCCGGTCGTAAGGGGGCGCGATTATGCCAGAAAACCTTGGCAATCGATGCATTGCCTGCTCATCGGTAACATTCTTCAACGAAATAATTTGTAGGAAAGCCTCTGGTGCCAGGTTTTCCGCGGGGTACGTAACCCTTTGATTCAGGGGCGCAAAGCGCACCCGAACAGGATCGCCGCAAGCTGACGAACGCCTCACGCGGTTGTATGAAATATCTGAAAGAAGGTCGGCCATAGACGCTTCCCAGCCGTCGGGCGGGGAAAGGATGGCGGCCCGCTCATGGCGGGCGTGCACTACGGTTTCCAGCCTGGGTGGCGACCGGAGACCTCTTCACAAGAACATCTGGCCCAGAGCGTCACTGCTCTTCGGCTTTGAGTTCTTTTTCCATCTTCTGGAGTTCCTGGGTGAAGGCCTGGTCCTGAACGGTGGCGCGCTTACGCCAGGGTTTGCGTTCCGGTTCAGGTTGCGCGGCGTAGGTGGTGATTTCCCCGCCGTAAACTTCCTTGTAACGTTGTTCCTGGCGCTCAAGTTCCGCGCGCAGTTCGTCTTTCGTCACAGTTCTACCTAATTAATTGAAATTGAATCTGGTGATACGCACTGCATGTAGACATGCAGACGGCCACGGCACCAGAGCTGACAGCTGACGTAGCATCAGGGCTTCGTGTTGTTGCCAATACAGGGGAAGCGATCCTTGAAGATGCTTCGGGCACCACGGTATCAACCACGGCGCCTGCGCATGGGAGCGGTCGATTGGCCGCACCGTCGCTGAATTGCATTATAGCGGTCTAGCTGAATAACACTATCGGGAAAAATTTAAAGGGCCTGCTGTTGTGTGAGTCGATGTTTGTATGTCCAAACTTGTGTCAATGAGGTTTCAGAAGATGCTGGCGAGTGCCGGTATCCTGATACCGTTCAAGGCGACAAGTTCAATATCGCCCGCATTCTTCACCTCAAACCGCTGCCACTGTCGCTCAACTTGTTATCGCGAGTTCGCCGGCTGGCGACAGGATTGCGATTATCGGTCGTCGGTTCGATAATCGAACGCTGTTGGCGGTCGGGCTCTTGTCGATCCGTCAGGCAGCCGCTTGTAATAGCCGTCATTCCCGGGGAAGGACCAGACATGAACGACCAATTGCGCAATGCCTTCACTTCAGTCGCGCCACCGATCGTCGCCTCGCCGGCCAAACGGATCCAGGCCCTGACCGGTGATCCCGACTTCATGACGTCCCTGGCCCGCGGGTTGGCCGTAGTCCAGGCCTTCCAGGAGCGCAAGCGGCACCTGACGATCGCCCAGATCAGCCACCGCACGGAAATTCCTCGCGCCGCCGTCCGGCGTTGCCTGCATACCTTGATCAAGCTTGGCTACGCCACCACGGACGGGCGCACCTATTCGCTGCTGCCCAAAGTGCTGACCCTGGGGCACGCCTATCTGTCCTCGACGCCCCTGGCCGTTTCCGCCCAGCCGTACCTGGACCGCATGAGCGAACAATTGCACGAAGCCTGCAACATGGCGACGCTCGAAGGCGACGACATCCTCTATATCGCCCGGTCCGCCACCACCCAGCGCCTGATTTCGGTCGATCTATCGGTTGGCGGGCGTCTGCCAGCCTATTGCACTTCAATGGGCAGGATTCTCCTGGCCGCCCTGGATGATGCATCGTTGCGTGACTACCTCGACCACGCCGACCTGCAAGCCAAGACCAGCCGGACCTTGCACACCCCCGAAGCGTTGCTTGAGTGCCTGCAACAGGTACGGCAGCAGGGCTGGTGCATCGTTGACCAGGAACTGGAGCAGGGCCTGCGTTCGATTGCCGTGCCGGTCTACGACGCTTCCGGCCAGGTGGTAGCGGCACTGAATGTCAGTACCCACGCCGGACGGGTCAGCCGCAATGAGTTGGAACAACGCTTCCTGCCCGGTCTGTTGGGGGCCAGTCGCGACTTGAGCGCGCAGCTGTTCACTTAAGCTGTTCGATAAACGCACACAGTCAGCGGCGATGAATTGACGGTCTTTGCCTGGCCTCATTAATGTCGCGCAGCGTCATCCGGCGAGTTTCGCCGGTCTCTGTCCGTTCGCCTGCGTTTCTTGCGTGGAATAAAAATAAAATGAACCAGCCCCAGACCTCCGTAGGCTCCTGCCTCGATGTGCAGTCCTTCATCAATGCCCAGCCCATTTCGCGCTACCAATGGCGGGTGGTGATTCTCTGTTTCCTGATTGTCTTCCTCGACGGCCTCGATACGGCGGCCATGGGTTTCATCGCCCCGGCCCTGTCCCAGGATTGGGGGATCGATCGCGCCAGCCTTGGCCCGGTGATGAGTGCCGCGCTGATCGGCATGGTCTTCGGCGCGCTAGGTTCCGGGCCATTGGCTGACCGCTTCGGGCGAAAAGTCGTATTGGTGGGCGCGGTCCTGCTGTTTGGCGCATTCAGCCTGGCGTCGGCCTACAGCACCAGCGTCGATCAATTGTTGGTGTTGCGCTTCCTCACTGGCCTGGGATTAGGCGCCGGGATGCCGAACGCTACCACCTTGCTCTCGGAATACACCCCGGAGCGCAAGAAATCCCTGTTGGTGACCAGCATGTTCTGCGGCTTCAACCTGGGCATGGCCGGCGGCGGGTTCATCTCCGCCAAGCTGATCCCGGCATTCGGCTGGCACAGCCTGTTGCTGATCGGCGGGATCCTGCCATTGATCCTGGCGGTCGTCCTGCTGTTGTGGCTGCCGGAGTCGGCGCGTTACCTGGTGGTGCGCAATCGCGGCAGCGACAAAGTGCGCAAGACCTTGGCGCCGATCGATCCGGCCATCGTCGCCCAAGCGGCGAGCTTCAGTGTGCCGGAACAGAAAACCGTGAAGGCCCGCAACGTGCTCGCGGTGATTTTCTCCGGCACCTACAGCGTCGGTACGTTATTGCTGTGGCTGACCTATTTCATGGGCCTGGTGATCGTCTACCTGTTGACCAGTTGGTTGCCGACCCTGATGCGCGACAGCGGCGCGAGCATGGAACAAGCTGCGTTTATCGGTGCGTTGTTTCAGTTTGGCGGCGTGTTGAGCGCTGTCGGGGTGGGCTGGGCGATGGACCGGTTCAATCCGCACAAGGTCATCGGCCTTTTCTATCTGATGGCCGGGCTGTTTGCCTACGCGGTGGGGCAGAGCCTGGGCAACATCACCTTGCTCGCCACGCTAGTGCTGGTGGCGGGCATGTGTGTCAACGGCGCGCAATCGGCGATGCCATCCCTGGCCGCGCGTTTCTACCCGACCCAGGGCCGTGCCACCGGTGTGTCGTGGATGCTGGGTATCGGTCGTTTCGGTGCAATCCTCGGCGCCTGGATGGGCGCGACCCTGCTGGGCCTGGGCTGGAATTTCGAACAGGTCCTGACTGCCTTGGTGATCCCGGCGGCCCTGGCCACCACGGCGGTGGTGATCAAGGGCATGGTCAGCCATGCGGATGCGACCTGATCCAAGGACTATGAGTCCTGTGATGGATCTGTGGGAGCGAGCCTGCTCGCGAAACGTCGGGTCAGCCCCACATGCGGTGGCTGGCACACCGCTATCGCGAGCAGGCTCGCTCCCACAAGGATCGGGGTGTCTGAAAAAATCGATAGCCAAACAACAATCTGTTCGATAAACGAACACTCAGTCGATTATCGGATTGTTCGGCCTTTTCCCGCAGCTTAATCTTCAGTCACTCCGGCGCCTAACCTCGCGCCTTTTTCTTCATGTCGGTCTACTGGAAAACGGGAGCCTGCCCCATGGCTGAAATCCTTTCGCTGCACGACGCGGTGAAGCAATTCGTCAACGACGGCGATATCGTCGCGCTCGAAGGCTTCACTCATCTGATTCCGACGGCGGCGGGTCATGAAATCATTCGTCAGGGCAAGAAAGACCTGACCCTGGTGCGCATGACGCCTGACCTGATCTACGACCAGTTGATCGGCGCCGGCTGTGCTCGCAAGTTGATTTTTTCCTGGGGCGGCAACCCTGGTGTCGGGTCGTTGCACCGCCTGCGCGATGCAGTGGAGAAACAATGGCCGCACCCGCTGGAGATCGAGGAACACAGCCATGCCGACCTGGCCAACGCCTACGTCGCTGGCGCCTCCGGCCTGCCGTTCGCGGTGTTGCGGGCCTACGCCGGCTCCGACCTGCCGAAGGTCAACCCGTTGATCAAGAGCGTGACCTGTCCCTTCACCGGTGAAGTCCTGGCCGCCGTACCTTCGGTGCGCCCGGACATCACGGTGATCCACGCCCAGAAAGCCGACCGCAAGGGCAATGTGTTGCTGTGGGGCATTCTCGGCGTGCAGAAAGAAGCCGCCCTGGCCGCCAAGCGTTGCATCGTCACCGTGGAGGAAATCGTCGACGACCTGAATGCGCCGATGAACGCCTGTGTCCTGCCGACCTGGGCGTTGAGCGCCGTGTGCCTGGTACCGGGCGGGGCCCATCCGTCCTACGCCCATGGCTACACCGAACGTGACAATCGTTTCTACCAGGCGTGGGATCCGATCGCCCGGGATCGTGAGACGTTTACTGCATGGATCGATGAATACATCCATGGCACCAAGGATTTCAGTGAGTTCCAGGCCAGACTGGCAGCCGCTTCGCAGGTGAAATCATGACTTACTCCACCAATGAAATGATGACCGTCGCCGCGGCGCGTCGCTTGCAGAACAACGCCGTATGCTTCGTTGGCATCGGCCTGCCGTCGAAAGCGGCCAACCTGGCGCGGCTGACCTCGTCGCCGGATGTAGTGCTGATCTACGAGTCCGGTCCGATCGGTGCCAAGCCCAGCGTGCTGCCGTTGTCCATTGGCGACGGTGAGCTGGCGGAAACCGCCGATACCGTCGTCCCGACCGGGGAGATTTTCCGCTACTGGTTGCAGGGCGGGCGTATTGACGTCGGTTTCCTCGGCGCTGCCCAGGTCGACCGCTTCGGCAACATCAACACCACGGTGGTGGGCGACTATCATCAGCCGAAAGTCCGCCTGCCGGGTGCTGGTGGCGCACCGGAAATCGCCGGTTCGGCCAAGAGCGTGTTGATCATCCTCAAGCAGTCGGCACGTTCGTTTGTCGACAAGCTGGACTTCATCACCTCGGTCGGTCATGGCGAGGGCGGCGATTCGCGCAAGCGCTTGGGCCTGCCAGGTGCCGGTCCCGTGGGCATCATCACCGACCTGTGCATCATGGAGCCGGAAGCCGGCAGCCATGAGTTCGTGGTCACCGCGCTGCACCCCGGCGTGACCCGCGAGCAAGTCATTGCCGCCACCGGGTGGGCGATCCGTTTCGCCGACCAGGTGCAAACCACCGCCGAACCGACCGAGGTGGAGCTGCGCGCATTGCGCGATCTTGAAGCTCGTACCGCGGCGGCCCACGGCCAGGCACCGGGAGAAGCCTGATGCGCGACGTGTATATCTGTGATGCGATTCGAACCCCTATCGGCCGGTTCGGCGGCGGCTTGTCCGCCGTGCGCGCCGATGACCTGGCGGCCGTGCCGATCAAGGCGCTGATGGAGCGCAACCCATCGGTGGACTGGAGCTCGGTGGACGAGGTGTTCCTGGGCTGCGCCAACCAGGCGGGTGAAGACAACCGCAACGTGGCGCGCATGGCGCTGTTGCTGGCAGGTCTGCCAGAGAGCATTCCCGGGGTGACCCTCAACCGCCTCTGTGCCTCGGGCATGGACGCCGTCGGCACGGCGTTTCGCGCCATTGCCAGCGGGGAAATGGAATTGGCCATCGCTGGCGGCGTGGAGTCGATGTCCCGCGCACCGTTCGTGATGGGCAAGGCCGACTCGGCGTTCTCGCGCAACATGAAACTGGAAGACACCACCATCGGCTGGCGCTTCATCAACCCATTGATGAAAGCCCAGTACGGTGTGGACGCGATGCCACAGACGGCGGACAACGTGGCCGACGATTACGCCGTGTCGCGCGCCGACCAGGATGCTTTCGCCCTGCGCAGCCAACAACGCACGGCAGCGGCCCAGGCCGCAGGATTTTTCGCCGAGGAAATCGTTGCGGTGCGCATTGCTCATAAGAAAGGCGAAACCGTGGTCGAGCAGGACGAGCACCCTCGCGCTGACACCACGCTGGAAACCTTGAGCAAACTCAAACCGGTCAATGGCCCGGACAAGACCGTCACTGCCGGCAACGCCTCGGGTGTGAACGATGGCGCGGCGGCGTTGATCCTGGCGTCGGCCGAAGCGGTGAAGAAACACGGCCTGACGCCACGGGGCAAAGTGCTGGGCATGGCCAGTGCCGGCGTGGCGCCACGGGTGATGGGCATCGGCCCGGTGCCGGCGGTGCGCAAGCTCACTGAGCGCCTGGGCCTGGCGGTCGCCGATTTCGATGTGATCGAACTCAATGAAGCCTTCGCCAGCCAGGGCCTGGCGGTGCTGCGCGAACTGGGGCTGGCGGACGATGCGCCGCAGGTCAACCCTAACGGCGGCGCCATTGCCCTGGGCCATCCGTTGGGCATGAGCGGGGCGCGCTTGGTGATGACGGCGCTGCACCACCTGGAAAAGACCGGTGGCAAGAAAGGCCTGGCGACCATGTGCGTCGGCGTCGGCCAGGGTCTGGCATTGGCAATCGAACGCGTCTGACGCGTCGTTCTACTAATAAGAAACCGAGGAATGCTACATGACTGACAAGCCTGGTTATCGTCGCCCTCAAGCGGGCACCCAGCCGGAGTATCTGCACCCGCCGTACCAGTCCACCAACCTGCGCTCGCCATCCAAGCCGTTGGTGTATTTGCCTCACTCGCTGTCGGAAATCACCGGTCCGACCATAGGCGCCGACCGCGTGCAGGAGAAGGACAACGACCTGACCGCCCAGCATGCCGGCGAGCCGTTGGGGGAACGGATCATCATTCACGGACGGGTGCTGGATGAGCACGGCCAGCCGGTGCCGGGCATCCTGGTGGAGATCTGGCAGGCCAACGCCGCCGGTCGCTACAACCATGACCGTGACAACCATGACGCGCCGCTGGACCCGAACTTCACCGGCACCGGTCGCACCATTACCGACGCCGACGGCTGGTATCAGTTCCAGACCATCAAGCCCGGTGCTTATCCGTGGGGCAACCACCACAATGCCTGGCGCCCGGCGCATATCCATTTCTCACTGTTCGGGCCGAGCATTCTGACGCGCCTGGTGACGCAGATGTATTTCCCCGGCGATCCGTTGCTGGCCTACGACCCGATCTATAACTGCGTGCCGGACACCAGCGCCAAGGAACGCCTGATCGCCAGTTTCGACCTGGAAAAAACCGTCCCTCACTACGCCCTCGGTTACCGCTGGGACATCGTCTTGCGCGGCCGCGATGCCACGCCGATGGAGAAATAAGATGACGCTCACCGCCACCACATCCCACACCGTTGGCCCTTACTACCATATCGGCCTGACCTGGCTGAACCGTGAAGATCTGACCGTTGCCCAAACCCTTGGCCAACGCGTGGCGATCACCGGGCAGGTGGTCGACGGCAATGGTGAATTCGTCAACGACGCCATGCTGGAAGTCTGGCAGGCCAACGCCGCCGGTAAATACGCCCACCCCGAAGACGATCAGGACAAGCCCCTGGACCCGCATTTCGAAGGCTTCGGTCGGGTGCCGGTGGACGCTGAAGGGCGCTTTCGCTTCACCACCATCAAGCCGGGCACAGTGCCAGGGTTGAGCGGCACGACCCAGGCACCGCACCTGGTAGTGCTGGTGTTCGCCCGCGGGTTGGTCAAGCATTTGCTGACGCGCATCTACTTCGATGGCGAGCCGACCAACGAAACCGACCCGCTGTTGGCCTGCGTGCCCGAGGAACGTCGTGCCACCATTGTGAGCAAACCCGATGCCTCGGGCGTGTATCAGTGGAACGTGATCCTGCAGGGCACGGATGCCGAGACGGTGTTCTTCGACTACTGAGTGATTACACCTGTGGGAGCGAGCCTGCTCGCGATAGCGGTGGGTCAGCTTGCATCCATTATTGAATGTGCCGCCCTCATCGCGAGCAGGCTCGCTCCCACATGGCGGCGGCACAGGCAATGCAATACTGTGGAACGGGACTGTTACGAAGTGTGTCTAGACTCTGTCCAGTCCCCAACGAGTGAATAGCCCATGACCATCCCAATCAGCCACTACACCGGTGAAGAACGCAGCAAGCGCATCTTCGCCATCGTCGGTGCCTCATCCGGCAACCTGGTCGAATGGTTCGACTTCTATGTCTATGCGTTTTGTGCGATTTATTTCGCGCCGGCGTTTTTTCCGTCGGACAACCCCACGGTGCAACTGGTCAACACGGCAGGTGTGTTCGCCGCCGGGTTCCTGATGCGACCCATCGGTGGCTGGATTTTCGGCCGGGTGGCGGACCGTCACGGGCGCAAGAATTCGATGATGATTTCGGTGCTGATGATGTGCTTCGGCTCGTTGCTCATCGCGTGCCTGCCCACCTACAAAGACATCGGCGTCTGGGCGCCGGTGCTGCTGTTGTTCGCACGCCTGTTACAAGGCTTGTCGGTGGGTGGCGAGTACGGCACCACCGCTACTTACATGAGCGAAGTCGCCCTCAAGGGCCAGCGTGGTTTTTTTGCTTCGTTCCAGTACGTGACGCTGATCGGCGGGCAACTGCTGGCGGTGTCGTTGGTGGTGATCCTGCAGCAGTTTCTCAACGAGGACGAACTGCGCGCCTACGGTTGGCGGATCCCGTTCGTGGTGGGTGCCCTGGCTGCGTTGATCTCCCTGTTCCTGCGGCGCTCCCTGAAGGAAACCAGCAGCAAGGAAATGCGCGAGAACAAGGACGCCGGCAGCATCGCGGCGCTGTTTCGCGACCACAAGGCCGCGTTCATCACCGTGCTGGGCTACACCGCTGGCGGCTCGCTGATTTTCTATACCTTCACCACCTACATGCAGAAATACCTGGTGAACACCGCCGGCCTGCACGCCAAGACCGCCAGCTACATCATGACTGGTGCGTTGTTCCTCTATATGTGCATGCAGCCGCTGTTCGGCATGCTGGCGGACAAGATCGGCCGGCGTAATTCCATGCTCTGGTTCGGTGGCCTGGGGGCGTTGTGCACGGTGCCGATCCTGCTGACCCTCAAAAGCATCAGCAGCCCGTTCCTGGCGTTCGTCCTGATCACGTTGGCGCTGGCGATCGTCAGTTTCTACACGTCGATCAGTGGCCTGGTGAAAGCGGAAATGTTTCCCCCTGAAGTGCGGGCGCTGGGAGTAGGGTTGGCGTACGCGGTGGCCAATGCGATTTTTGGCGGTTCGGCCGAGTACGTCGCCTTGAGCCTGAAGGCACAGGGCATGGAGAACGCCTTTTACTGGTATGTCACGGTGATGATGGTGGTGGCGTTCCTGTTCAGCCTGCGCCTGCCCAAGCAACCGGCATACTTGCATCACGACCTTTGACTCAACTGCGCCGGCCCTTGAGGCCGGCGCTCCCAAGGACTGTTTATGAGCGACCGACTGGGCAATCAACTGTTCGATGCCTACTTCACCGCCCGCGACATGCGCGAGGTGTTCTGCGATGCGGGCCGGCTCCAGGCCATGCTCGACGTCGAGGCGGCATTGGCCCGGGCCGAAGCGCGGGTGGGTTTGATTCCCCAGAGCGCGGTGGCGCCAATCGAGCAGGCCTGCCGTGCCCAGCTTTACGATTTTTCGGCCTTGAGCGAAGCGATCGCCAGTGCCGGCAATTCGGCGATCCCGCTGGTCAAGGCGTTGGGCAAACGCATCGCCGCCGAGGATGCTGAAGCCGAACGCTACGTGCACCTGGGGGCAACCAGCCAGGACGTGATGGACAGCGGGCTGGTGCTGCAACTGCGCCAGGCGTTGGGCTTGATCGAGGCAGAACTGGCCCAGCTGGCCGGCACCCTGGCCCGCCAAGCCGAACGCTACGCCGCCACTCCGCTGGCCGGGCGTACCTGGTTGCAGCATGCCACGCCGGTGACCCTGGGTATGAAAATCGCCGGTTGGCTGGGGGCGATCACCCGCAGTCGGCAACGTCTGAAAGAACTCAAGCCGCGCTTGCTGGTGCTGCAATTTGGCGGCGCCTCTGGAACGCTCGCCGCCTTGGGCGAACACGCCTTACCCATCGCCGAAGCCTTGGCTGCCGAGCTACAACTGAACCTGCCGGAACAACCGTGGCACACCCAACGCGACCGCCTGGTGGAGTTCGGCTCGGTGTTGGGTTTGATCGCCGGCAGCCTGGGCAAGCTGGGCCGCGACATCAGCCTGTTGATGCAGACCGAGGCTGGCGAAGCGTTCGAACCGTCGGCGCCGGGCAAGGGCGGTTCGTCGACCATGCCCCACAAACGCAACCCGGTGGGCGCGGCGGTGCTGATCGGCGCGGCGACGCGGGTGCCGGGCTTGTTGTCGACATTGTTCAGCGCCATGCCCCAGGAACATGAGCGCAGCCTGGGCCTGTGGCACGCCGAATGGGAAACCTTGCCGGAGATCTGCTGCCTGGTGTCCGGTGCCTTGCAACAGGCGCGATTGCTGGCCGAAGGGCTGGAAGTCGACGCCGCACGCATGGCTCGCAACCTGGAACTGACCCAGGGGCTGGTGCTCGCCGAAGCGGTGAGCATCGTCCTGGCCCAGCGGGTGGGGCGCGACACGGCGCATCATCTGCTGGAGCAATGTTGCAAGCGCGCCGTGGCCGAACAACGGCATCTGCGTGACGTGTTGGGGGACGAACCCCAGGTCACTGCACAGTTGTCCGCCGCTGAAATCGATCATCTACTCAACCCCGCTCACTACCTCGGCCAGGCCCAGACCTGGGTCGCCCGAGCGGTGGCCGAACACCTTGCCTTGAACGCCTGAAAGGAGATTGTTGTGGGATTCGTCAAACTCGCCGAGGGCGATCTGAATTACCGATTGGACGGGCCGCAAGAGGCCCCGGTGCTGGTGCTTTCAAACTCTCTCGGCACTGACCTGCACATGTGGGATGCGCAGGTCCCGGCTTTCAGCGAACACTTTCGCGTATTGCGTTTTGACACCCGTGGCCATGGCCAGTCGCTGGTCACCGAAGGGCCCTATAGCATCGAACAACTGGGCCGCGATGTGCTGGCGATGCTTGATCAGTTGGGCATCGACAAGGTGCATTTCTGTGGCTTGTCCATGGGCGGGTTGATCGGCCAATGGTTGGGGATCAATGCCGGTGAGCGGCTACATAAACTGGTGGTGTGCAACACTGCCGCGAAGATCGGTGACCCCTCGGTATGGAACCCGCGCATCGAAACCGTGCTGCGTGATGGCAAGGCGGCGATGGTGGCGTTGCGCGATGCCTCGATTGCCCGTTGGTTTACCCCAGACTTCGCCGAGGCGCAGCCTGCGACGGTGAAACAAATCACTGACATGCTCGCCGCCACTTCGCCCCAGGGCTATGCGGCCAACTGTGCGGCGGTGCGCGATGCCGATTTTCGCGAGCAATTGTCGTCGATCCAGGTGCCGCTGCTGGTGATCGCCGGCACCGAAGACGCCGTGACGCCGCCGTCGGGTGGGCACTTTATCCAGGAACGGGTCAGTGGCGCCGAGTACGCCGAGTTTTATGCCGCGCACCTGTCCAACGTCCAGGCCGGCGCTGCGTTCAGCGCCCGGGTGCTGGATTTCCTGCTTGATTCTGGCCGAGCCTGAGGAGTTTTTTGTGGACGAGAAACAACGTTACGACGAAGGCATGCAGGTACGCCGCGCGGTGCTGGGCGATGCCCATGTCGACCGCAGCCTCAATGCCTTGACCGAGTTCAACAGCGAATTCCAGGAGATGATCACCCGTCACGCCTGGGGCGACATCTGGACCCGCCCGGGCCTGCCGCGCCACACTCGCAGCCTGATCACCATCGCCATGCTGATCGGCATGAACCGTAATGAGGAACTCAAGCTGCATCTGCGCGCCGCCGCCAACAACGGCGTGAGCCGCAGCGAGATCAAGGAAGTGATCATGCAGAGCGCGATCTACTGCGGCATTCCGGCGGCCAACGCCACCTTCCACCTGGCCGAGTCGGTGTGGGATGAGCTGGGTGTCGAATCACGGGGTTAAGGGGTTACTTCATTCCCTGTGGGAGTGGGCTTGCTCGCGAAAGCGGTGGGGCAGCTTGCATCGATGCTGAATGTGCTGACGCCATCGCGAGCAGGCTCGCTCCCACATTGGATCTTCAGTGAGTACAAATTTTGTGCCCGATGCTGATCCCCTCTGTGGGAGCGAGCCTGCTCGCGATGACGGTGGGACTGCCTCGACCCATGTTGGTTTTTTACAACAGGCTGATCGGATAGCTGACAATCAACCGGTTTTCATCGAACTCATTAGTGCTGTAGTCCCGACGCATCGTCGAGTTACGCCATTTCACATTCAGACTCTTGAGCGCGCCGCTCTGTACGGTGTAGGCCAGCTCACTTTCCCGGCCCCATTCCTTGCCATCGTCGACCGTGGCGGTGTGCACATTGTCGCCGCTGATGTAGCGGTTCATCAGGGTCAGGCCCGGCACGCCGACGGCGGCGAAGTTGAAGTCGTGACGCAACTGCCAGGATTTTTCCTTGGCGTTGTCGTAACTGGAGTTGTAGCTGTCGTTGGCCAGGGTGCCGCCGCTGGTGCCGTTGACGCGCATCCAGGCGTCATCACCGCCGACTTTCTGCAGGCCGACGTAGAAGGTGTTGCCGCCGTATTTGGCCGAGAGCATGGCGAACGCGGTCTTGTTGTCCAGGTCGCCGGCCAGCGCGCTGCCGTCTTCCTTGCCGATGAAGTAGCCAAGGTTGGCGCCCAGGGTCCAGTCGCCGATGGGCTGGCTGTGGGTCAGGTTGAAATATTGCTGCTGGTAGATGTCGGACAGTTCCGCGTACCAGACGCCGACCTGGGTGCGTTTTTCGTTGAAAGCGTATTCGCCGCCGCCGAAGTTGAAGCGGTCGGACGTGAAGGCGCCGCGGCCGTTCATGGACATGTCTTCCATGCTCGCGTCGTTGCGCGGGCTGTTGGCGCGGAACTGGCCGCCGTAGAGGGTCAAACCGCTGATTTCGGTGGAGGTCACCTGGCCGCCACGGAAGGTTTGCGGCAGGGAGCGGCCGTCGTCGGAGCGCAGGATTGGCAGCACTGGCATCCATTCGCCGACCTTCAGTTCGGTCTTCGACACCTTGGCCTTGAGAGCCACGCCCAGGCGACCGAAGTCGTCGGCCGGGCGGCCGTCATCGTGCACCGGCAGCAACTGCGTACCCGCCGTGCCACGGCCGCCGTCGAGCTTGAGCGAGTACGTGCCCAGCACATCCACGCCAAAACCGACCACGCCCTGGGTGAAACCGGACTTGGCGTCGAGGATGAAACTCTGCGTCCATTCCTCGGCTTTGCCTTGGGCATTGTTCGGGTTGGTGAAGTTGCGGTTGAAGTAGAAGTTGCGCAGGTTCAGCGTGGCCTTGGCATCTTCGACAAACCCCGATTCTGCGGCCAGGACGGGCAGGGCGGTAGTGGTCAGGGCTACGGCAATGAGGCTGGGGAACAAGTGCTGTGTGGGTTTCATGGGCGTGTCTCTAATTGTTGTGGGCGAAGCGAGTCGTTGCCGCAACCTTGGGTTGCAGACGGTGTGGTGTAACTTGGGTGTTTAGGCGATCGAGGGATCAGCCGGGTGAGGCGGGGCGTAGGGGCATGGCGTCGAACCTGTTGTTATTGGTTTTGTGCGAGGGATGGTGAAGGGCTGCCTGGGATCGCTTCAATTGGCGTTTGCGGGTTTTGGGCGATTATCGAACAGCAAAAAAGGGCCGATTGGCTGGATGAAGAACCTGTGGGAGCGAGCCTGCTCGCGAATACGGCGGTACATCCAACACTGATGCAGGCTGATCCACCGCTATCGCGAGCAGGCTCGCTCCCACAGGGATTTGCGGTGGCCGCAAATTCATAGGTCGCCACTGACCCAATGTGGGAGCGGGCTTGCTCGCGAATACGGCGGTACATCCAACGCTGATGCAGTCTGGTCTACCGCCATCGCGAGCAGGCTCGCTCCCACAGAATTCGTGGTCGGTCTGACAGACGCGGTGACTTTTCCGACGAGGTTTTAAGGTTGCTGCTCGGAAGCGGCATCTCTAGCTTGTTCATGTCGCTGCCAATCCAGCGACCGGGACTGCAAGCCCGCCGAATTCGTTAGGCGCCAGCGCCCGGACCCAACGTCTCGGGCTCCAATTGATGCAGGAGCGCCGTTATGAACAAACACCATCCTTCTTCGCCATCAGAGAGCACCTTCCCCTACAACGACCCCGATCCAGAAAAGCTCCAAGAGGCCGCAGACCGAGCACTCGATTACCATCTGGGCACCCACCCTGATCCCAAACCCAAACCCAAAACCTCAACTCAAGTTTTCACCGTCATCGATACCCTCGACACCGAGTGCCTACTAGCAAATCTCAGCGAAACCCTGGCCTCGGCCAGTGCGATGGTCAACGACCTGGCGTTCGACCTGAAAGGCTCTCGGCGGCATGTCGCGCTCGGCGTGGTGCAGATGATTGACTTGAGTGAGTTGTTGGCCAATCGAGCGCTGGATCTCGTCGACCCGCGTTAACCAAGTGTGGCGAGGGGATTTAGCGAAGCGTCGCATCGCCCCGCTGGGCTGTGGGAGCAAAGCTTGCTCGCGAAACAGGCGCCTCGGTTCCTGAAAGACCGCATCGCCTCCATCGCGGGCAAGCCTTGCTCCCACATAGGCCAGCGTTAAAGCGCACACAAACAAAAAGCCCACCTTTCGGTGGGCTTCATGTTCAGCGTTCAAACATCAATCAGAACAGCTTCATCTTCGGCGCTTCTTCTTTCACCGGTTCGTTCTTGCCCGTCTCGGCGTTCCAGCCACCGCCCAGTGCCTTGTACAAATTGACCTCGCTGGTCAGTTGCGCCAGGCGGTCGGTGATCAGCGATTGTTGCGCGCTGAACAGTTGGCGTTGGGCGTCGAGGAAGGTCAGGTTGCTGTCGACACCAATGCGGTAGCGCCGCTCGGCCAGGCGGTAGTAGTCCTGGTTGGAAGCAACGTAGGCGGTCTGGGCCTGCAACTGTTCGTTGTAGGTCCGGCGTGCGGCCAAGCCATCGGAGACTTCTTGGAACCCCGTCTGAATGGCCTTCTCGTAATTGGCAACGTTGATGTCTTTCTGGATCTTCGCGTAATCCAGGCTCGCCCGCAGGCTGCCGGCGTTGAAGATCGGCAGGTTGATTTGCGGAGCGAAGGTCCAGGTGCCCGAACCGCCCTTGAACAAGCCGGACAGGTCCGGGCTCAAGGTGCCGGCGTTGGCCGTCAGGCTGATGCTCGGGAAGAACGCGGCCCGCGCGGCGCCGATGTTGGCATTGGCAGCCAGCAGGTTGCGTTCGGCCTGGAGAATGTCCGGACGACGTTGCAGCAAGTCCGACGGCAACCCGGGCGGCACTTCGCTGAGCAGGTCATCGCTCAGCGGTTGCGTGTTCAGGTTGGCCGGCAGGCCGGTGCCCAGCAGCAGGGTCAGGCTGTTTTCGTCCTGGGCGACCTGGCGGGTGTAGCGTGCCAGTTGCACGCGGGCATTTTCTACCGCGGTGCGCGCCTGGCTCAGGTCCAGGGCCGAGGCCACGCCGACTTCGGCGCTGCGTGAGGTCAGCTTGAAGCTTTGCTCGTAGGCCCCGAGGGTTTCCTGGGTCAGCTTGAGCAGTTCCTTGTCGGCCTGCCAGGTCAGGTAGGCATTGGCGACGTTGGCCACCAGGCTGATCTGGGTGCTGCGACGGGCTTCTTCGGTGGCGAAGTAGCTCTGCAGCGCTTGCTCGCTCAGGCTGCGAACCCGGCCGAACAGGTCCAGCTCGTAGGCGCTGATGCCCAGGGTGGCCGAGTAGGAGCTGCTGATGGCCGCTTCACCAGTTTGCGAGGCCCGTGCCGGCACGCGCTGGCGGCTGGCGGAACCGGTGGCCGAGACCGCCGGGAACAGGTCTGCGCGCTGGATGCGATATTGCGCGGCATAGGCATCGATGTTCAGCGCCGCGACACGCAGGTCGCGGTTGTTTTCCAGGGCAACCTGGATCAGCTGTTGCAACGCCGGGTCATGGAAAAACTGTTTCCAGCCTTGCTCGGCGGCGGCCTGGCCGGGCGCATTGGCCGAGTCGTAGGCCAGCCCTTGCGGGTATTGCGCCGCGACCGGTGCTTCGGGCCGCTGATAGTCGGGGATCAGCGAGCAACCGCTGAGCACGACGGCGGCGATGGTCAGGGAGAGTAGCGACTTGCTCATTGGCCAGCCTCTTTGGAAGTTTCAGGAGTGTCGTGCCCATCGGTATTTTTGCGACGGCCTATCGACGACACGGTCACGAAGAACAGTGGCACCCAGAAGATTGCCAGGATGGTCGCGGTGAGCATACCGCCAATCACGCCGGTACCGATGGCGTGCTGGCTGCCTGAACCTGCCCCCGTGGAAATCGCCAGCGGAACCACGCCGAGGACGAACGCCAGGGACGTCATGATGATCGGTCTCAGACGCATCCTACAGGCTTCAATGGCGGCCTCCACCAAGGTTCGGCCCTGTTCATGGAGCTCCTTGGCGAACTCTACAATCAGAATGGCGTTTTTCGCCGCCAAACCGATGGTTGTCAGCAAGCCCACCTGGAAGTACACGTCGTTGGACAGGCCACGCAGGCTGGTCGCCATCAAGGCACCGATGATCCCCAGTGGCACCACGAGCATGACCGCGATCGGAATCGACCAGCTTTCATACAGTGCCGCCAGGCAGAGGAAGACCATCAGCAGCGACAGGGCGTACAGCGCTGGCGCCTGGGAGCCCGACAGACGTTCCTCGTAGGACAGGCCCGTCCAGGAAATACCGACACCGGCCGGCAGCTTCTTGGCGATGGCCTCAACCTCGGCCATGGCTTCACCGGTGGAGTATCCAGGCGCCGGGGTGCCGAGGATTTCCATGGCTTCCACGCCGTTGTAACGGGCCAGTTTCGGCGAGCCGTAGACCCACTCACCCTTGGCGAACGCAGTGAACGGCACCATGGTTCCGGCGCTGTTGCGCACGTACCACTTCTTCAGGTCTTCGGGACTCATGCGCGCATTCGGCTGGCCCTGGACGTACACCCGTTTCACTCGACCACGGTCGATGAAGTCGTTCACATAGCTACTGCCCAAGGCAATCGACAGGGTGTTGTTGATTTCCGAAAGGGTAATGCCCAGGGCACTGGCCTTCTCGTCATCGATTTCCAACTGGTATTGCGGTTCATCGTTCAGACCGTTCGGACGCACCTGGGCCAGTATCTTGCTCTGGGACGCCATGCCCAGGAACTGGTTGCGGGCTTCCATCAGCTTGTCGTGGCCGATACCGGCACGGTCCTGCAGGAACACGTCGAAACCGGTGGCGTTACCCAGTTCCATCACCGCTGGCGGTGCGAAGGCGAACACCATCGCGTCGCGGAAGGTGAAGAAGTGTTGCTGGGCCCGACCGGCGATCTTGAACACGCTGTTGTCAGCGTTACGTTCTTCCCACGGCTTGAGCATGATGAACGCCAGGCCGGAGCTCTGGCCACGGCCGGCAAAGTTGAAGCCGGTCACGGTGAACACCGAGGCCACGCCATCGCCTTCGCCGCCGTCCTTGCTGGGTCGCAGCAGGAACTCACGCATCTTGTCCACCACCACCTGGGTACGTTCGGCGCTGGAACCCGCCGGTGTCTGTACCTGGGCAAACAATACGCCCTGGTCTTCTTCCGGCAGGAACGCCGTCGGGATGCGGGTGAACAGCCAGACCATGCCAACCACGATGATGATATAGGCCAGCAGATACGGGGCCTTGTGCTTGAGCATGTTGCCCACGCCCCGTTCGTAGCTCCTGACACCACGGTCGAAGGTGCGGTTGAACCAGCCGAAGAAGCCGCGTTTCGGTGTGCCGTGCTCACCCTTGGGGATTGGCTTGAGCATGGTGGCGCACAGGGCCGGCGTAAAGATCAATGCCACCATGACCGACAGGGCCATGGCCGAAACGATGGTGATGGAGAACTGCTTGTAGATCACACCGGTGGAGCCGCCGAAGAATGCCATCGGCAGCAGTACCGCCGAGAGCACCAGGGCGATGCCCACCAGGGCGCCCTGGATCTGGCCCATGGATTTCTTGGTGGCTTCCTTGGGCGACAGGCCTTCTTCGCTCATCACCCGTTCGACGTTTTCCACCACGACGATGGCGTCGTCCACCAGCAAGCCGATGGCCAGCACCATGCCGAACATGGTCAGGGTGTTGATGCTGAAGCCGAACGCCGCGAGGATCCCGAAGGTGCCCAGCAGTACCACCGGCACGGTCATCGTGGTGATGATGGTGGCGCGGAAGTTCTGCAGGAACAGGAACATCACCAGGAACACCAGGGCGACCGCCTCGACCAGGGTTTCAACCACACCTTTGATCGATTCGCTCACTACCGGGGTGGTGTCGTAGGGGAACACTACTTCCAGGCCTTGGGGGAAGAACGGCTTGAGGTCGTCGACGGTCTTGCGCAGGGCCTTGGCGGTATCGAGGGCGTTGGCGCCAGTTGCCAGTCGCACGGCCAGGCCGGAGGCCGGAGCGCCGTTGAACTGGGCATTGATGCTGTAGTTCTCGCCACCCAGGGCGACATCGGCCACATCGCCGACACGCACTTGCGAGCCGTCCGGGTTGACCTTGAGCAGGATCGCCTTGAACTGCTCGGCGGTCTGCAGGCGGGTCTTGCCGATGATGGTGGCGTTCAGTTGTTGGCCGGGCATGGCCGGCAGGCCGCCGAGCTGGCCGGACGCGATCTGGACGTTCTGCGCGGAAATGGCCGTGCTCACATCCACCGGGGTCAGGTTGAAGTTGTTCAGCTTGGCCGGGTCGAGCCAGATCCGCATCGCGTATTGGGCGCCGAAGACCTGGAAGTCACCGACACCAGCGGTGCGCGAGATCGGGTCCTGCATGTTGGAGACGATGTAGTTGGACAAGTCTTCCCGAGTCATGCTGCCGTCGCGCGACACCACGCCGATCACCATCAGGAAGTTTCTCACTGACTTGGTCACGCGGATGCCCTGTTGCTGCACTTCTTGCGGCAGCAGCGGGGTGGCCAGGTTCAGTTTGTTCTGGACCTGGACCTGCGCGGTATCGGAGTTGGTGCCTTGCTCGAAGGTGGCCGTGATGGTCATGCTGCCATCGGAGTTACTTTCCGAGGACACATAACGCAGGTTGTCGATGCCGTTGAGCTGCTGTTCGATCACCTGTACCACGGTGTCCTGCACGGTTTGCGCGGACGCGCCCGGGTAGGTCACTTGAATCGCGATGGCCGGCGGTGCAATGCTCGGGTACTGGTTGATCGGCAACTTGAGGATCGAGAGAGCCCCGACCAGCATGATCACCAGGGCGATCACCCAGGCGAAAATCGGACGGTCGATAAAGAATTTCGACATGGTTTACTCCCCTTTGCCGCCGGCGGCTTTATCAGCTGCCTGTGCGGGGACCGGGTTCTTGGTGCCAACGTTGGTGGCTTCGGTGGCTTTGACTTCCACGCCAGGGCGTACGAACTGCAACCCTTCGGTGATCAGGCGATCGCCGGCCTTGAGCCCGTCTTCGATCAGCCATTGGCTGCCGACGGTGCGGCTGGCCTTGAGCTGACGCAGTTCGACCTTGTTGTCAGCGCCAACGACCAGGGCGGTCGGCGTACCCTTGAGGTCGCGGGTCACGCCTTGCTGTGGTGCCAGGATCGCCGCGCTGTTCACACCAGCCTGCAATTGCGCGTGGACGAACATGCCCGGCAACAGGGTGTGGTCAGGGTTGGGGAACACGGCGCGCAAGGTCACGGAACCGGTGGTCTGGTCGACCGACACTTCGGAGAACTCCAGCTTGCCTTCGTGTGGATACAGGCTGCCGTCTTCCAGGGTCAGCTTGACCATGGCGGCGTTTTCGCCGGCCTTTTGCAAGCGGCCGCTTTCCAGTTCGCGGCGCAGTTGCAGCAGTTCGACCGAGCTCTGCGTCACGTCGACATAGATCGGGTCCAGTTGCTGGATGGTCGCCAGCGCGTCGGCCTGGCCGTTGCTCACCAATGCTCCCTCGGTGACCGAGGAGCGGCCGATGCGACCGGAAATCGGTGCATAGACCTTGGTGTAGCGCACGTTGATCTGGGCAGTCTGCAGGTTGGCCTCCGACTCCAGGCGATTGGCCACGGCGGTGTCGTATTCCTGACGGCTCACCGCCTGTTCATCCACCAGTTGCTTGTAGCGGTCGGCAATCGACTTGGTGGAGCGCAGGTTGGCCTCGGCGCTCTTGAGGGTCGCTTCATAGACGGCCGGGTCGATCTGATACAGCTGCTGGCCGGCCTTGACGTCAGCGCCTTCTTTGAACAGGCGCTTGAGGATGATGCCGTTGACCTGTGGGCGAACTTCGGCGACACGGAATGCGCTGGTGCGCCCCGGAAGCTCCGAGGTCAGGGTGAAGGGCTGGGTCTTGAGGGTTACGACGCCGACCTGAGGAGGGGGAGGAGCGGGTGCAGCCTCTTCCTTTTTGCATCCGCTGAGCAGCGATGCCAGGGCGATGGCAGTGACCAGAGCAGTAACAGCTGGCTTGAATTGCATGGAAATCCTCGGGTCCAGGCGCGTAACTGGCGCACTCGAAAGGTGGAAGGGTAAAAAAGGAGCATTTTTTCAATTAGTAGGATGCTAAGAAATATACTTACGTACACGGTTGTTTGTAAACAGCCAGATTGCGTAACATCCGGATTTACAAAAGCCTGACAAAGGCCAGCGTAGATCGGGGACGCGTTCCAAAGAGACGTCGCCTCATATTTTGTTCAGCTGATTCTTACGCATTGCTGACCGCATCCTGATTGAGGTGTTTACTGCCATGGTCCGTCGTACCAAAGAGGAAGCCCAGGAGACTCGCAGCCAGATCCTCGAAGCGGCCGAAAAGGCCTTTTTCGAGCGTGGCGTGGCGCGTACGACCCTGGCCGACATCGCGACACTGGCGGGTGTGACGCGGGGTGCCATCTATTGGCATTTCAGTAACAAGGCAGACCTGCTCCAGGCCATGCTCGACACCCTGCACGAGCCGCTCGACGAGTTGGCCCGTGCCAGTGAGAGTGAAGAGGAGCTTGATCCGCTGGGCTGTATTCGCAAACTGCTGGTCCAGTTGTTCCAGCAGGTGGCCCTGGACCCGAAAACCCGCCGCATTAATGAGATTCTGTTCCATAAGTGTGAATTCACCGATGAAATGTGCGATCTGCGCCAGCAGCGGCGCGAGGTCAGCCTCGACTGCAATGTGCGTATTGCGTTGTCGTTACGCAACGCGATGAAACGCGGCCAGTTGCCGGATGATCTGGACCCTGAAAGGGCCGCAGTCGCCATTCATGCCTACATCGATGGCATTTTGTACCAGTGGCTGCTGGCCCCCGACAGCTTCGCCCTGGCGGGTGAGGCCGAGCGCTGGGTGGAGATCGGGCTGGACATGCTGCGCCTGAGCCCCAGCCTGCGCAAATGAAACAAAATGCGTAATTGCGTCGGTTTGTGTCAATACGAGCGCGTAAGGATGCTTTTATAAACCGACACTGGCGCGGTTGATAGGCAATCGGCGGCGAATTTTGTAGGAAATTTGTTTCGCTCTGGTGAAGGGCGGGAAAAATCCGCTCGGCAGGGTCATCCGAACGGATCGGCCGATGCCTCGCCAGACTGCCCTGGCGAGGCCGGATTTTCAGCTCAGCGTGAGTTCCACAGTAAAACCATAGGGCTCTTCACTTGCTGTGCGGGTGATTCGAGTCGTGCATTGGATCGGGCTTGTTCCAATAGAAGTCAGTGTGTGGGTCCGGACGGGTGTCAGTGTCGGTGAAATAACACCGAAAGACGTATTGACCCGCAAACCGAAGTCAAAGCGAAAGCCAAATTCTTTATCGCCGAACACAATGAAGTGTTTGAACATGTCCTTATTGCGACTGCCCAGGCGCCGAGTATAAGCGAGGTCGAACTTCAGGGCCTGGATGTCCCAGGGAAAAATCGGTGTGAGGTGTTGCTCGTCCGCATTCAACTGCAAGTTGTGTTCGCCGATTTCAAAATCCAAGTCGGTGTGGTTGATCAACTTTACGACGAGACGGGTGCGGCCTGGGTTGACGCGCTCCTGTTCCCAGGCTTGAACCTGCTGGTTGACCTTGTCATTGAGGTTGGCTTTCTCTATCAGCGCCGTGAGCATCGACCTATATTCTTGCGTATCGAGTGATTCGAGAAATTGATACAACACTGACAACGGTGCCCAGCTAAATTGAGAGGCGATGAGTTCATAAATGCCATTGTCGGTCTGTTGGCTGTTTTCCGGGGTAGCGTTCATTTGAAATCCTTTTCAAAGAGAGTGACTGCAAGTGGGCAAGACGTTGTGTCTTGTTATTGGCGATAATATGGGCAGTTAGATGGGGTTTAGAAGTTTGGATATTTGACTTGATATTTAGCGCAAATAAAAAAGCCCTGGCTCTTTCGAGGCAGGGCTTTTGTTTTTTATGATTTACATCATTGGATAATCGATGTAACCCATCGGACCTTTACCATAGAAGGTCTCCGGATGCGCTTCGTTCAGCGGTGCATCGGCTTTCAAGCGCGCCGGCAGGTCCGGGTTGGCAATGAACGGCACACCGAAGGCGACGGCATCGGCCTTGCCCTCGGCCAGCCAGGCGTTGGCGCTGTCCTTGGTGAAACGTTCGTTGGCAATGTACGGGCCGCCGAAAGCTTGCTTGAGTTGTGGGCCAATGCTGTCTTCGCCTTCCTTCTCGCGAGAGCAGATGAAGGCAATGCCACGCTTGCCCAGTTCGCGAGCCACGTAGCTGAAGGTCTCCAGACGGTTCTCGTCGCCCATGTCATGGGAGTCGGCGCGTGGCGCCAGGTGCACGCCCACCCGGCCGGCGCCCCAGACTTCGATGGCCGCGTCGGTCACTTCCAGCAGCAGGCGGGCACGGTTTTCCAGGGAGCCGCCGTAGTTGTCGGTGCGCTGGTTGGTGCTGCTTTGCAGGAACTGGTCGAGCAGATAGCCGTTGGCGCCGTGGATTTCCACGCCGTCGAAACCGGCGGCCTTGGCGTTCTCGGCACCGACACGATAAGCGTCGACGATGTCGGCGATCTCAGCGGTTTCCAGCGCGCGCGGCGTTGGGTAGTCGGCCAGGGGGCGGACCAGGCTCACGTGGCCCTTGGGCTGGATCGCGCTGGGCGCCACCGGGGTTTCGCCGTTCAGGTACGACGGGTGGGAGATCCGGCCCACGTGCCACAGTTGCAGGAAGATCTTGCCGCCGGCGCCGTGGATCGCCTTGGTGACGTTGGCCCAGCCGCGCACCTGGTCGTTGGACCAGATGCCCGGGGTGTCCGGGTAGCCCACGCCCATCGGGGTGACGGAGGTCGCTTCGCTGAGGATCAGGCCAGCGGAGGCACGTTGCACGTAGTACTCGGCCATCAACGCGTTAGGCACGCGACCTGCGTCGGCGCGGCAGCGGGTGAGCGGGGCCATGATGATGCGGTTCTTCAACTCGATGTCGCCGAGTTTGATGGGGTCGAAAATAGTCGCCATGAAATACAACCTCGAAAGTGGAAGGATTAAAAGTCAGTGAGTTGCCGGGGCCAGGTCGGCATTGCCGCCCTGGCGGAAAGTGATCAGGGTGACCAGCAGCGCCAACACAGCCAGCGCGCCGGCGGCCAGGGGCACGGAGGTCAGCCCCAGGCCGTGGTCGATGACGCTGCCGCCAACCCAGGCGCCCAGGGCGTTGCCGATGTTGAAGGCGCCGATGTTCAAGGTGGACACCAGGTTGGGCGCGGCTTTGCCGAAGGTCACCACGTTGACTTGCAGGGCCGGCACGGCGGCGAAGCAGGCGGTGGCCCAGAGGAACAGGGTGATTTCGCTGGGGATCAGCGCCACGCTGGTCCAGCTCAGCACGGTGGACACCACGGCCATGGTGATGAAGACGCCCATCAGCGTGTTCGCCAGGCTCTTGTCCGCCAGCTTGCCGCCGATGATGTTGCCCAGGGTCAGGCCCAGGCCGATCAGCACCAGGGTCCAGGTCACGCCACGGGGCGACACGCCGGTCACTTCGCCCAGCAGCGGGGCGACGTAGGTGAACAGGGTGAACACCGAGGCGGAGAACAGCGCGGTCATGCTCAGGGACAGCCACAGGCCGGCCCCCTTGAGCGCCACCAGTTCCGAGCGCATGTCGAGTTTTTCTTCATCGCGCTTGGCCGGCAGGAAACGGATCAGGCCGATCAGCGCCACCACGCCGATGACGGTCACCGCCCAAAAGGTCGAACGCCAGCCGGCCTCCTGACCCAGTGCGGTACCCAGCGGTACGCCGAGTACGTTGGCCAGGGTCAGGCCGGTGAACATCAGGGCCACGGCCGAGGCGCGCTTGTTGGGTGCCACCAGGCCGGCGGCCACCACGGAACCAATGCCGAAGAACGCACCGTGGCACAGGGCGGTGACGACCCGGGCGAACATCAGCACGTTGTAGTCGCTGGCAATCGCACAAAGCAGGTTGCCGATGATGAAGATCCCCATCAACACCACCAGGGCGGCCTTGCGCGGCAGCCGCGCGGTGGCCAGTGCCATGAACGGTGCACCGATGGCCACGCCCAGGGCGTAGCCGGTGACCAGCCAGCCGGCGCCAGGAATCGACACGCCCAGGTCGGCCGCGACATCGGGCAACAGGCCCATGATGACGAACTCGGTGGTGCCGATGGCGAAGGCGCTCAGAGCCAGGATGAGAAGTGAGAGGGGCATGATGGGTCCTTGTCAGGTCAGAGCTCTTGGCTCATTTGCTTGAGGAACTGCTGGATCACTTCCTCGTTGCGTTTGAAAAAGTGCCATTGACCGACCTTCTGGCTGGTGATCAGCCCCGCCCGTTGCAATACCGCCAAGTGCGCAGACACCGTGGATTGCGACAGGCCGCAACGCTGGTCGATCTGCCCGGCGCAAATGCCGAACTCGTGGTTGTGCAACTGGTCGGGGAACTGGACCTTGGGGTCCTTGAGCCAGTTGAGGATGTCTCGCCGTACTGGGTGCGCCAGGGCTTTTATTATTTCGTCGAGGTCGAGGGTCATGGTGGCAAGCTCGGGATGGGTAAAACGCTATATCGCGATGGAGCGAACCTTAAATCGTTATTTCGCGATACACCAATATGGATTTGATCTGAATACCGAACAAATCGCTATATCGGGTTATAACGATATGGGCGCGGGGGTGCTAAGCTGCGGGCCATGAACTATCTCGCGCACCTGCATCTCGGCGGCCCTGGCCGGGAACAACTGCTCGGCAGCCTCTACGGCGATTTCGTCAAAGGGCCGCTGCAAGGGCTCTACGATCCACGGATCGAAGCGGCGATTGCCCTGCATCGGCGCATCGACATGTACACCGACCGCCATCCCTTGGTGGATATTGCCCTGTCGCGTTTTTCCACGGTGCGCAGGCGGTATGCCGGGATCGTGCTCGATGTGTTTTTCGATCACTGCCTGGCCCGGGACTGGACGTTGTACGGCGAAGGGCCGCTGCTGGACTTCACGGCCCGGGTGTACCAGGTACTCAATACCGAACCGCAGCTACCAGGGCGCCTGGCGCACATCGCGCCGCATATGGCGGCGGATGACTGGCTGGGGTCTTACCGGGAGTTCGAAGTGCTTGGGCAGGTACTGCGCGGGATTTCCCGGCGTCTGTCCCGGCCGGAGGAACTGGCGGGTGCGATGGAAGAGTTGATCAGGCTCTATGAGCCGTTGAGCGAGGATTTCCGGTTGTTCTACCCACAGCTTCAGGATTTTGCTCAAAACCAAGTCACACCGCAGGACTAATTGTGGGAGCGAGCCTGCTCGCGATGTGTTGGTCCAGTCAACATCTCTGCTGAATGTTAAGCCGCTATCGCGAGCAAGCTCGCTCCCACACAGGACTTTTGCCAGGCCGAATCTCATGGCCGCCGCAGATCAAATGTGGGAGCGAGCCTGCTCGCGATGTGTTGGTCCAGTCAACATCTCTGCTGAATGTTATGCCGCTATCGCGAGCAGGCTCGCTCCCACACAGGACTTTTGCCAGGCCGAATCTCATGGCCGCCGCAGATCAAATGTGGGAGCGAGCCTGCTCGCGATGTGTTGGTCCAGTCAACATCTCTGCTGAATGTTAAGCCGCTATCGCAAGCAGGCTCGCTCCCACAAGGTGTCCGGATCAGGCCGCAATGGCAGGTCGCATCGGGGCTTGCTGCTTCTCCGGGATCGCCCCGAACAACGCCTTGTGCACCGCCTGTTGCGCCTGGAACGCCAGCGCCGCACGCTCCTGGCCGTGGCAGGCGATGGGTTGCAGCAGATGGATGTGCACCTCGCCCCGATCATTGGCGAACAGGCGCATCAGGTGCGACAGCAAATCATCATCGCCAATGAACGGTGCCAACGCGTCAGGTTCACCGTTACGCACATAACGGATCGCCACCGGCTGCAACGCCACATCGGCATCGATGGCCGCCGACAACAAGCGACCGTGGAAGGTGCGCAGGGAGCGACCATCGGTGGTGGTGCCTTCCGGGAACATCAGCAGCGGATGGGCCTGTTCCAGATGGCGGCTCATTTGCTTGCGGATCAATTGGCTGTCACCCGAACCGCGTCGGATAAACAGGCTGCCGGCCTTGGCGGCCAGCCATCCGGCAACCGGCCAGGTGCGCACTTCGGCCTTGGACAGAAATGACATCGGTGTGAGCATGCCCAGCAACGGGATGTCGGTCCAGGACACATGGTTGCTGACCCACAGCATCGGCCGTTGTGGCAGTTCGCCGTGGACCGTCACGCAAAAGGGCAGGGCATGGCTCAGCCGCGCCATGAAGAACCTTGACCAACGCTGGCGACGGACCATGGAGTTGGCAATCCCCAGGCGCTCGAACAGGCCGAACACGCTGGCCATGCTCAGGCCCAGGGTCACCACCAGCAAGACTCGCGCGATACGCGCGTACACCCGCAACCGGCTCATTACACCGCTGCCTTGAAGTGGCGGGCGTAGCGCGGGCAGAGTTCGTCGCGCTTGAGCAGGATGAACACGTCGGCCACCTGGAAATCCTCGTCCCAGCATGGCTCGCCGCAAATCTTCGCGCCCAGGCGCATATAGGCCTTGAGCAGCGGCGGCATCTCGGCAATGACGTTGGACGGTACGTCCAGGCTCGGCAGCGGTTTTTTCGGTACGGCTTGCAGGTGCTCGGTGCACAGGTAGCGTTCGCGCAGGCGCTGCATGATCGCCTGGGCCTGGACGCCACCATCCTGCATCGGAATGCTCGCGCAACCCATCAGGTAGCTGTAGCCGCCTTCGTTCAGGACCTCGGCCAGTTCGCCCCACAGTACGGCGATGGTGCCGCCGTTGCGGTAGGCCGGGTCGACGCAGGTACGGCCGATTTCCAGGATCGGGCCCTTGAGATGGACCAGGCCGTGGAGGCTGAATTCTTCTTCGCTATAGAACCGGCCCAGGCTGCTGGCGGCCTGGTGGTCGAGCAGGCGAGTGGTCGCCACGAGGCGACCGGTGTTCAGGTCGCGTACGCCGATGTGGGCGCAGTGAACATCATAGTCATCCATGTCCAGACCCTTTTCCGCGCCTTTGAGCTTGGCGTTGAATTCGCCACTGAAGACGTTGAAGCGCAGGGCCTGGGCTTCTTGCAAGGCGTGGGCGCCGATCAGGCGTTCGGCTTGCAGGCGGCGTTCATTGCCGGTGTCGCTGATGCGGGCGATCTGGGTCATAGCGAATCTCCGTGCGGGCTGTTCAGTTGCAGCCTGTCGACTTTCTTTATGCAGCCATGTTGTGCAAAGTCAGGCTATGTAGCCCCGGTGTCATCGCCATGAAGCTTTGGTGATGCTTATATGACAGCCCTCAAGGAGTCCCCCATGCCCTGGCACACTCTGATCGAACGCGGCGAGCGCCTGCCTGCCCATCCGGACCTGGCCGAAGGTTATGCGACCTTGTTGCAACGCCTGGGGCCGGTGACGCCGTTCGAACTGGCCGTGGCCGGGGCGCGGTTGATGGCGACACCGGGGCTGGCGTTCCTGGTGGGGTACCAGGCGGCGCTGCGGGTGCTTTGGCCCAGCGCGCCCCAAAGCCTCGGCGCCTTGTGCGCCACCGAACAACGCAGCTTGCGCCCGGCGGACATGCAGACCCGCCTCAGTGATTTGCGCCTGAGCGGGCGCAAGGATTTCGTCACCGCCGGCGACGCCGCCGAGTGGTTGCTGATTGCCGCCCGCTGCGAAGCGCCCGGTGAAACGCCGCGACTGAACCTGGCGGTGGTCTATCCCGGTGAGCCTGGCGTGACCCTGGAAAAACTCCCGGCCATTGCCCTGATGCCGGACGTCAGCCATGGCCGCGTCCTGCTCGATGGCGCGCTGTGCGAGTTGCTGGCAGGCGACGGTTGGGATGCCTACGTCAAGCCGTTCCGCACCCTGGAAGACCTTTATGTGCTCAGCGCGATGACCGCCTGGTTGTATGGCGTCGGACAAGAGTGTGCCTGGCCCCAGGCGTTGCAATTGCGCCTGCTGGGGCTGCTGGCCGGTTGCGCGGAGGTGAGCCGTCACAACCCTTCGAGTGCTGCCGGGCATGTGCTGCTGGGTGGGTTGTTCGCCCAGTTTGACGGGCTCGCTGGCGAGCTGAAGGACGCACTGGCCGCCGGGCCTGCAACGTGGTGCGAGATGTGGACGCGGGATAAGGCAGTGATGGAGATGGCGGCAGGGGCGCGGGCCAAGCGGTTGGCCAAGGCTCTGGAATCTTCATTGGCTTGACGAGCCTCATCGCGGGCAAGCCTTGCTCCCACAGGTTCAGTGTTAAATGACAGTCTGTCGTAGACCTGTGGGAGCAAGGCTTGCCTGCGATGGCGTCGGTACTGTCGGCACAAACATCCAAACTGTCATCAAGCCTGCCTAAGCTCATCAGGTTCAATCCTGCGAGCCCCAAGCATGTCCAAAGGCTGGTTCCTGATCCCACTCCTGTTGCTCACCTTGGGCGCTCACGCCGAAGATTGGCCTAGCGAGCAGTGGCCAACCGCTCCGACCCCTACCGGGCCGGCCATCGAAGCCTTGGAGCAATATGCCTTCCCACCCCGGGACGACGTCACCCGCCGAGGCATCCGCACCGACGCGCTGCTGGTGATCCGGGACGGTCGGCTGGTCTACGAACGCTACGCCGGGCCAACCACTGCCCAGACCCCGCACCTGACCTGGTCCATCAGCAAAAGCCTGCTGGCGACGGTGTTCGGCGTGGCCTACGGGGAAAAGCGCTTTGCCCTGGATGATCCGGCAGCCAAGTACTACCCGCCCCTGAGCCGGCACCCGAGGCTGACCCTAGCCGATCTTTTCCATTGGGCCTCGGGCCTGGACTGGCAGGAAGACTACGAATACGCGCCGCTCAACTCCTCGGTGGTGGCAATGCTGTATACCCGTGGACGGCGCGACATGGCGGGATTCACCGCGGAGCATGAAAGCGCCGGTCCGCCAGGCCAGGCGTTCCGTTATTCCAGCGGCGACAGCAACCTGCTGGCTGGCGCGTTGAAAAACATCGTCGGCCCGGCGCGCTACTCCGACTATCCCTGGACGGCTTTGTTCGACCCCCTGGGCATCCGCCATGCTACCTGGGAAACCGATGCCAGCGGCACCTTCGTGGGATCGTCCTACGCCTACCTCACGGCGCGGGACTTGGCGCGTGTCGGGTTGTTGATGCAGCGGGACGGCCGCTGGGGCCAACGGCAACTGATCCCCAGGGAGTGGGTCGCGTTCAATCGTGAACCTTTCGCCCACTTCCAGGCCGGCCAGGACGAGGCCGTGCCCGGCGGGCATTGGTGGCTCAACCGCGCTGTCGACCCGGCAATCCACCCCTGGCCCGACGCGCCGCCGGACACCTTCGCCGCGCTGGGCCATTGGGGCCAGGCGCTGTACATCATCCCCAGCGCCAAACTGGTGATCGTGCGTTACGGCGACGACCGCGACGGTAGCTATCGCCATAACGAACTGCTCAAGCGCGCCATGGCGGCGTTCGCCGCAAAGGTGCAGCCATGAAGCGCAAAATCTTGCTTAGCCTGCTGTCGGTGCTGCTCATTGCCTTGTTCGGTTGGGTCTGGCTCGAGCGGGTGGCGTTGCGGGCCTTTCCCGACATCATCAGTGCCTACACCGCCAAGGAATATTGCTCGTGCCGCTATGTGATGCAGCAACCGGCCGAGTATTGCCGGGGGTATGTGAAGCAGTCAGTGCCCACCAGCGATTTTCTCGAAACCGTTGAAGCCAAGCGCGTCACCGTCAGTGGATTGGGGCGCAGCAACAGTGCGCAATGGCTGGGGAAGCGGCAGGGGTGTCGGTTGGAACTCTGAGCTAACTTTTGGGTGCAAGGTCTGACGCCGTTTCTATTGTGGGAGCAAGGCTTGCCCGCGATGGCGATTCCTAAAACGCCATCGCGGGCAAGCTCCACAAACGAATCCCTTTACCACAGGTTCTGTGTGTTCCTGCAGTTATTGAAACAGACAGTTTGCAAGTGCCCTCGGCCCGGTTAAGGTTCGCCACAGGTTTATGTGCCCTGCGAGTGTGTATGTTCAAGCGGTTTTTCCCTCACGCTGTCGCCAGCTTGCTGCTGGCCTGCGCAGCGCTGCCGGCCCAGGCCGACTGGTACCTGGACGGCGAGTCTTCGCGGCTGTCGTTTATCAGCAGCAAAAATGGCAATGTCTCCGAGGTCCAGCGTTTCCTGGTACTTCACGGCCAAGTGCAGCCCAACGGCCTGGCCCGCCTGGAAGTGGAGCTGGAATCCGTCAACAGCGGCATCCCCCTGCGCGATGAGCGCATGCGCGCCGAGCTGTTCGAGATCAAGCAATTTGCCGAGGCCACCATCACCGCACAAATCGACCTGATGCCGATCCAGGACCTGGCCAACGGCGCGCAGTTGGAGTTGCGCCTGCCGCTGACGGTGAACCTGCACGGCAAACAGCACGAGTACCCTGTCGAACTGCTGGCCACGCGCCTGGACGAACGCCGCTTCCAAGTGGTGACCCTGGAACCGGTGGTGCTCAACGCGGCGGATTTCGATCTGGCGCCGGGGCTGGAAAAACTGCGAAACCTGGCCGGGTTGTCGGCCATCAGCCTCTCGGTGCCGGTGAATGCGGTGCTGATTTTCACGGCGCGCTGACATGAGTGGCCCGGTATTTCCCTGGCGTGAAGGCAATCGCTTCGAGCTGTTGATCGACGGCCCGCAGTTCTTCCCGCGCATGCTGGTGGAAATCGCCCGTGCCCAGGAACAGGTCGAGCTGGAGCTGTACCTGGTGGAGGCGGGCGCTTGCGCTGAAGCGATGGTCCAGGCTCTGGTCCAGGCCGCCGAACGTGGCGTTCGCGTGCGTTGTCTGTTCGATGACTACGGCAGCCTGGCGTTTACCCTGGCCCTGCGCAAGCGCCTGACCGAGGCCGGAGTGGAGTTGCGTTTCTACAATCGGCTGAGCTGGCGCCGTTGGGTGCGCAACCTCTACCGGGATCACCGCAAGCTGCTGTTGGTGGACCAGCGCCTGGCCGTGGTCGGTGGCACCGGAGTGACCGATGAATTCTGGAACCCCCTCGACGACCGCAGTGAGTGGCACGAAGTGATGGTGGAAATCGTCGGTCCGCTGGTGCTCGACTGGCAATTGCTGTTTGACCGCCAGTGGCTCGCCAACCGTCATCGGAGAGCCTGGAAACCGGCGTCCAACTTCGGCTTGCCGCGCCTGCCGCGCGTTCCTCCGGTGGGCGAGGGCATGGGGCGTGTGGCGTATGCCGACGCCCGCCAGCATCGCGACATCCTGCAATCGCTGTCCCGGGCACTGAACAGCGGCCAGAAACGCATCTGGATGGCGACGCCGTATTTCTTGCCGACCTGGAACGTGCGCCGTTCCTTGCGCAAGGCCGCCGCCCGGGGTATCGACGTGCGCCTGCTGCTGACCGGCCCGCGTACCGATCACCCATCCGTGCGCTACGCCGGGCATCGTTATTACCCACGATTGCTCAAGGCCGGCGTACAGATCTTCGAATACCAGCCGTGTTTCCTGCACCTGAAGATGGTGTTGGTGGACGACTGGGTCAGCATCGGCTCCTGCAATTTCGATCACTGGAACCTGCGTTTCAATCTGGAAGCCAACCTCGAAGCCCTGGATTCCAGGCTCAGTGGCGCAGTGGCGGCCAGTTTCGAACGGGACTTCGCCCAGAGCCTGCAGGTCAGCCTCGACGCCTGGCAGCGCCGGCCGCTGTGGAAGCGGTTCAAGCAGCGGGTGTGGGGGTTGGTGGATCGGGTGGTGGTGAATCTGTTGGATCGGCGGGGGTAAGGTTCACCGAAGACCCATGTGGGAGCGAGCCTGCTCGCGATAATGACCTGACAGTCAGTGATGCTGTGACTGATAGGCCCTCATCGCGAGCAGGCTCCCACAGGGTTTTGCAGTTATTGGGTCAGAGCAACTCAAAACTCTGCTGCTTCACGTCCTGGGAGTCCAGGCCGATCTGCACGTTGAACTTGCCCGGCTCAGCCGCGTACTTGAGCTGGGCATTGAAGAACTTCAGGTCGTCTTCGGTGATGGTGAAGTGGATGACTTTCTTCTCGCCGGCCTTGAGCATCACCTTGCGGAAGTTCTTCAGCTCCTTCACCGGGCGGATGATCGAGCCGGTCACGTCCTGGATGTACAGCTGCACCACGGTTTCGCCGTCACGCTTGCCGGTGTTTTCCAGGGTTACGCTGGCGTCGAGCTTGCCGGTCTTGTTCAGCGTGGTGGATGACAGGGCCATGTCCGACAGGCTGAATTCGGTGTAGCTCAGGCCATAGCCGAACGGATAGAGCGGGCCGGTGGTGTCATCGAAATATTGCGAGGTGTAGTTGCCCGGCTTGCCCGGCGTGAACGGCCGGCCGATGCTCAGGTGGTTGTAGTAGGTCGGAATCTGCCCCACCGAACGAGGGAAGGTAATCGGCAGCTTGCCCGACGGGTTGTAGTCGCCGAACAGCACGTCGGCGATGGCGTTGCCGCCTTCGGTGCCGCTGAACCAGGTTTCCAGGATCGCATCGGCCTGCTGTTTTTCTTCCAGCAACGACAGCGGACGGCCATTCATCAGCACCAGTACCAGCGGCTTGCCGGTGGCCTTCAGGGCCTTGATCAATTCGCGTTGGCTGGCCGGGATGTTCAGTTCGGTACGGCTCGACGACTCATGGGACATGCCGCGGGACTCACCCACGGCGGCCACCACCACATCGGCATCCTTGGCGGCTTTTACCGCTTCGTCGATCAGCACCTGGGCCGGGCGCGGGTCGTCCACCACTTCCGGGGCATCGAAGTTGAGGAAGTTCAGGTAGTCGAGCACCTTCTTGTCACTGGTGATGTTGGCGCCACGGGCATAGATCAGCTTCGACTCAGCACCCAGGGCGCGAGTCATGCCATCGAACAGGGTGACCGATTGCGCAGGACGCCCGGCGGCGGCCCAACTGCCCATCATGTCGATCGGTGCCTTGGCCAGCGGGCCGACCAGGGCGATTTTCGCCGTCTTCTTCAGGGGCAGGGTCTGGTTGCGGTTTTCCAGCAGGACCAGGCTGCGGCGCGCCACGTCACGGGCATCGGAGCGGTGCATGCGGCTTTCGGCGTAGGTGTCGGCCGGGTCATCCTCGGCCTTGCCGATGCGCAGGTACGGGTCCTTGAACAGACCCATGTCGTATTTGGCCGCGAGCACTTCCCGTACCGCATTGTCGATGTCGCTCTGCTCGATCTCACCGGCCTTGAGCAGCCCCGGTAGCTCCTTGCCGTAGAGCGAGTCGTTCATGCTCATGTCGATGCCAGCCTTGATCGCCAGCTTCGCCGCTTCGCGACCGTCCTTGGCGACGCCGTGCTTGATCAATTCGAAGATGGCGCCGTGGTCACTGACCGCCAGGCCCTTGAAGCCCCACTCCTTGCGCAGCAGGTCGTGCATCAGCCAGGTATTGGCGGTGGCGGGCACGCCGTTGATGGAGTTCAGCGCGACCATCACCCCGCCAGCTCCGGCGTCGATGGCGGCACGATAGGGGGGCAAGTAGTCCTGGTACATTTTCACCGGGCTCATGTCCACGGTGTTGTAGTCCCGACCGCCTTCCACCGCGCCGTACAAGGCGAAGTGCTTGACGCTGGCCATGATGCTGTCGGCCGCGTTGGCGCCGTTGCCCTGGAACGCCTTGACCATCACCCCGGCGATGCGCGACACCAGGTAGGTGTCCTCGCCGAAACCTTCGGACGTCCGGCCCCAGCGCGGGTCGCGGGAAATGTCGACCATCGGCGCGAAGGTAATGTCCAGGCTGTCGGCCGCGGCTTCCTGGGCGGCGATTCGGCCGGAGTGGTAAATGGCGTCCATGTCCCAGCTCGAGGCCAGGGCCAGGGGGATCGGGAAAATGGTGCGGTGGCCGTGGATCACGTCGTAGGCGAAGAACATCGGGATCTTCAACCGGCTGCGCATGGCCGCGTCCTGCATCGGACGGTTTTCATCGCGAGTGATGGAGTTGAACGTGCCACCGATATTGCCGGCGGCGATTTCCTTGCGGATCATCTCCCGAGGCATTTCCGGGCCGATGCTGATCAGGCGCAACTGGCCGATCTTCTCTTCGAGGGTCATTTGCTTCATCAGGTTACTGATGAACGCGTCCTTGTTCTCTATGGGGGCTGGCAGGTTGTCGGCAAATACGGATTGACTGGCCAGACTGACAAACAGGCCCAGCAAACACAGCTTCTTCATGAATAGTTTTCTCGCAAGCCTAAAGGGCGGGGATCACGCCACGCCGGTCAGCCAAAATGTGAGGAGCGGCTATTGTTGTTCAGTTAAATGCAGCACACTTTCGAACCCATTGGGCTGAACTTAGTTTCGCACTGCGCATCTTTTAGCCCATCGACCCGATTCAATCCAGTGCGGCGCAGATTATGCCCCAGACGCCAGTGAGATAGGTGCCGGGTTTTTCCAATGTCATGCCAGGGAGCGCTTCATCCCATGAATCCACGACTGAACCACCTTCGTAGCCTGCCGATGCTGGCCTTGATGCTGCTCACCACGCTGCTGGCCGGTTGCGGCATCAATAACATCCCGACCCTGGACGAACAGGCCAAGGCCGCCTGGGGCCAAGTGCAGAACCAGTACCAGCGCCGCGCCGACCTGATCCCCAACCTGGTGGAAACCGTCAAGGGCTATGCCCAGCACGAACAGGACACCCTGACCGCGGTGGTTGAGGCGCGGGCCAAGGCCACGTCGATCCAGGTGGACGCCAGCACCTTGGACAACCCGGAAAAGCTCAAGCAGTTCCAGCAGGCCCAGGACCAGTTGAGCGGTGCGTTGAGCCGGCTGATGGTGGTGGTCGAGCGTTATCCGGACCTCAAGGCCAACCAGAACTTCCTGGCCCTGCAATCGCAGCTCGAAGGCACCGAGAACCGCATCGCCGTGGCCCGCCGCGACTTTATCCTGGCGGTGCAGAAGTACAACACCGAGATCCGCACGTTCCCGGGACGCCTGTGGCAGAGCGTGATGTACAGCGACTTGCCGATCCGCGAAACCTTCGAGGCGACCAGCCCCAATGCCGAGAAAGCGCCTGAGGTGAAGTTCTGAAAAAACTGTGGGAGCGAGCCTGTGGGAGCAAAGCTTGCTCGCGATGAACGATAACGCGGTCATTAGAAAGACCGAGGTGCCTTCATCGCGAGCAAGCTTTGCTCCCACACCCGCTCGCTCCCACACAGGAGTTACGATGCGAGTGTTGAAAATTGGCCTGGTGCTGTTGCTCTGGGTGTTTGCAGTCACGGCCCAGGCCGAATTGAAGTTTCCGGCGCTGACCGGGCGGGTGGTGGACACCGCCCAGATGCTTGACCCGTCGGTGCGCGGGCAACTGGAGGCGCAGCTCAAGGCCCATGAACAGGCCACTGGCGAACAAGTGGTAGTGGTCACGCTGGCGGACCTGCAAGGCAGCAGCATCGAAGACTTCGGCTATCAACTGGGACGCCACTGGGGCATCGGGCAGAAGGACAAAAACAGCGGCGCGCTGCTGATCGTCGCCCGGGATGACCGTAAACTGCGCATCGAAGTGGGCTACGGTCTGGAGGATCGCCTGACCGACGCCCAGAGTTCGGTGATCATCAACCAGGTGATTACCCCGGCCTTCAAGACGGGCAATTTCAACAAAGGCATCAGTGATGGCGTCGCGGCGATGCTGGTGGTGTTGGGCGGCAGTCCGCTGGATGAACCGGCGCCGGCATACAGTGCGGACGGGCAGCAGGAGCAGGGTGATTTCGTCGAGCGCCATCCGGGGCTGTTCATCTTTCTGGTGATCCTGTTTATTTTGACGATATTGGTGTGCCAGATGCTCGGTATCCTGCCGAGCGGAAGCGGTGGCTCCAGCCGTTCGGGCGGAGGCGGTGGAGGCTTCGGCGGTGGAGGCGGTGGGGGCTTCAGTGGTGGCGGTGGCAGTTTCGGGGGCGGCGGTTCGTCGGGCGGCTGGTGACAATAATAATGAGCAGGCACTTTTGACCATGGCATTACTGACTGAACACGAACAACGCAAGGTCGCCGAAGCCATTGCCCGGGTCGAGCGAGATACCGACGCCGAGCTGGTCACCGTGTTGGCCGCTCGCGCCGACGACTACGCCTACATCCCATTGCTTTGGGCCAGCCTGTTGGCTCTGGTGGTGCCCGGCGTGGTCCATTACCTCACCGGCTGGCTGGCCATGCACAGTCTGTTGCTGGTGCAGTGGGTCAGTTTCATTGTGCTGTGCCTGGTGTTTCGCATCCCCAGGATCACCACGCACCTGATCCCCCGTTCCGTGCGTCACTGGCGGGCCTCCAACCTGGCGCGCCGGCAATTCCTCGAGCAGAACCTGCACCACACCGTGGGCAGCACAGGCATGCTGATCTTTGTTTGCGAGGCCGAGCGCTATGTGGAAATCCTGGTGGACGAAGGTATTTCCAAGCGCCTCGACAACAAGAACTGGGACGCCATCGTCGCGGCGTTCACCCAGCAGGTCCGCCAGGGACAGACGTTGCAGGGCTTCGTGACGTGTATCGAGGCCTGCGGCGAATTGCTCAAGGAACACGTGCCGGTGACCCAGGAGCGCAATGAATTGCCGAATCGGTTGGTGGTGCTGGGCTGAAAATTTCCCGCCAGCACAAGCCTGTGGGAGCAAAGCCTGTGGGAGCAAAGCTTGCTCGCGATGAACGATAACGCGGTGAGCCTGCACTATCGCGGCGTATTCATCGCGGGCAAGCCTTGCTCCCACAGAGGCTACTGCTCACCACACGAACTTTTCCGTGCCCTCACTCCCCATCCCCCCTAAAATACCCGCCATTCCCGATTCGCCCGCACCGAGGCCGCTTTTTTCATGTCTGTCACCGCCACCCCCGCCCGTTCCGCGCCGGATCACCACGCCCAGTTCATCGAGCTGCTGCACACCAGCCTTGTGCAAAACACTTTCATCAAACTGGTGCTGGCCAAGTACGTCGGCGACGAAGCGGACCTGCAGCGGCTGATCATCAAGCAACTGACGGTCAAGGATCAGCCGTGCCTGTCCTTCGTCTACCGCTACAAGACCCGCGACATCACCAAGAATTTCCCGCTGGCCGAAGGCGTGGACACCATCGCCGCGCTGTTGCCAGCGTCGTTCAAGAACGCGCATTTGCTGGCGGTCACCGACGAGGCGCAGTTGGAATACAGCAAAAAGGGCAAGAGTTCGCTGTTCAAGAGCAAGCCCCAGCAACTACGGGAAGTGCCGTCTGCCGAGCACAATCGCGAGAAAAACCGCTTCCTCGACCTGAGCCGGCCTTTTTTGGCCGACCTGGGCGTGACCAACCACAAGCACGAGCTGATCCCGGCGATGTCGCGCAAGTGGAAGCAGATCAACAAGTTCATCGAGGTCTTCAGCCATGCGCTGACGTCTTCGCCGCTGGCCCTGGACAAACCGGTGCGGGTCTCGGATTTCGGTTCGGGCAAGGGCTACCTGACCTTCGCCATCCATGATTACTTGCGCAACACCTTGCAGGCCGAAGGCGTGGTGACCGGTGTCGAGTTGCGCGAAGACATGGTCAAGCTGTGCAACGAAGCCGCCGCGCGCCTGGAACATCCGGGCCTGAGCTTCCAGCACGGTGACGTGCGCAGTGTGGCGCCAAGCGCGGTGGATGTGATGATCGCCTTGCACGCCTGTGATATCGCCACTGATTACGCGATCCACATGGGCATTCGTTCGGGCGCCTCGATCATCATGTGCTCGCCGTGTTGCCACAAGCAGATCCGCCTGCAGATCCAGAGCCCGGCCTTGCTCAAGCCGATGCTGCAATATGGCCTGCACCTGGGCCAGCAGGCGGAAATGGTTACCGACAGTTTGCGGGCGCTGTTCCTGGAAGCCTGCGGCTACGAGACCAAGGTTTTCGAGTTCATCTCCCTGGAGCACACCAACAAGAACAAGATGATTCTGGCCGTCAAACGCGCCGAACCGGCGGACCCCACCGAGCTGCTGGCCAAGATCCAGGAGCTCAAGGCCTTCTACCACATCTCCGAGCACTGCCTCGAAACGCTGTTGCGGGCGGATGGTTATCTCTCCTGACTCCTGTTTACGCCAACTCCTGTGATAGGGGACTGTGGGAGCAAAGCTTGCTCGCGACGAAGGATGACTCGGTTCTACTGTCGAGTCGTGGTGCCTGCATCGCGAGCAAGCTTTGCTCCCACAAGGTTGAGTCTGGCCTGTGAGACCAGCGTATCGATGCAGCCCGTCAGGTAATCGCCGCTTATCCTTCACCCACCGACGTGCCGGTCTACCTTTAATGCGTTAACCCCTCACGCATTCCCAAAGGAGCCCTTCCCATGGCGGCCAAGAAAATCCTGATGCTGGTCGGCGATTACGTCGAAGATTATGAAGTCATGGTGCCGTTCCAGGCCTTGCAGATGGTCGGCCACACCGTGCATGCCGTGTGCCCGGACAAAACCGCGGGGCAGACGGTGCGCACAGCGATCCATGATTTCGAAGGTGACCAGACCTACAGTGAAAAACCGGGGCACTTGTTCGCCCTCAACCATGACTTCGCCAACGTCCAGGCCACCGACTACGACGCATTGCTGGTGCCGGGTGGACGCGCGCCGGAATACCTGCGTCTGAATGAAACCGTCCTGCAACTGGTGCGTGATTTCGACCTGGCGGGCAAGCCAATTGCCGCCGTATGCCATGGCGCGCAACTGCTGGCGGCGGCGGGCATCCTCGAAGGGCGCGAATGCAGCGCCTACCCCGCGTGTGCCCCGGAAGTACGGCTGGCGGGCGGGACCTATATCGACATTCCCGTGACCCAAGGCCATGTCCAGGGCAACCTGGCGACCGCACCGGCCTGGCCTGCGCATCCAAGCTGGCTGGCGGGGTTCCTGACTTTGCTGGGCACGGCCATCACTTTGTAAACGCTGCATAGCGCACTGGCAGGACAAGCGCAGCGGGTCTTTACTCTCGGGGCATGTCTTCATTGCCAGGAGAAAAATCATGTCCGGATGGTACGAAATCAGCAAAAGCAGCAGCGGCCAGTTTCGGTTTGTGCTCAAGGCGGCCAACGCCGAGACCATTTTGACCAGCGAGCTGTACACCACCCGCAGCGGTGCCGATGGCGGCATTGCTTCGGTGCAGAAAAACAGTCCGTTGGCCGAGCGCTATGAACTCAAGAACACCAAGGACGGCCATCCGTATTTCAACCTCAAGGCCGGCAACCACGAAGTGATTGGTAGCAGCGAGGCGTACTCATCGGACGCCGCCCGGGACAAAGGTATCGCCAGCGTCAAGGCCAACGGACCGACGACGGTGATCAAGGACAAGACCGTGGTGGCGCTCTGACAGGACGGTAATAAGAGGATCTTTGACGAGGGGACCTGTGGGAGCAAGGCTTGCCCGCGATGCAGGCGCTGCGATTGTGCAGGCTAGCCGAGTTATCGCTCATCGCGAGCAAGCTTTGCTCCCACAAGTGAACCCCTTGCCACTCAGGTTTACCCTGCCTTTAAACCTCCACTGGCACCGACAGCTTCGGATCGCCCAGCGGGTGGCTCTTGGCATCGAAGAAGCGCAATTGCACCTCCAGTCCCTGGAACACCTTGGCGTAATGGCGCTTCTGATGCTGGATGAACGCCTGGCTACGGGGATAGATCGAAATCGCCACGGTTTTCGGTGCGGCCAGGCGCAGGGCATGGACAATATGCCGGTCTTGCTCGCCCAGGGCCTGGCCGAACAGACACAAGTTGTCGCCGTGCTGCAGCAACTGCTCATAGCAGAACGACAGGTAGTCGCTGCTGCGGATGGTCTTGAGCTTGTCACTGCTGGGGCCTTCATTGACGAACAGCGGCACGTCGTCGAGGGTCTTGAGGGTGTTGTTGATGGCGAAACTGCCGAGCAAGGTGCCTTCGGTGGACGTGAGCTTGCGCGCCGTGCCGTCCTGATTACGCACCAGGTGCAGGCCGCCGTGCAAGTACAGCAGGCGCGGTTTGTCCGTGGTCGCCTGGCTCAGGTCGAAACTGTGGTCATCGCCCAGGAACAGGTCGCTGATGGTCTCGGGCGCGTGCTGGATCGCCCAGTAGTTGAGCAGGTCGTAGTTGGTGGTGAACACCGTGCGGTAGCGTCCCAGCTCCTGGTTGAGCGTCGCCAGGGTCGAGGGTTGCACCAGGCGCCATGGGATATGCACCGCATGCACGGTGTTGATCAGCGCTTCCTTGATCGCGTAGTAGCGATTGCGGGGGGCGGCAGAGCTGACGGCCAGGGCCTTGTTGATCCGACTGGTGGTTTTCAGCGCACCGAGCACCTGTTCGAAACTGCGGGTTTGCATCGCGTCGAACACGCTCAGCTCCGACGGGCTCAGGGTTTTTTCTTCGACAACGCGGGCATTTTCGAACAGCGAGTCATAGCCGAAATCGTCCCACACCGCGCGGCTGGCTCCATTGCCCACCAGCAGGCCGCTGAAGGCGGTATCGGCGCGCACGGCCTCCCAGTCTTCGAGCCGGGTGTCGTATTCCTGGAAATCGGTCATCGCAAGGGTCATCTCAAAAACGTGGCAAAGGCAGGTCGCGACTTTATCACGACCCAGTCTTGAGCCAGATCAAGATACGTCATGACTACTGGGTCATTCTGTAGGCCCGCCGATCCGGCCTCTATCCTGGAGCATGACCTCATGAGCAGCACTTTTTTCATTCCCGCCGTGAACATCATGGGGCTGGGCTGCCTCGATGAAGCAATGACCGCCATTCGCAACTACGGCTTTCGCAAGGCCCTGATCGTCACCGACGCGGGGCTGGCCAAGGCCGGTGTCGCCAGCAAGGTGGCTGAGCTGCTGGCACTCCAGGATGTCGACTCGGTGGTTTTCGACGGTGCCAAGCCCAACCCAAGCATTGCCAATGTCGAACTCGGACTGGGGCTGCTGAAGGAGAGCCAGTGTGACTTCGTCGTGTCCCTGGGGGGCGGTTCGCCCCACGACTGTGCCAAGGGCATCGCCCTGTGCGCCACCAATGGCGGGCAGATTCGTGACTATGAAGGCGTCGATCGTTCGAGCAAACCGCAATTGCCGTTGATCGCCATCAACACCACGGCAGGCACCGCCAGTGAAATGACCCGTTTTTGCATCATCACCGACGAGACGCGCCACGTGAAAATGGCGATTGTCGATCGTAACGTGACCCCCTTGATGTCGGTCAATGATCCGGCGCTGATGGTGGCAATGCCCAAGGGCCTGACGGCCGCCACCGGTATGGATGCGCTGACCCACGCGATCGAGGCTTATGTCTCCACCGCCGCCACGCCGATTACCGATGCCTGTGCGCTGAAGGCCATCACCTTGATCAGCAACAACCTGCGCCTGGCCGTGCGCGACGGCAGCGATCTGCCAGCCCGGGAGAACATGGCCTACGCGCAGTTTCTCGCAGGGATGGCGTTCAACAATGCGTCGTTGGGTTTCGTCCACGCCATGGCGCATCAACTGGGTGGTTTCTACGACTTGCCTCACGGTGTGTGCAACGCGGTGCTGTTGCCTCATGTGCAGAGTTTCAACGCCTCGGTATGCGCTGCTCGACTGACCGACGTGGCCCATGCCATGGGCGTCGATACACACGGAACCAGCCCGGAAGAGGGGGCCCGGGACGCCATTGCGGCGATCCGCAGCCTGGCTCATGACGTGGACATTCCGGCCGGTTTGCGTGACCTGGGCGTACGCCTCAACGACGTACCGGTGCTGGCCGCCAACGCCTTGAAAGACGCCTGCGGGCTGACCAACCCACGGGCGGCGGACCAGCGGCAGATCGAAGAGATTTTCCGCAGCGCGTTTTAAGCGACCCGGGGCGGCACGCACCTCACACAGAGCATCGCCGCCGCCCCCAGCAGTACGCACAACGCCGCCAGCGGCCAGGCCTGTTGGCTCAACGACAGGCTGGCCATGGCGCCGATCACCGAGGCCATCAGTTGATGCAGAAACCCGCTCAACGCCATGGCATAGGCGCCGGCCACCGGTGAGCCTTCGTTGGCCAGGGACAGGCTGATGGGGTAGGTCAATGACTGGCCAAACACCGCGAAACAATACGGCAGCCAGAAGAGCAACGCGATGCTGTCCAGGGTAAGGCTGCCTGCCAGCATGGTCACGCTGCCGCCCAGCACCAGCGCGATGCCCCAGCCCATCATTCGTCGTTGGCCGGTGCGCAGTACAAAAGCGTTCACCGCCAGCGCCCCGAGCAAGTACGCCGCACTGACCGGCCAGCCCAGCAGGCCGTATTCAATGGGCGACCAGTGGAAGCTTTCCTGCAGGATCAGCGGCGCTGCGGTATTGAACGCGACGATCACGCCGTAACCCAGCCCACCGGCCAATGCCGGCAGCAGGAACGTGCGCTGTCGGAGTATTTGCCCGTAGATACCCCACGCTGATTGCCCGTTGCTGGCGTTTACCAGCGCCGGGAACCGGGCCCGGGACACTGCTGCCGCCATGGCCAGGCTGACGGCGCCCAAGCCCTGGAAAATCGCTTCCCAACCGAAAGTGGCCTGGATCAGCGAGCCCAGGTACTGGCCGATCCCGAGGGCAATCACAAAGGCGATGGATATCCATGACAGCGCCTTGGCCAACAGGTCGCCGCTGAAACTGTCACGAATCAATACCCGCGCCATCACCGAAATACCGCTGGCGCCGATGCCCTGGATCAACCTGAGCGTCAGGAACGCCTCCACGGTTGTGCCCATTGGAAGGGCCAGGTTACCCAGGCCGTATAACCCCAAGGCCGCCAGCAAGACCGGCTTGCGCCCCAGGCGCTGGCTCAGGCTGCCCCACAGCAACATGGGCAGCGCCATGCCAATCAGATACACCGACAAACCCCAGGAAACCCGGGACGCATCGGCGCCCAGGTCCCGGGCTATATCGGGCAGGGCCGGCAAGTAGATGCTCATGCCCAGTTGTGCCAGGAAGACGGTGGTGCAGGTGACGATCAGGGTTGTACGGTTCTTCATCGAGCGTCCTGTCTCAAGGGCGGATGTCACGCCCGTGGGTCAGCAGCAGTTCGGTGATCTTTTCGCAAAACGAGCGAATCACGTTCGGCTCCATGTCGGCGCGCAGGGTAATGCGAATAGCCGCCTTGCCTTGCGGCACCACGGGGAAAAAGACCGCCGAGGTGAAATACCCCAGTTCGGCCAGTTCGACCGCCAGGCTGTTGGCCAGGGCCGCTTCACCGCAAGGCACCATACGGATTGCCATGGGGTTGCCGCGCTGTTCGGTACGCACGAGGCTGTCGAAGAGGCGAATATTAGCCTGTAAGCGCTCCTGCAAGGTGCTGAATTCCCGGCTGCGGTGCAGGCGGATCGAGGCCATGCCGGCGCCGATGGCTGCTGCGTTCAGGCTCTGGGACCAATTGCTCGGCCCACCGTAACGCTGCACCAGCGCCTTGTGCCGTTCACTGCCAAACATGACCAGCCCGCCACTGGCGCCAAATGACTTGGCCAGGGAAGCCACGATCAGGGTGCGCTCGTCCACGGCAGGGAGGCGCGAACGGACCAGGCCCGCTCCGGACTCCCCGACCGCGGACAATGCGTGGGAGTCATCCAGATAGAGAAACAGACCGTAGCGTTGCTTGAGATACATCAGGCTGTCGAGGTCCGCCAACCCGCCCATGCTGTAGGCGCCGTCAGCCACGTACGCCACGCTGCGCTGGCGTTTGCACATGTCTTCAATGAAATCCATGTCGTTGTGGGGGCAGGTGATGACCTGGGTTTCATCGGCGCAGGCGGCCTTGCTGTGGTTCATCGAGTAATGGGCGTGTTTGTCGAACACCATGACGGGCGAACAATTGTTGGTGAACGCACCGCTGGCCAGCAGTGGCAGGATTCCAGCGCTCGCCGCGCTGCACGACAGGGCACTGAGACAACTGGCGCCAAACAGCTCCGACAATTGGGTTTCGTACTGGTCCAGGATCGCCAGCTTGCAGCGATTCTTTGAATTGGCGACCCGAAGGGTTCCGGTTTCCCACAGTGTGGTCATGGCGCCGTCCAGCAATGCGGGGTGGTAGTCCAGGCCCAGGTAGGAAGTGGTGCAGAAGTGATGGAAGGTGCGACCGTATTGGTCGACCAGCACGTTGGGTGTCTTGACCTCGACATTCAGCCCTGAGACTTTTCCGGCCTCGGTGCTCTGCCAGTTCTGGTCTGCGAGGGAAATGACCTTGCGATAGTTGGTGAAGTGGTGGGGCGCTTGAGCAGTCTGGTTCATGGTGCGATTACATTCCTTGGTGAGTGGTGCTGTCCGTGGGGTGTTTCAATAGCGGTGTGTTTCCAGACTTTACAGATTGTTGTGCAGGGCTTTGAATCGGCTGTTTCTGGCGTGTTTGAGTGTCACTGGAGATTTCTGCGTAGGACTTTGCCTAAGGCCTTGGGCGGGGAATCCATCGGCGACGTCGGAGCTTGGGAACGTCATGGGTTCGCCCCAAGCCCGCTGGGTTATCACTATTTTTCTGAAGGTTGCTTGCTGATGCTTTCTGGCCTCAATCATCTGACCCTTGCCGTCACCGACCTGGATCGCAGTGTGGTTTTTTATGGCGAGCTGTTGCAGCTGCGTCTTGAGGCCAAGTGGAACAGCGGGGCCTATTTGTCGCTGCCGGGATTGTGGTTGTGCCTGTCTTTTGACCCGTTGCGCAGGACCGAGCTGGCGGCGGACTACACCCATTACGCTTTCAGCACCAACGCCGAGGATTTCCCGGTGCTGGTGGCGCGGCTGAACGCGGCCCGGGTGGCGTCGTGGCGGGATAATCGCAGCGAAGGGAATTCGTTCTACTTTCTCGACCCGGATGGGCACAAACTCGAGGTTCACGTGGGAGACCTGGCATCCAGGCTGAAGGCCTGTCGGCATGCTCCTTATGCCGGAATGGAGTTTTTTACGGAGCCGTGACGAGGCGGCTCTCTGGAGTCGTGACATCAGGCGATGAGCCCTGCTTATCTCGCGCAGTTTGCATACTGATCACCTACGCTATCCTCATCGTATGATGGGTGCGCGTCGGGTCCGCACGCTGTACCAGCGTGGTGAACCGGCGATCCCCGGTTCACTCACCGCCGCATTGTCCGGATGACCTCCTGCCCCATGGACACTCGAAGCTCCGCGCCGCTGGCCAGCTACATCGACCTTCTGCTGGACGCCGTGTGTGCCGTCGACGGTCAAGGGCGTTTCGTGTTTGTCAGTGCCGCCTGCGAACGCATTTTTGGCTACACCCCGCAGGAGCTGATCGGCCAACCAATGATTGACTTGGTGCATCCCGCCGACCGCCTGCGAACCCTCGAGGCGGCGCGGGAGATCATGAACGGTGAGCCCAAGCTCAATTTCGAGAACCGCTACCTGCGCAAGGACGGTCGGGTGGTGCATATCCTGTGGTCGGCACGCTGGTCGCCGGCGGATCAACTGCGCATTGCCGTGGCCCGGGACATCACCGAACGCAAGCAGGCCGAGTCCCGCCAGGCGGCGTTGTATGCGATTTCCGAGGCGGCCCATGCCGCGGCCGACTTGCTGGCGTTGTTCAAGCGCATCCACCTGATTATTGGCGAGTGGCTGCCGGCGCTGAATTTCTCGGTGGCACTGTATGACGAGCAATGCGCGCAACTGAATTTTCCCTATCACGTTGACGACCGGGAAGGGCAGCCTGAACTGCCGGGCACCGTCACCGGACGTTTGTGCGCCGAGGTGATTCGCAGCGGCCAGCCAATCCTGCTGACGCCCGGTAGCAGCCAGCTGCCGTCGGGGTTCGCCGACCTTGTGGCGCAGCCGGACGCGCCGTGTTGGCTGGGCGTGCCGCTGAACTCGCAAAGCGGCACGATTGGCGCGCTGATCGTCAGGAGTGCGCCGGACACCGAGCGGTATACCGAGCAGGACAAGGAACTGCTCCAATATGTCTGTGCACAGATCACCATCGCCATCGAACGCAAGCAGTTGCATGCCCGGTTGCAGCACATGGCTCAGTACGATCAGCTGACCCAGGTACCCAACCGCGAATTACTCCGTGAACGGTTCAAGTGTGCACTGGCGACCGCCCGCGCTGCGTCCGGGCGCATGGCCTTGTTGTACATCGACCTGGACCGTTTCAAGCAGGTCAATGACACCTATGGCCATGGGGTTGGCGACATGCTGTTACAAGCGGTGGCTAATCGGCTCAAGGGCTGTATACGCGACACCGATACTGTGGCGCGTATTGGCGGAGATGAGTTCGTGGTCTTGCTGCATAGCATCCAGGCCCTGGAGGATGCCCACGGCGTGCAAGAAAAAATCCGTCATGCACTGGTCCAGCCACTGCGTCTGGACGGCCACTGCCTGAGCATCGAACCGAGTATAGGTGTGGCCTGTTTCCCCGACCATGGCACTGAAGATGTCGCACTGTTTCGCCATGCCGACGAGGCGATGTATGCCGCCAAACGCCACAATCACAGGGCGTTCGGTATCTGATAGCGCACCACCGTTCGTCGTGGTGCCGCTGGCTTTTTTCAACCTTTCGAGCGTTGTCCTTTTCAGATGTCAGGCGGGCTCCGCTCGCCGGAAACATCGTCCATGATCGAACGAAGAGGCTTGAAGCGGGTCGCAGAAGTAGGAGAACCCCCCCTCGCGGCTGTTGGCAGCTACTCAGCGGAAAGCGAAATCGGGTGGGTTCTGATTCAGAGGCGGGAACCCCGCCAGAACTTTTATCAGAGGAGGGCGCGACCATGAGCCGTATGGCCAGCTTTTTTCGCACCACCAGTGTCATCGTACTGATGGGCCTGGGTGCCAATAGTGCCTGGGCCCAATCGCCTGCCGAATTCATCAACGATGCTTCAGCCAAAGGCATGGCCGACATCGAAGCCAGTCGCATGGCCCACGGGAAAGCCGAATCCAGAGAGGTCAAGGATTACACCATCATGGTGATCAATGACCGTACCACCGCCAATCAACACCTGGCGAAGATCGCCAAGAAGCTCGACTTGCCTGTCGCTCCCCGGGAGGAAGTGGCTGACAAGGCCAAGGCCTTGATGCCGCAGGTCCAGGAAGGCGAGTCCTTCGAGGCTGCTTATGCCGCCAGCCAGGTCAAGGCCACTGAAGAGGCCATCGCGCAGATCCAGCAGCAGGCCCAGACCACCGAAGTGCCGGAAATCAAGGCCTTCGCCGATGAGACCCTGCCTAAGTTGCAGACCCATCTCGAAATGGCCAGGGCGTTGCAAGCCAGCCGCTGATCCGCTGGTTTTTGTATTCAGGACCGGGACGTTCGCGTCCCGGTTGATTTTTGCCTGTCGAAGGAGAACCTTTCAGCGCATCTGCGTCAGCACTGGTTCAGGTCCACTTTGTTCTTTTCTTCCAGGCCTTCAAGGTTCTTGGCTTCGCCCTGGCCCATGGCTTGGTAGTGCTTTCTCAGCGCCTCCAGTTGCTTGAGGTCCAGCGACTCGAGCCCGAGCATTGCATTCTGCGCCTCCTTGGTTGCTCGCAGTAACTCATCGACCTTGAGGTGCAGGATGTCGGTATCGCGGTTCTGCGTGTTTTGGATCAGGAACACCATCAGGAAGGTAATGATCGTGGTTGACGTGTTGATGATCAGTTGCCACGTGTCATTGAACTGGAAAAGAGGTCCGCTAAGGGCCCAGAGCACCAACAACACGATAGCCCCCAGAAATGTCTTTGGGCTTCCCGCCCAGAGAGCCAGTTTTTGAGCGATTTTTGCGAAGGTCATTGCTGTGTTCCTTATGGATGCACCTGTCTGGTGTGACAGCAATGAAACGATGAAAATTCTACTTACATTTCAGTCGCCAACATCCGTCGACGTTCATCGGCCGGCACGATGACAGTCGCAACGATTGCCACTCTCGCAGGTCACTGCTGAAAGCCCTCGGTATCGGAGTACATCATGAATCTCGCCCGCACTTTTTGCCTCGCCTGCGCTTTGTTCGCCCTGCAAGGCTGTTTCGACAACTCGGATAACGAGACCAAGGACAACACTGATGGCACCAAGTCTTCGGTGCAGATGCAAGAGTCTGGAAAGGAGAGCAAATAACGTATAGCTGAAACCTGTGGGAGCTCGCTCCCACAGGTTGTGGCGGTTTTCTCACCGGCCTTGCTGCAACACCTTCAGCGCTGCCGAAGCGAGGAAGCCGGATCGGCTCTTCTCTTCAGGATGGTGCAACACATATTCATCAATACGATTGAGCAGGTAGCCGGGCAGCGTGATGTTGAGTTTCTGCGCCTTGCCCAGGTACTTGGTCACATCGATGTCCACCAGCGCCCAGGTGCAGCCGGCAAATTTCGGATTGGCTGCGTGCAAGGTAACGGTGTTGGCCGGTGGAATCGGCGAACCATCTTCAGCCAAAATCTCGAAGTGTCCCTCAATGGCCTCACGGGCCATCGCCATGGCCTCGTCCAGGTCGTCGCCTGCAGAAAAACAACCGGGAATATCCGGCACTTCAACACCCCAGGCGTGCTTGTCATCGCCCATGGAAATCGCAATCGGGTAAAGCATATTCATCGTCCTCCGGGAACGTCGCGCAACGAGCCGGCTGAAGCAGCGCCTGTTGCAAAATACTGATGGCCGTCTTCTTGAGCAGGTCCTTCTTCGGATGAGGAACCGTGACCAATCCCGGTTTGGTCGGGTGCCTGAAGTGATGGTGGCTGCCCCGAACCCGCACCAGATACCACCTATCTGCAATGATTTGGCTTATCAAAAATCGGCTATTCACAACACCTCCGTGTGGTGTGCTTGGTGGGTACTATACCTACTGAAAATTAATGATCAACACTATACCTACCAGGGACGCCACTGGTGGGTTCGCGCAGGCATTGCAACGAAGTCTAGAAGCGGTGTTGTACAAGGGCGGCAGAGGGGCAGGGTGGGTTTATTTCGGGATGTGAGACAGGGCGAAAATGCGGGTGGGGCGAGGGAGCTTGCTCCCGCTGGGCTGCTAAGCAGCCCTGGATTACAGCTCAAATATCAGGAGCCACTCCGCGAAGCTGCGGTCGCTATGACTGCTGCACAAACGTCAGCCGTACCGCAAAACCAATCAGAAGACTCCCGAACAACCACTGCTGTACACGCTGGGCCGAAGGCGATCGCTGGAGCCAGCGTCCAAGCGCGACACCCACCAAGGCGTAGGTGCTATCGAAGAGCAGGCCGACGCCGACCAGCACCACGCCCAAGGTCGCGAATTGCCCCAGCACCGGCCCGCCCTGTGGATCGATGAATTGCGGTAACAACACTGAACAAAACAGCAAGGCCTTGGGGTTGAGCAGATTGGTCAGCAGCCCACGCCGAATCGCCTGGTACCAACGCCGCTTTCCGACCTCGACAGTGGCGTTTTCAAAACTCGGCAACAACGTGCTCCGCAGGCATTGAAAACCGATCCATAACAAGTAGGCAGCCCCGGCCAGGCGCACGACATCGAATGTCCATGGCGCGGTCTTGAACAAGGCCGAAAGCCCCAGCGCCGCCAGTGCAACATGACACCCACGAGCAATCCCCAGGCCCACCGCCGTCGCCAGCGCAGCGCCCCTGCCCTGACGGGCACCGGTTTGCAGCAGCAGGATCATGTCCGGCCCGGGCAACACGTAGACCACCATCAAGGCCATCAGGAACAACCAGAGCTCTGCCATGCCACACCCCCTTCATCGACGATTCGCGAGTGCCCAGTCTATGGCGTAGGGGCAGGGCAGGTGGTTGCGAAGTCAGCTTCTAAAGCTTCATTAATTGGCATAACCTGCCAGCTATTCGAACCATTCCATCGGAAACTGCCAATTCATGAAACTGGATGCCTTCGATCGCAAAATCCTCGCCGCGCTGCAACGCGACGGCCGCCTGAGCAACGTGCAACTGGCCGAAGAAATCGGCCTGTCCCCGTCACCCTGCCTGCGCCGGGTGCGGATGCTCGAAGAGGCCGGTGTCATTCGCGGTTATCAAGCCATCCTGGACCGTGATGAAGTGGGGCTCGGACTGACGATCTTTGTCGGCGTGAAGGTTGAACGGCACAACGACGAACAAGCCGAAGCGTTTCGCCAGGCGGTTACGGCATTGCCGGAGGTAATCTCGGCTTTTCTGGTGTCGGGTGAATCGGATTTTCTGTTGCAAGTGGTGGTGCCGGACCTGCGGGCCTACGACCGATTCCTCACCGGGCGGCTGCTGAAACTGCCGGGAGTGAGCGATATCCGCAGCAACTTTGCGATCCATACGGTGAAGACGCCGGGGGCGTTGCCGTTGGGGCATTTACCGGGCACTGAGCAATGAACGACACAAGTGGGCGGCCAAGATCCCAAAAGCCCCGCTGTGAAAAACACCGGGGCTTTTTGTCTTGTCGTTAGGTGGGAATTTTGCGACTCCCATTCTCAAGCGTTGGGTCTATCTATTGTTTCTCGGCTTTTTTTCTAACTCAACTTTCGGTCTTGGCGTAATGACTAACAACGTAGGCGCGCGCCCTACGCAATTCTCGGATTCTGCCTACAAGCTAAGCGAGAGTCGCCCGCTATCTCCAATTGCTCGGATAGGAAATAGTGCTTCTCCGACGGACTATGCAATGGGCAATGAGTGATTGACGCCCGACAGATTTTGTCGGCGTTGCAGAAAGCGACGCTTGGGGCGGTGTCCCAAACCTTGGAAGGATGATCAATGCTTCAGAACGACCGCGATAATTTAGAGCTCGATAAACTATTGGTCGAAACCCGAAAATTGTTGGCTGAGACTCGCAAGCTTACGGCCGAGGAAACGAAGCTGAAGCACGAAGCCTTCTGGTACCCATACGCAGTAGGGGCTGGAGTAGTGACCGCCATTGTCGCTGTTGCGGGTTTTGGGATTAAAATTTGAGCGCCGGTTCGCCGCAATGCGCCAATACCCACCCTACATGACGGGTACTTGAGCTTTGCAAGCACACGGCTCACATTGCTCGAAATGGTTTACAGACTCAGCACGGCCCGCGACCTCGGAGGAGAATGAGACAATGCCTACCCATCGCAGTTATCAAGCCAGCATCGAGCAATTGCATCAAGAGGTAGAGGCGTTAGCTGAAGAGATGAGGCGCCCGACTCCGACCACAATCCGGGTTACGTTGCTGCCGTTCAGCATCGGTGCTGCGTTCGCCCTGACCCTGTTTACCGTTGTCGCTTTTGTCGCAAAGCATGTTTGATTCTATCGCTCGGATACTTTGTTCGGCATAACCAAGTCCGGTTTGATCGGCACGCTTGCCGCCCGCATTCTCCGCCAGCCTCATCGGGATGCGGCTCGTCGCGGGGCACAGGAAGTCAAAACACCTCGTTGTCATACGACGTCAGCAGCACGCTGCGCTCCTTAGGTACCCGACCTCTTGTGTGAAGAGATATTATCGTGCTATCACGCAAGGATGCTTAGTGCCCAGTTAACCTCCCAATAGGGAGAAAGGCCTTGGATGGAGCTCAGCATGGATCGGCTGTGCCTACACGCAATTGATTGTAAAAAACCAAACATACTTCGGTTTTTCAAATCGGACGGTTTTGTCGTGCCTGAAATTTAATAAATGACACATTTAATTGCCCATTTTCTAGACGAAATCTCCTCTCACGCTTTATTGGCCAAAGCCGAAAAACACCGCAGAGATTCATGCTTCAGTTTTGTAGACAAACACTGATTTTACGAGACCTCCTCTACCATCCTTAAAGCAAGGAAGAAAAAATGGCAGTTATTAATGGAACAGCTGGCGCAGATGCACTAATTGGCACCGCTGGGGATGATGAGATCAACGCTCTGGGCGGCAACGACGTAATCCAGGGCACTGCTGGCGCAGACAAAATTGATGGCGGTGCTGGTTTAGACACTGTTGACTATTCGGCATCTACTGAAGGCATCAGTATAGATTTGCGCCAGGGCACTGGACTTGTTGGACGGGGTGGCGACGCAGAGGGGGATACGCTCATTGGTATCGAAACCGTCATAGGCTCTGCCTTCAACGACGTGCTCTCCTCTGGTCCATACACCGTAATCCCAACGGTACAGCTGGAAGGGGGTGCTGGCGACGACATCTACAACATCAATCTGGGGCTGACCCCGTACATCATCGAACAGGCCGGTGGCGGCAACGATGAAGTCCGCGTGTCGGTGATCAATGCCAACGGCACCGTGCTGGCGGCAAACGTCGAGCGTCTGACCTACGTCGGCACTGGCGCATTCACCGGCTACGGCAACGACAGCGACAACACCATTACCGGCGGTTCGGGTAACGACACCCTGTTCGGTGGCGCGGGCGCGGACCAGTTCATCGGCGGTGCCGGCTCTGACATAGCGGGTTATACCGACAGCAAAGAAGCCGTGACCATCAACCTCAAGACGGGTGTGCATTCTGGGATCGCGGTAGGTGATACCTACACCGGTATCGAGGCGATCAGAGGGTCGAATTTCAACGACACGTTCGTTGGCGATGGTAGCGGTATGGATTTCGACGGCGGTGCCGGGATCGACACGGTCGACTACTCGGGCTCGACTGCTGGGGTAAACGTCGATATCCGTACTGGGGCGGGAATCGCAGGAACGGGCGGAGATGCCGAAGGCACCATTTTAACGAATATCGAAACCGTCATAGGCTCTGCCTTCAACGACGTGCTCTCCTCTGGTCCGTACACCGTAGTCCCAACGGTACGGCTGGAAGGGGGTGCTGGCGACGACATCTACAACATCAATCTGGGGCTGACCCCGTACATCATCGAACAGGCCGGTGGCGGCAACGATGAAGTCCGCGTGTCGGTGATCAATGCCAACGGCACCGTGCTGGCGGCAAACGTCGAGCGTCTGACCTACGTCGGTACCGGCGCATTCACCGGTTACGGCAACGACAGCGACAACATCATTACCGGCGGTTCGGGTAACGACACCCTGTTCGGTGGCGCGGGCGCGGACCAGTTCATCGGCGGTGCCGGCTCTGACATAGCGGGTTATACCGACAGCAAAGAAGCCGTGACCATCAACCTCAAGACGGGTGTGCATTCCGGGATCGCGGTAGGTGATACCTACACCGGTATCGAGGCGATCAGAGGGTCGAATTTCAACGACACGTTCGTTGGCGATGGTAGCGGTATGGATTTCGACGGCGGTGCCGGGATCGACACGGTCGACTACTCGGGCTCGACTGCTGGGGTAAACGTCGATATCCGTACTGGGGCGGGAATCGCAGGAACGGGCGGAGATGCCGAAGGCACCATTTTAACGAATATCGAAACCGTCATAGGCTCTGCTTTTAATGACGTGCTTTCCTCTGGCCCGTACACCGTAATCCCAACGGTACGGCTGGAAGGGGGGGCTGGCGACGACATCTACAACATCAATCTGGGGCTGACCCCCTACATCATCGAACAGGCCGGTGGCGGCAACGATGAAGTCCGCGTGTCGGTGATCAATGCCAACGGCACGGTCCTGGCGGCCAACGTCGAGCGCCTGACCTACGTCGGCACTGGCGCATTCACCGGTTATGGCAACGACAGCGACAACGTCATTACCGGCGGTTCGGGTAACGACACACTGTTCGGTGGCGCGGGCGCGGATCAGTTCATTGGCGGTGCCGGCTATGACATAGCGGGTTATACCGACAGCAAACAAGCTGTGAGCATCAACCTCAAGACGGGTGTGCATTCCGGGATTGCGGCAGGAGATACCTACACCGGTATTGAGGCGATCATGGGATCGAATTTCAACGACACGTTCGTTGGCGATGGTAGCGGTATCGATTTCAACGGCGGTGCTGGGGTCGACACGGTCGACTATTCGGGATCGACTGCCGGGGTAACCGTCCATGTCCGTAGCGGGACGGGAGCCGCAGGAACGGGCGGAGATGCCGAAGGGACCATTTTGGCAGATGTCGAAACCGTCATAGGCTCTGCCTTCAACGACGTGCTCTCCGCGGGTCCGTACAGCACGGCCGTAGGGATACGGCTGGAAGGGGGGGCTGGCGACGACATCTACAACATCAACATGGGGCAGACTCCCGCCATCATTGAACAGGCCGATGGCGGCAACGATGAAGTCCGCGTGTCGGTGATCAATGCCAGCGGCACGGTCCTGGCGGCAAACGTCGAACGCCTGACCTACGTCGGCACTGGCGCATTCACCGGTTACGGCAACGACAGCGACAATATCATTACCGGCGGTTCAGGTAACGACACACTGTACGGTGGGGCGGGCGCGGATCAGTTCATCGGCGGTGCCGGCTATGACATAGCGGGTTATACCGACAGCAAACAAGCTGTCAGCATCAACCTCAAGACGGGTGTGCATTCCGGGATTGCGGCAGGAGATACCTACACCGGTATCGAGGCGATCATGGGATCGAATTTCAACGACACGTTCGTTGGCGATGGTAGCGGTATCGATTTCAACGGCGGTGCTGGGGTCGACACGGTCGACTATTCGGGATCGACTGCTGGGGTAACCGTCCATGTCCGTAGCGGGACGGGGGCCGCAGGAACGGGCGGAGATGCCGAAGGGACCATTTTGGCAGATGTCGAAACCGTCATAGGCTCTGCCTTCAACGACGTGCTCTCCGCGGGTCCGTACAGCGCGGCCGTAGGGATACGGCTGGAAGGGGGGGCTGGCGACGACATCTACAACATCAACATGGGGCAGACCCCCGCCATCATTGAACAGGCCGATGGCGGCAACGATGAAGTCCGCGTGTCGGTGATCAATGCCAGCGGCACGGTCCTGGCGGCAAACGTCGAACGCCTGACCTACGTCGGCACTGGCGCATTCATCGGCTACGGCAACGACAGCGACAATATCATTACCGGCGGTTCGGGTAACGACACCCTATACGGGGGGGCGGGAGCGGATCAGTTCATCGGCGGTGCCGGCTATGACGTAGCGGGTTATACCGACAGCAAAGAAGCTGTGACCATCAACCTCAGGACGGGCGTGCATACCGGGATTGCGGCAGGTGATACCTACACCGGTATCGAGGCGATCAGAGGATCGAATTTCAACGACATTTTCTATGGCGGTAGTTCGTCCATGCTGCAGGATGGCGCGGGTGGCCAGGATCTGGTCACTTATGAACAGTCTGACGGCGCGGTGACGATCGACCTGACCAACGGCACTGACATAGGGGCGGCTGCTGGTCATACCTACGCCAACATTGAAATGTTCCAAGGCAGCAATTTTAACGACACGCTATCGGGCTCTGGTCTGAACGACATCTTCATTGGTGGAGCCGGGGCAGATGTAATCGATGGCCGCGCAGGTCTAGACAGTGCTTTTTACATTACAAGTGCAACAGGAATCTCGATAAACCTGCAGACTCAAATCAATCAAGGTGGCGATGCCGAAGGTGATGTATTGCTCAACATCGAACACGTGTTGGGCAGTCACTTCAACGATGTCTTGGTTGGAGACACCGGTGTTAACTATCTGGAGGGCGGATTGGGCAACGACGTCATCGACGGCGGGGACGGCAATGATTTCCTCTATGGTGGGCTGACTTCGTGGACAGGACCTTTCAAAGTCGATGACTCGGCGAATGGGCCGCAGGCAGATATCTTGTACGGCGGCAGCGGTAACGACACCATCGTCACGGCTGCCAGCGACGAGGGTACTCAAGCCTACGGTGAGGCCGGAAGCGACACTATCACTGTGGCACATGGCATGGCCGATGGTGGGGAAGGCAACGACCTGTTGACCGGTACGGGCCTGGGCTTTTCGCTGTCAGGAGGCCAGGGGGATGACAGGCTGGTATTGCAGGCCGGTGGTTTTGCTAACGGTGGAGAGGGTGGCGATACCTACACCATCAATACCCCAACGCTAGTGACGATTCAGGACGACGGCATCAGCAGCGGCGATAAATTGGTTTTGTCATATATCAGCAGCTCTGAACTGTTGGCTGATCGCATCGGTGATGACCTCTATCTGCACCGATCAAGCTTCGCTCCAGGGCAGACACCGGAAGAAGGTGTGCGCCTCAAGGATTGGTATGCAGGTTACGACACCATCGAACAGATCCAGACAGCTGATATGCAGCTCATCACTCTGTCGGGCGTTAACCAGTTTGCCAATGATCTGTTTTCCTAAACGGCAGATAACGTTCTTGCCGAGCAACGAACGACACATGTAGGCGCCCAAGATACAAAAAGCCCCGCTGCGAAAAACGCCGGGGCTTTTTGTTTTGTCGTTAGGTGGGAATTTTGCGGCTCCCATTCTCAAACGTACGGTCTATCTATTGTTTCTCGGCTTTTTTCTAACTTCAACTTCCTGTCTAGGCGTAATGACTTTCACAACGTGATCAATCACCGCCTTGCTCATTTCCAACAAAAAATGCGCAGCCCAGGCGTAGCGATCGGTGCTCTTTTCAAACGCCGCGTCTTCGGCCAACCGATGAGCGAGATGCAAAAGGTCCGACGCCCGTTCCAATGCCTCTTGGATGGGTACGCCGCCGTTGACACGGAACAGCGCTCGATCAGCGGAATAGTTGAAGGGGGTGTAGCCGATGGTTTTTAGCTCAGTGTTTTCGTTCATGGCCTACCTCCGAGGATCGGAAGGTCGTTGGCCCGAAGCTGAAGCTTGGTTCGGTAAGAGCGGAAATAGGATGGAATTGCGTTTCGCATAGTTTCACTCCTTGACTTGAGAAACCGCCGCCATCCTTTCCTAGATTCGGGTGGCGGCCGTACGTGGGCTAGGAACCGGGAATCAAGGCACCCGGCACACCCGAGGGTGTCCCACGCACAGCCGCCATAGAACATCATCGCAAACACAAAAAGCGCCTGCAATTTTATGGGCGTTGTGCGCCTTGAATTCAACGGGTTCCTAGGCCCGGTCGCTGAATTTGCAGCGACGTTTGGGAGAGTAGCCACCGAAGGACAAGGGCAACAAGGCGAAAACTCGCCGAAAAGCGAAGTAAGCGCACCCCCTACGTAATTCTCGGATTTTGCCTACAAATCTCCCTTGGGGCCATGCGATACGTGGCGAGGACTCATTTGTTCTCAGGACTATCTCCGAGGTTGGCTCTACTTAAAAAACAAGGGCCAACAATCCGATCAACTGACCGAAAAACAGTTGATTCTCTGTCGCACGCAACTCTCTGATCTTGCCTACAGACGAAGCGGGAGTTACCCGCTATCCACAGCAGGGTAGATAGGAAATAGTGCCCCGCAGAACGGACTGCACGATTAGTGATAAGCGATTGACGTCCGACATATTTTGCCGGCTTCGCGAAAGGTGGGGCTGGAGGGCTGGTTAAAACCGAAAGGATGACCATGTCCGCATTTTGACTTTATTAATCGGTGCTACTCACACGTCGGCGTCGTCAGCGCAGGTGATAAATCTTTTTTTTGGTATCACGGTGTAATACCATGAACAATAAGCAGCACAGCACGCTCAGAGCCATATTTTCCAGGCCGACGCCTTCAACGCTGGAGTGGGCTCGTATTGAGTCACTGCTTGGCGCAGCGGGTGCCAAGACCATTGAAGGCAGTGGATCGCGTGTACGTTTTGAATTGAATGGCGTGGTGGCAACGTTCCACCGGCCCCACCCAGACAAAGAAGCAAAGCCCTACCAGGTACGTGATGCTCGGGCTTTCCTTGAACAAGCAGGAGTCACCCCGTGAACGTTATGAATTATCAGGGCTACGCCGCCCGAATCGACTACAGCGATGAAGACGGTCTGTTTGTGGGTCACATCGCTGGTATTAAGGATGTCGTCGGGTTTCACGGCGAATCTGTCAGCGAGCTTCGAGCCGCGTTTGAAGAGGCGGTTACTGATTATCTGGAGACCTGTGCCAAGCTGGGGCGAGCACCGCAGAAGCCCTATTCTGGCAATCTCAGCTTACGCCTAGCCCCCGCGCTCCATGCAACAGTTGCCGTGAAAGCTCAGCTCGCCCACAAGAGCATCAACCAGTGGGTGGCCGATGTTCTTGATCGTGAAGTGCACGCTTGAAGACAGGCTGCGACAGGAAGTCAGATTTCATTTGCCTCCGTTAAACATCGTTTGCCGACAGTCCACGGCCCATAACTGGGGCTGAGCAATGAACGACACAAGTAGGCGGCCAAGATACAAAAAGCCCCGCTACGAAAACGCCGGGGCTTTCGGCATAGCCCAATCCGGTTGGGTAGGCACGCTTACCGCCCTAAATCCTCGGCGCGACCGTCAGGGGCGCAACCTCCACAAACACCAGACCAAAAAAAACCGGCCACCAAGGGCCGGTTTTTTTATCCCTCGCCAACACACAGCGCGGGACCAGAATTCGATTGGAGCGGGTGAAGGGAATCGAACCCTCGTTATCAGCTTGGGAAGCTGGAGTAATGCCATTATACGACACCCGCTCAGAGCGGCTGACTTTGTACCAGATGTGGGCACGGATTTGAAGTTTTTCTTCACATGGCGTGCGGTCAGTCGTCTATGCGAGCCTCAAACCAGAGCGGTCGTTGGCGGGCAAGCCCCGTTGCTGAAGGCGCAGGATGGGGCTTGCTCGCCAGGACTCGGTTTCAGATGGCCAGTGCATGGTAGCTCTGCACATAGCTATAGCGCGGTCGGCTTTCGTGGTGTTCCGGTGTGAGGAAACCCATCAAGGCGTTGCGGCTGTCGCGGCAGGCGGCTTTGTGTTCCATGTCCAGGAAGTGCCCGGTGGCTTGCAGTGTGCTGAAGGTGCTGTGCTCGACATGGTTGGCGAAGAGCCTGGCATCGTCGGCCGAGGTGTATTCGTCCCATTCGCCGTTCAGGAACAGCACCGGTACGTTGATTTTCTTGGCCGCATTGATGTAGCACTGCTGGTCGCTGTTGAGCACGTCGGTGATGTGGAAGCGCATCTGCCCGTACTCATGTTCGGCCAGACTGCTGACATGGCGATAGTTGAAGCGCTTGAACAGTGGCGGCAAATGCTTGCCGATGGTGCTGTTGACCAAGTGCCCGACACGGTCGCCGTCCAGGCTGCCCAGGTAATCCACACCGCGTTCAAGGTAGTCGCGCATCGGCGCATTGAGCACTGGCGAGAACGAGCTGATCACCGCTTTTTCGATGCGTCGTGGCCGGTGGGCCAAGGCGCTCAGCGTGGCGGCGCCACCCCAGGAAAACGACAGCACGTGCTCGGCGGCGAAGTGGTCGATCAGTTCCAGGAGGATCTGCCCTTCGACCTCCTTCGTCAGCATTTTCTCGTGCCGATTGTGGGCCTTGGACTTGCCCGCGTAGGGCTGGTCGTACAGCACGACATTGAATTGCGGGTAGAGGTTTTTGGCGGTCTGTGCAAACGACGCGGTGGTGGCCATTGAGCCGTTGACCAGAATGATGGTCTTTTGTGCGGCGTCTGCGCGATAGAACTCCGTGTAAACCCGATACTGACCCTGTATATCCAGCACAGCGATTTCTGGCCTCATGTCATAAGACTCCTGGCAAGCGGGTATGCGCGCAATGAGATTGCACGGGCAATGTGACAGGTAGGCATACGCCTGGAAGATAAGGCCCATGTCGATCCAGAAAAATGGTCGACGGGTGTTGTTATAGGCGGGCAGTTCGCCGGCGGCACAAGGCGGAACCTGAGGGTTCCAGCCGGCAAAAAGTTTCTTGGAAGTATGTTGTGACTCATCGGTCACATTTCGGCCGACGGTTTGATTCAAGCAGGGGGACGAGCGTTGCGCAAGTACCTCTTGGAAAATTGTTCGACACTTCTGCCCAGCGGTAGCGGGTTCAGATGAGATGGACTTCTTCGGAGCTCAGGGCGCGGTATTGGCCCGGTTCGAGATCGGCGTCCAACGTCAGCGGGCCCATGCGCTCGCGATGCAGGCGCAGTACCTTGTTGTTGAAGTGGCCGAACATGCGCTTGACCTGATGGTAGCGCCCTTCAACGATGCTCAGGCGCGCCGATCTTTCCCCCAGCAGCGTCAGTTCTGCCGGTTGGGTGGTGAGGTCTTCGAAGGCAAAGTACAGGCCCCGGGCGAAGGTGTCGGCATATTCGGCGGTAATGATTTGCTCGGTTTCGACGTAGTAGACCTTGGGCAGTTTGGTCTGCGGTTGGGTCAGGCGCCGTGACCAGGTGCCGTCATTGGTGATCAGCATCAGCCCGGTGGTGTTGAAATCCAGGCGCCCGGCGATGTGCAGGTCATCCTTGTCCGCTTCGTCCAGCCAGTCGAGGACAGTGGAGTGTTGCGGATCGCGGGTCGCACTGACGCAGCCGGGTGGCTTGTGCAGCATGAAGTAGCGCGCGGGGCGGCCTGCTTGCAGCACTTCATCGTCGATTTCAACGCGACTGAATTCACGTACGGAAGCATGGGGATCGCTGACGACTTGGCCATCGATCCGCACCCGGCGCTCCACCAGCAACAGGCGTACTTGTTGGCGATTGAATCGCGGCAGATTACTGAGGAAACGGTCGACGCGCATGGGCAGTTCAGGCAGGGCAGCGGAGGGCGGGCATCTTACGCGATTGGTCGAGGCTTGGCGCGCAACTGGGCTTCGACCTGCGCGCAACGCGGGCACAGGCAGGCGCGATCACGCAGCTCGGCTGGCAATGCCTCGAGCACGGCCGGGTCGATGCTCACGCCGAAACACCAGCAGGCCCGGTCGACGGTTCGTGGGTCGGCCAGGGTGCAGTCATTGGCGCCACCGCAGGCCGGGCAAAGGTCGGGTTTATTCATAACTGGAGTGAGGCATTTCCACGCAGGTTCGGTTGCACCCGGTTTGCCGGGCGCGTTGCAGTGCATGATCGGTCCGCGACAGCAGGCTGTGCAAGGTGTCTTTGTCCTGCAAGGTGGTGAGGCCGAGACTGACGGTGACCAGCAGTTGTTTTCCACTGCAGAAATAGCGCTGCTTTTCGATGTACTGACGAATTTTCTCAGCGATTTTCAGACCGGTCTGTCCATCGGTGTCCTTGAGCAGGACGACAAAGGCTTCAGTGCTCCAACGACACACGATGTCCGAATGCCGCAGGCTTTGCGTCAGGTCGCGAGCGAATCCGGTCAGTAGTTGATCGGTGGCGATATGACCATGGAGGGTATCCAACCGTTTGAAATCGTCCAGTTCCAGCAGCAGCGCAGTCAAGGGTTTTGGCTCGCGCTGGGCTTCATGCAGGGCCTGCACAGCCAGCAGGTCGAAGCCACGGCGGTTTGGCAGTTCGGTCAGGCTGTCGAGAGTCGCTTGGGCATCAATGCGCTGTTGGTAGCTGTTGATCAGCCGATAAACGATTGTCAGGACAACCAGCATCACGAGGGCGCCGATCAGCAGGTTCAAGTACAGCGTCTTGAGCATGTGGTCGCGTACTGAGGCATGGGCTGCGTAATAGCCCAGTAATGCAATGATCAGGAATCCTGTACCGAGCAGCGCCGCCACGGCCAGGAGCGGCTTGTGCTGGGAATACAACGGCGAACGGAGCGACATGGCGTTTCCCTTGGCGCAGACCCAATGAAATCAGTTTAGTGGCCCTGTGGGAAAAGGTGCTCGGATTTGCAGGTTTGCAAGATTGTGGCGAGGGGATTTATCCCCGCCGGGTCGCGAAGCGGCCCCAATGCACTCTGTCTGATACACCGCGCTGACAGGTTTTGGGGCTGCTGCGCAGCCCAGCGGGGATAAATCCCCTCGCCACAGAGTACTGTTTACTCAAGGGTAATTTAGATAAGCCCGCCATCCCCCCAAATGACTGATGTCCTGCGCGCCCTCCAAACCATATGCCTCGCAGATGAATCCGCTTTCCCAGCGGCCATCGGCCAGTTGCACCTTGCCCAGTCCCAACGGTGCGGGGATGCCAGTCAGGAATGAGCCCAGTTCACTGCTCGGCAGTTCCCAGACCTCGACCTCGATCGCCACGCCGCCTTCGTCGACCCGAAGCATGCCGGGACGCAAGGGTGGGCCGCCGGCCAAGGCATAAAGGCGGTAGTCCGCCGAGCTTTGGGTGACCTCGATCAGCCGGGCACCGCGTTGCTTGAGCTGCCAGTTCAGCGCCAACCCGTCCAGGTGTGCGCCACACACAACCAGCCGCGCGCGGTCGTGGCGAGCCGGGGCACCGGGAACTGGCAAGGCCTTGTCCCGTTGACGCTGCAAGGCATCGGCCACGCTCAAGAGGTACTGATCGGTGAAGGCTCGACCGAACAGCGTCACTCCCCAAGGCAAGCCGTTGGCCATGAACGCACAGGGAACGGCGACGGCGGCGTAGTCCAGCAGATTCATGAAGTTGGTGTAGTAACCCAGCTCCGAGTTGCGCAGCTCGGGTTCGGCGGCCAGTTCGGCGAGGGTCACCGGACGGCCGATGGTGGGTGTGAGCACGCAATCGAGCGCGTCCATGGCGCGGTCGCATTGGGCTTTGAGCGCTTGCAAACGGTACCGGGCGCGGAAGGTTTGTACGCCATCTACCGTCGGTGCTTTCGCCAGGACGGCGCGGATGACCGGCAGTATGGCCTGCGGCTCGCGCTCTATCAATGGGCCGGCAACGCTGTAGCGTTCGGCTACCCAAGGTCCTTCATAAAGCAACCGCGCCGCTTCCAGGAATGGCGACAAGTCCAGTTCCACGGCTTCGCCGCCCAGGCGTTCGAGCCGCTCGATGGTTTCCATAAACAGTTGCGGACCTTCAGGGCAGCCGAAAAATGCCAGGTCCTGCTGGCGCGGCACGCCGAAGCGAAAGCGCCGGGGCGCGCCGAACGCAGAGCAATCGTTCCACTGCGGGTTGTGGCGGCTGTAGTCGTCACGAGGGTCTGGACGGGCCGTCAGCGCCAGTAACTGGCTGGCTTCTTTCGCCGTGGCCGTGAAGGTCGTGACGCAGTCCAGTGTGCGACAGGCCGGGACCACGCCCGCCGTAGAGATCAACCCCAGGGTGGCCTTCAACCCCACCAGGTTATTCAGTGCTGCTGGCACTCGACCGGAGCCGGCGGTATCGGTGCCCAAGGCAAAGCTCGCCACGCTCAGGGCCACGGCCAGCGACGAGCCGGCGCTCGAACCGCCTGCCGGGTAGTCGGGCAACACGCTGTTGCGGCATGCGCCGTAGGGCGAGCGAGTGCCATTGAGCCCGGTGGCGAATTGGTCGAGGTTGGTCTTGCCCAGGGGGATCGCGCCCAGTGCCAGCAATTGCTCGACGACGGTGGCCGAACGGTCCGGCACGTAGGCAAACGCCGGGCAGGCGGCCGTGGTCGCAATGCCGGCCAGGTCGATGTTGTCCTTGATGGCAAAAGGAACACCGTACAGGGGCAGGCTTTCCAGGTCGCGGCTTTCCAACGCGGCCAGGTAGGGTTCCAGTTCTTCGACCGTGAGCAGGTGGATGAACAGGTGATAGTCCGGATTCAACGCCGCGGCTTTTTCCCGCAGGCCCAATAGCAATGTGCGTGGCGTCAGTTCGCCGCTGCGGTAGGTATTGCGCAGGTCGTCCAAGCGAAGAGAGAGGTTCATGGTGTTAATCCTTTGATTGAGTTCAGTCACGGTCCAGTACCACGACGCGCTGTCCGGCGCGCACCGCCGAACCGGGCTGGACGCGCACTTCGCGCACCACGCCGGCCGAGGGCGCAAGCAACGGGATTTCCATCTTCATCGACTCCAGAATCACCAGCACATCACCGGCGGCGACCCGCGCGCCAACATCCACCTGAACCTGCCAGAGGTTGCCGGCGATGTGGCTGTCGACGCTCAGTTGATTCTCGCTCAGCAGCGAATCTTCGCTTGGCGCGATGGCCGCTTCTTCACTGTCGAAGTGCGCCTGGCCACTGGCGATCCAGCGCTCGCGCTCGGCATCGAAGGCGCGTTGTTGCTGCTGTCGGAACGCGGCGATGCTGTCCGCCTCCTGCATCAGGAAACGCTGATAGTCAGCAAGGTTCAGCTGGCTGTGTTCGATGTTCAGGTCGAAACGGCCCAGGGGGAAATCCCGGCGAATGCGCAGCAGTTCATCGGCGCTGACCGGGTAGAAGCGGATCTGGTCGAAAAACCGCAGCAGCCAGGGCTTGCCGTCGAATGCGGCGACATCCCGATAACGATTCCACATCTGCAACGTGCGGCCGACGAACTGATAGCCGCCGGGACCTTCCATGCCGTACACGCACATATAAGCACCGCCGATGCCCACCGAGTTTTCCGCGGTCCAGGTCCGGGCCGGGTTGTATTTGGTGGTCACCAGCCGATGGCGTGGGTCCAGCGGCGTGGCGACCGGTGCGCCGAGGTAGACGTCTCCCAGGCCCATCACCAGGTAGCTGGCGTCAAACACCGTGCGTTGCACTTCGTCGAGGTTGGGCAGGTCGTTGATGCGTCGGATGAACTCCAGGTTGCTCGGGCACCAGGGCGCGTCCTTGCGCACTGTGGTCATGTATTTTTCGATGGCCAGTTGGCAGGCCGGATCATCCCAGGACAATGGCAGGTGGACGATGCGCGAGGGTACTTGCAGGTCCTGTGCGGCGCACACCGCGTCCCATTCACCGACAATGATGCTCAACAGATCGGCCAGGGGCATTCGCTCGGGTTGGTAGTGCACTTGCAATGAGCGAATGCCCGGCGTGAGGTCGATCACGCCAGGCAGTTGCTTGTGTTCCAAAGCCTGCATCAAGGCGTGGCCGCGAAAGCGCAGTGCCAGGTCCAGTTCGGGGGCGCCGATTTCCAGCAGCAGATGGGTGTCGCCGGCTAATCTCGCCACGAGGCGGGTATCGTCCTGGGCGATATCCAACACCACAGGCGACCCCAACCCCTGTGGGAGCGAGCCTGCTCGCGATGGGGCCATATCAGACACCGCATCAACTTCATCGCGAGCAGGCTCGCTCCCACATTGATCCCATTCCAAGGCCAGTGAGCGGGCAGTTTTCAGGTCCACAGGTACAAATCGCACCTTGTCCCCAGCCTTGAGTTGCCCCAATTGCCAGAGGTCTGCCTCGATCACCGTCACCGGGCAGACGAATCCCCCCAGGCTCGGGCCGTCGGGGCCTAGGATGACAGGCATGTCGCCGGTGAAGTCCACGGCCCCGATGGCGTAGGGGTTGTCATGGATGTTGGAAGGATGCAGCCCGGCCTCGCCACCGTCGACGCGTACCCATTCGGGTTTCGGCCCGATCAGGCGGACACCGGTGCGGCTGGAGTTGAAGTGCACTTCCCAGGCGGTGTCGAAGAACGTCTGGATGTAGCGCTCGGTGAAGTATTCGGGCGCGCCGTGCGGGCCGTAGATCACGCGGATCTGCCGCACGCTCGGCAAGTCCAGCAGCGGCGCGCTCGTTGGCGGCAAGGTCGAGTGCTCATCCAGCGCCGCCAGGTGCAGCACGTCACCGGTGCACAGCGCTCGTCCGCCGTGGCCGCCAAACTGGCCGAGGGTGAAGGTGCTTTTACTGCCCAGGTAATCCGGCACTTGCACGCCGCCTTGCAGGCACAGGTAGCTGCGCGCGCCGGCGCCAGAGATATTGCCGATCGCGAGGGTGGCGCCGGCAGCAATCGACAACGGAGTGTTCATCGGCACGGCTTCACCGTCGAGCGTGAGGGCAATCGCCGCACCGGTCACTGCCACCCGGGCAACGCAGTTGAAACGCAGCAGCGGCCCGTTCATGGTGATTTCCAATGCCGCTGCCCCGTCTTCGTTGCCCAGCAGGCGATTGCCCAGGCGCAGCGAACGGCTGTCCATCGGCCCTGACGGCGGCACCCCCACCGCCCAATAACCGAGCCGGCCAGGATAGTCCTGGACGCTGGTCTGGGTGCCGGGGCTGAGGACTTCAACGGTATTGGCGCGATAGACCAACGCTTCCAGGCAACGCGTCCAGGGCTGGCCGCTGGCGAACGGCGCGTCGAGGAGAATCTGTTGCAGGTATTGGCGGTTGGTTTCCACGCCGTACAACAGGCTTTCGTCCAGCGCTTGATGCAAGCCCAGGCGCGCCTGCTCGCGGGTCGGCGCCCAGCGAATGACTTTGGCGATCATCGGGTCGAAATAGGGCGGGATCTGGCAACCGGCCTCGACCCACGTGTCGATTCGCAGTTGTGTACCGTCGGCCTGGGGGAAATTCACGGCAGTCAGCAGCCCTGGGCTCGGCTGGAAATCCCGGCCCGGATCTTCGGCGTACAAGCGCGCCTGGATCGCGTGGCCCTCGGCTTTCAGACCCTGGCTCAATTCGCTCAGTGGCGGCAGATCACCGGCGGCCAGTTGCACCATCCAACGCACCAGGTCCACGCCCCACACCTGCTCGGTGACGCCGTGCTCCACTTGCAGACGGGTGTTCACTTCCAGGAAATAGAAGCGTCCCGCGTCGCTGTCGAAGACGAACTCCACAGTGCCGGCGCTGCGGTAGTTCACGGCCTTTGCCAGTTGGATCGCCGCTGCGCAGAGCTCGTCAGCCATGCCCTCGGGCAGGTTGGGCGCCGGAGTTTCCTCGAGGACTTTCTGGTTGCGCCGTTGCACCGAGCAGTCGCGCACGCCCAGGGCGATCACCTGGCCCTGGCCGTCGCCGAACACCTGCACCTCAAGATGCCGCGCGCGCTCGATGTACTTCTCGATGAACACCCCGGCATCGCTGAAGTTGTTCTGGCCCAGGCGCTTCACTGTTTCGAAGGATTCGCTCAGCTCGGCGGCACTGCGACACACGCGCATGCCGATGCCGCCGCCGCCGGCAGTGCTTTTGAGCATCACCGGATAGCCAACCTGCGTCCCCGCCAGCAGCGCGGCGTCGAGGCTGTCGAGCAGTTCGGTGCCTTCGAGCAGTGGTACGCCGTGTCGGCGCGCCAGGTCGCGGGCGGTGTGCTTGAGGCCGAACACCCGCAGTTGCTCTGGCGTCGGACCGATGAAGGCGATTCCGGCAGCCTCGCAGGCTTCGGCGAAGGCGGCGTTTTCCGAGAGGAAACCGTAGCCGGGGTGAATCGCCGTCGCGCCGCTGCTTTTGGCGATCGCCAGGAGCTTGTCCACCGCCAGGTAAGTAGCGGCCGCCGCGCCTTCGCCCAGGCAGTGGGCTTCATCGGCCTGGAGGATATGCAAGCTGGCGGCGTCGGCCTGGGAGTACACCGCGACGCCTTCGACTTTCAGTTCGCGCAAGGTCCGCAGAATGCGGCAGGCGATGGCGCCACGGTTGGCGATGAGGATTTTTTCGAACATGGCATTGCCCCCTCAGGCATGAGCGCTGCCTGAACTGGGATGCGGGCCGTCCCGCGGTTTTCGATGGCCGCCGGGGTCGTCCCTGGCGGCAAACTTCCAAACACCACTGCCCCCCTTGTGGGAGCGAGCCTGCTCGCGATAGCGGTGGTACATCCAACATCAATGTGACTGACAGATCGCTATCGCGAGCAGGCTCGCTCCCACAGGGGATCAGGGCGTTATTTGATGCATTGCCCCGACCGGCTCTGGCACAACACAAACAGCCAGCGCCGCAGGCGGCTGAATTTCAGTTCCATATCAAGAGCTCCGCTGGCGTGGGGTTGTAGGCGTTGCACGGGTTGTTCAGTTGTGGGCAGTTGGAGATCAGGACGATCACATCCATCTCGGCCCGCAGGTCGACGTATTTGCCTGGCGCCGAGATGCCGTCTTCGAAGGTCAGGCCGCCGTCGGCGGTGACCGGCACGTTCATGAAAAAATTGATGTTCGGCCCGATGTCGCCCTTGCCCAGGCGCCCGTCGTGGGCGCAGGCCCGCAGGTAGTTGTCACGGCAGCTGTGCATGTAGCGTTTTTCCAGGGCGTAGCGCACGGTGTTGCTTTCCTGGGCGCAGGCACCGCCGAGGGTGTCGTGGCGCCCGCAAGTGTCTTCGACGATGGTCAGCATCGGCTGGCCGAGGTTGGAGTACAGGACGCTGCCGGTGCTCAGGTAAACGCTGTTTTGTCGGCGCAGGGTGCGCTGTACGTCATAGCGCTCCTTGGGGTTGGCCAGGCTGTAGAACAGCGTATCGACCGCCTGGTTGCCTTCCAGGTCGAGGATGCGCAGGGTCTGGCCCTTCTTGACTTCCGTCAGCCAGGGTTCCCCGGCGGGAATGGTGGCGCGGTAGATAGCGCTTTCAGGCTGCTTTTGTACGGTGGCGATGGCGAGTGACATGGCAGCGATCCTCAGGCGAACAGGCGGTCGGTGTTGATGAAGCCGCGCTGGTTTTCCGGGCGCGACTGGCGGCAGTGCTCGGCGACGCTGGGGTCAGCGTTCATCCAGCTGAGCTTGAGCGGTTGCGGGGCGTATTGTGGATTCGGGTCCATCGGATGTTGCAGCGCGGTCAGCACCACCAGGGTGTCCATCGGTGCATAGAGCTCGATGTAGTCGCCGGCCTGGGAGTTGCCTTCAACGAAATGAAAGCCTCCGGCCTCATCGACATCGACCCGGCTGAACAGATTGAGGGTCATCAGCAGGTCGGACAGGCCCAGCCCCCATTTGCCCAATTCCACCAGCAGGTTGTCGGTGCCGTTGCGAAAGAAGCCGTTGCGCAGTTCCTGGTAGCGGCCCTGGCCGTATTTTTCAGCGACTTCCTCGGCGCAGAGCACGCCGCCCAGGCTGTCGCTCCAGCCGCAGGTGTCGGCGGTGATGGCCGCCAGTACCCGACCCATGTCCGAGTACAGGCAATGGCCGGCGGTGAGTTTGGCGGTGTGTTGGCATTTGAGGCTGTCGGGCAGGTTCAGGCGTTCGGTTTTTTCGTTGGCATTGAGCAGCGTCAGGCTCACGTTGGCTCCGCCGCGCAGATCGGTCAGGCGCAGCAGTTGGCCGCGCTTGAGCACGAAGGAACGGTGGCCGCCACCGGGCAGCAGTTCTTCGGCGAAGGGGGGAAACATAGAGATCGAATCGGTCATGGCAAAACTCCTTTCAAGCGATACGCAACGTGCCGGCCAGTTCGGCAGGCAGGGCGTCGACGGCAGCCCGGGCGGTGCGGCGGTCGCTGTTGAGTGGTATGTCGTAGGTGATGCGCGCGCCATAGGCGCCGGGGGCATGCGGGTCGACGCGGACTTTGTCGAACACCAGCAGGCGTGTGCCGAGGCTGAAACCTTCGGACAGGTCATGGGTGACCATGAACACCGTCAGCCGGGTTTCGCGCCACAGCTCCAGCAACAGGGCGTGCATGTCTTTGCGGATGCCCGGGTCGAGGGCGCCGAAAGGTTCGTCCAGCAGCAGCACCCGGGGTTTCATGATCAGCGCCTGGGCAATGGCCAGGCGCTGTTGCATGCCGCCGGACAACTGCGCCGGGTATTTGTCCAGCGCGTGGCCGAGGCCGACCTTTTCCAGCAGTTGCGCAGCCTCTTCACGGGCCTGACGCTTGGCGTTGCCAAACAGCCGTCCCAGCAGCGCCGAACGCGGCAATTCCAGGCCCAGGACTACGTTGTCCAACACGGTCAGATGCGGGAACACCGAGTAGCGTTGGAACACCACGCCCCGGCTGGCATCCGGTTCTCCGGCTAACGGCTCGCCATCCAGGAGAATCTGTCCGCGACTGGCGCGCTCCTGGCCCAGCAGCAAGCGCAGGAAGGTCGACTTGCCGCAACCGGACGCGCCCACGAGTGTGCAGAACTCACCCTCGGCGACCCTCAGGTTCAAGCGTTCGAGCACTACCTGATCGGCGTACTGTTGCCAGACATTGTTCACTGTGATGAAACTCATGCCTTCGCCCCCTCATACCACGGGAACGCTTGCCGGGTCAGGCGCTTGAGGCCCCAGTCCATCAGCCAGGCGAGCAGGGTGATCCACACCACGTACGGCAAGATCACGTCCATCGCCAGGTAACGTCGTACCAGGAAAATCCGATAGCCCAGCCCGTCGGTGGAGGCGATGGCTTCGGCCGCGATCAGAAACAGCCAGGCCGAACCGAGCATCAGCCGCAGGGAAATCAACAGGCGTGGCAGCAATTGCGGCAGCACCACCCGCAGCATCAGGGTCCAGGTCGAAGCGCCGAGGGTCTGGGCCTTGATCAGCAGCTCGGGCGGAATTTCCCGGGCGCGCTGTTCCAGGTCCCGGGCCAGGCACGGCGTGATGCCAATCACGATCAGCATCACTTTCGACAGTTCCCCCAGGCCGAAGACGATGAACAGGATCGGCAGGATCGCCAGCGGCGGCACCATCGACACCACGGTGAGCAGCGGCGATAACGGCGCGCCCAACAGCGGCAACGTGCCGGCGGCGATGCCCAGGCACAGTCCGGCCAGGGCGCTGATGCCCAGGCCGATGGCCAACCGCCGCAGGCTCGACGCGGTGTCTTGCCAGAGCAGGTATTCGCCGCTGCGGGCATCGGCGGTGAAGGCCAGGCGTTTGACCGCATCGGCCATTTGTACGGCGCTGGGCAGCAGTTTGTCGTTGGGGTTATCCGTCAACCGTTCGGCCGAGCCCATGAAGTAGGCGAACAACACCAGCGCGAATGGCAGGATCACCAGCAACAAGCGGCTGGGCCGATCCGGGTAGCGGTTGATCAGGCGCATGCCAGGTCCTCCGGTCTACAGCTTGGCGTCGGCGGCCAGCTGCACGTAGGTCGGATCAAAGCGCAGCTTGAGGTTGGCCTTGTCGCCGCGGGTCACGCCATTGGCGAATGTCATGCCGACCGCGTCGGTGCTCTTGGCGCCTTCGCCCAACAAGCCGTGCTGGAACGAGAACGCGGCCACCTTGCCCATGGTGGCGGGCAGTTGTTCGCTGGTGGCGAAGTCGAGCGCTTCCTTGGGCGTGGCGAACAGCTTGGTGGTGTCCAGTTGCGATTGGAAACCGGCCAGGTCGGTGCCCGAGGCCTTGGCCATGTGCTCCAGTGCTGCCTTGCTTGCGGCGTTTTTCGCGTTCATCAGCGCCACCACTTCAAACCAGGCACCGGTCAACGCCTTGCCCAGGGCCGGGTTGTCGTGGAGGGTCTGGGTGTTGACCACCATCATGTCCATGATCTCGCCGGGGATCTGGCTGGAGTTGAATACCTCGCTCACGTCGGGTTGGGCCTTGATGTCCGAGAGCATCGGGTTCCAGGTGGTGACGGCCTTGACCTGGTCGGTGTTGAAGGCGGCGGAAATATCGGCGTCGGAGGTGTTGACCACTTTCAGGTCTTTCTCGGTGAGACCGACCGAATCGAGGGCGCGGGCCAGCAGGTAATGGGAGACCGACAGTTCGACCAGGTTGACGTCCATGCCCTTGAGGTCAGCGACCTTCTTGCCCTCACCCTTGAGGACGATGCCGTCGTTGCCGTTGGAGAAGTCGCTGACGATCAGCGCGGTGCTGTCCACGCCACCGGCGGCGGGAATGGTCAGGGCGTCCATGTTGGTCATGGTGCAGCCGTCGAACTGACCGGCGGTGTACTGGTTGATGGATTCGACGTAATCGTTGAGCTGCACGACATCGATCTTGATGCCGTACTTTTTCGCCCACTTGTCGACAATGCCTTGGCTGCCGGCGTATTCCCAGGGCATCCAGCCGGCGTAAATGGTCCAGCAGACGCTGAAGTGGTCTTTTTGTGCGGCGGCGGACGAGAAGCTCATGAAGGCCGAGAGCGCGGCGAGGAGCAGGGCGGACAGACGAAGCTTGAACATGGTGGTTCTCCAGTTGATCAAGGGCGGACAGGAGCAACGCGGCACCGCGAACGGTGGCTTGTCTCCCGGGCTTTTGTCCCGCCGTGTAACCTCAACTGGAGGTCGCCAACTCTCGGACCAGCCACTCGCCAGAAGCGAGCCGGAACCCTAGTCAGCCATTGCAAATTGTGGTGCCGCGAACCTGTGATGACTCCTGCACAGCGTTTGTTAAAGCGAGAGCCGTGCCAAGTCTGCCAAAGGCCCGGGCCAGAGAGGGCAGGTGTTGGGAGGGGATGATTGAGGGCACATTTGTGCTTGCTTGTGGTGCCATCGCGCACCGGAAGAGGGCGACGAGGGACATGTTTCTAGTTGTTGCCGAATCGCACCAGATTCCGAATTTGCTGTCTGAATATTCGTCAGTCACACAAAGTTGACTGCCGCCCATCAGCGTCGCTGATGTGGCCCATCCGCGGTCCAGGAGGCCGCCATGTATCGACGACTGCTGCTCATTGCGTTTCTCGGTTTGACTCTTTCGGCATGCGTGCCTTATTACGACGGAGACTCGAGCTACTACCGTTCCGAGGTCTACACCTCACCGGCGCCGGTCTATTACGGTTACGGTGGCGGGAGTTATTATTCGGCACCGCGTGGCTATTACGCCCCGCGGTATTACCAACCGGCGCCGCGCTATTACTCGGCACCGCGCTACTACCAACCAGGGCCGCGCTACTACTCGCCACCGCGAGCGGCGTACCGGTCTTATCCGAATCGGGGTGGCTGGGACGGCCACAACCGGGGCGGCTGGAATGACGACCGAGGCGGTGGCCGAGGCGGGCGTGATCATCGGGGACGCGGCGATCACGATGGACGGGGTGGCCACCGCTGATCTTTGGGCAACAAGAAGCGGCGCATTGAGCGCCGCTTTTTTATGCCTGTAATAAACCCGATAGGACAACGCTTGTGGGAGCAAAGCTTGCTCGCGATAGCGGTATGCCAGTCACAGGGAGGCTGACTGATACCCTGTCATCGCGAGCAAGCTTTGCTCCCACAGATGTCACTCTCCCAGAATGTCACCCGGATCTTTACTCGTTGGACAAATCCGCCAACGGATGCCGCCCTTCCCACGCCTTGTGGAAGTGCGCCTCGACCGCCGCTTCGGGCACATGGTTGATGTCCGGCCAGTGCCAGCGAGGCTTGTGGTCCTTGTCGATCAGACGCGCCCGCACGCCTTCGCTGAATTCGGGATGACGGCAGCAGTTGAGGCTCAAGGTGTATTCCATCCGGAACACACCGGCCAAGGACAAATGCCGGGCCCGGGCGATCTGCTCCCAGACCAGATGAGCGGTCAACGGCGAGCCGTCGGTCATGGTCTTGGCGGCGCGGGCGATCAACGGATCCGGGTGGTCCACCAGCAGGCTGAGGGCTTTCCAGGCGCAGCGCACATCGCTGACATCCAGCCATTCATCGATTTTCTGCCGCCGTGGCAGCCATTGGGCTTCGGGCAATTGGCCGATGGCTTCCTGCTGCAGGGCCTTGAGCAAACTGTTGAGCTGCATCTCGGTCTGCTCCTGCCAGTTGAGTTGCAGCAGGCCTTCGATCAAGTCGTCCTGTTGTTCATCCAGCAGGAAGCGATCGGCCAGGCCCAGGTCGATGGCATCCCGGGCATTCATGTGGGCGCCGGTCAGGCCGAGAAACAGCCCGAGCTTGCCGGGCAGGCGTGACAGAAACCAACTGGCGCCGACATCCGGGTACAGGCCGATGCTGATTTCCGGCATTGCCAGGCGACTGCTTGGGGTGACGATACGGGTACTTGCGCCTTGCAGCAGCCCCATGCCGCCGCCCAGCACATAACCGTGGCCCCAGCACAGCAAGGGTTTTGGGTAGGTGTGCAGATTGAAGTCCAGGCGGTACTCCGCCGCAAAGAATTGCGCAGCCAGCGGCGGTACCTCGCCGGGGTGGGCACGGCAGGCCTCCACCAGGCTGCGGACTTCACCGCCGGCGCAAAATGCCTTGGCACCATTGCCGCGCAGTAACACACAAACGACCTGCGGCTCCCTGGCCCAGGTATCGAGACGATCACGCAAGGCGTTGATCATTGGCAGGGACAGGGCGTTCAGGGATTTTTCGGCGTCCAGGGTGGCGACGCCAATACGAGCACCGTCGATGCCGGTGAGTTCTTCGAAGTGCAGATTCATTCGTGACCTCGATCAGAAATTTGAATGATCAGTATGACCGCTGCGTAGGAAAGTGCCGGTTCTGCGTCAGATCAATTGACAAGCCATGTAGGCTTTCCTAGGGTGCGCCCATTGTTTTTACCGGATGCGACCATGACTGCTGACGACCGTATCAAACTCGAACCGAGCTGGAAGCAGGCACTGCGTGCCGAGTTCGACCAGCCCTACATGGCAGAGTTGCGCGAATTCCTGCGTCGGGAATACGCCGCCGGCAAGGAGATTTATCCACCGGCATCGTTGATTTTCAATGCCCTCAATTCCACGCCGCTGGATAAGGTCAAGGTGGTGATTCTCGGCCAGGACCCGTACCACGGCCCGGGCCAGGCCCACGGTTTGTGCTTCTCGGTGCAACCGGGCGTGCCGACTCCGCCGTCGCTGGTGAACATCTACAAGGAATTGAAGCGCGATCTGAACATCGACATTCCGAATCACGGCTACCTGCAAAGCTGGGCCGACCAGGGCGTGTTGCTGCTCAACACGACCCTGACCGTGGAGCGCGCCAATGCCAACGCCCACGCCAAAAAAGGTTGGCAGCACTTTACCGACAGGATCATTGAAGTCGTCAGCGAACACCAGCCGCACTTGGTGTTCCTGTTGTGGGGTGCCCATGCCCAGAGCAAGCAGAAGTTGATCGATGCGACCAAGCATCTGGTGTTGACCTCGGTCCACCCGTCGCCGCTGTCGGCCCACCGAGGCTTCATCGGCTGTGGGCATTTCAGCCGGACCAACAAATTTCTCCAGCAGCAGGGTGAGAAGCCGATCGACTGGCGGTTGCCACCGGTTTGAACGGTTGGCAATGAAGGCCTCATCGCGAGCAGGCTCGCTCCCACAGGCAACACATATCCCTGTGGGAGCGAGCCTGCTCGCGATGATGGCGACTCGGTCTATAGATCCGAACCCGGCCTGCGCATCCAATACCTGAACAACGGCTCCGCCAGAAACAGCACGAACAGCAATCGCATCACCTGCAACGCCGTCACCAATGGCACCGACAGTTGCAGCGTCTCCGCTGTCAGGCTCATTTCCGCAATGCCGCCGGGCATCATGCCCAGTGTCAGCGAGCGCAGGTCCAGATGGGTCAGGGTACTCAGGCCCAAGGCCGCCAGGGTGGCGATCAGCATCGTCAATACCGTGCCGACCAGGGTGCGCCCCATGAACGATGGTGCCCGACGAAAGAACTGCCGGTTGAAATGACAGCCCAGGCCGCTGCCGATCAGCCACTGGCCGACCTGGCTGGCGCCATTGGGCAGGCCAATGTGCAGGTCCCAACCGATGCTGACCGCCGCACTCACCAGCAACGGCCCGAACAACCAGGGATTGGGTTGGCGCAAGCGCTCCCAGACCCAGGCGAGCAGAGCGCCCGCCGGGAACAGGATCGCCAGCCACAGCCAGTCCACCGTCGTGGCGTGTTGCACCGGCTCGCCTTCGCCCAACAGATACTTGAAGGCCGCCGGCACGCACAGCACCACCACCAGCACCCTCAGGCTCTGGCCCGCCGCGACACGGCTGAGATCCGCGCCGTTGCGGGCACCGAGGTTGACCATTTCGCCGGAACCGCCCGGCATGCTCGAGAAAAACGCGGTGGCGCGGTCCTCGCCGGTGCGACGCATCAGCCAGACACTTACCACGCTGGACACGCTGGTGATCAGCGCGCCGAAGAAGATCAGGCCGAAGTGGCCCAGCACCTGCTCCATCACCAGCGGGGTGAAGTGCAGGCCGATGCCGATGCCCACCACCCATTGGCCGCATTTACGGCCGCCGGGGATTTCCATCAACTGCCACGGCGTGAGACAGCGCACCAGGATGATCGCCAGCAACGAGCCGACCATCCAGGGCAAGGGCCAGCCGATCAGGCTGGCCAGGTAACCGCCGGCCAGGCCGACCAGCGGTGTTCCCCACCATTGTCTGAAAGTTGCTTCAGACATTGGCCAGGGCGCGACGTTGTGCGGCGCGGCGACGCCAGATCCGCAACAGTGGCAGCACCAGCATGACCGCCGTCAGTGCCCAGCAGCCCAAGGTGATGGGGCTCGACCAGAGGATGTCCAGCGCACCGTTGGAGATCGACAGCGCACGACGCAGATTCTGCTCCATCAGGCCTCCGAGGATGAAGCCCAGCAGGATCGGCGACAGCGGGAAGTCCAGCTTGCGCAGGATATAACCGAAGATACCGATGCCGACCATCAGGAACAGGTCGAATGTGGTGGCGTGGACCGCGAATACACCAATGCCGGTAATGATCGCAATGAACGGCACCAGCGCCCAGTTCGGCACCGACAGGATGCGGGTGAAAATACGGATCATCGGGATGTTGAGGATCACCAGCATGATGTTGGCGATGAACAACGACGCGATCAGGCCCCAGACGATGTCTGGCTGTTGCTGGAACAGCAACGGCCCCGGCGTGATGTTGTACAGCGACAGGGCGCCGATCATCACCGCCGTGGTGCCCGAGCCGGGAACGCCGAGGGTCAGCATCGGCACGAGCGCGCCGCAAGCTTCACCGCCGATGGCGGTTTCCGGGGCGGCGAGGCCACGCTTGTCACCCTGGCCGAATGTGCCACTGGCACCCGCAATACGTTTTTCAGTCATGTAGGCCACGGCACTGGCCAACGTCGCGCCGGCGCCTGGCAACACGCCCATGAAGAAACCGAGCACACCGCAACGCAGGTTCACCGCGAACACCGATGCCGCTTCCTTGAAGTTGAACATCATCCGCCCGGTGGCCTTCACTGCTTCCTGGCCACGGTGGGTTTTTTCCAGCAGCAACAGGATCTCGCTGACAGAAAACAGACCCAGCACCAGTACGACGAATTGAATACCGTCGGCCAGATGGACGTTGTCGCCGGTAAAACGGTACACGCCACTGTTGGCGTCGATCCCGACGGCCGAAAGGAAGAGCCCGATCAGTGCCGCGATGAACGTCTTGAGCGGACGATCGCCGGCCATGCCACCGAGGCAGACAATGGCGAACACCATCAGTCCGAAATACTCCGCCGGCCCAAAGGCAACCGCCCATTTGGCCAGGATCGGGGCGAATAGCACCATGCCGCAGGTGGCGATGAACGCACCGATGAACGAGCTCCATGCCGACAGAGACAATGCCACCCCGGCCAGACCCTGACGGGCCATGGGGTAGCCATCAAGGGCAGTCATTACGGTGGAGGCTTCGCCCGGAATATTGAGCAGAATCGAGCTGATGCGCCCACCGTACTCGCAACCCAGGTATACCGCTGCCAGCAGGATCAGCGCCGATTCCGGCGGAAGGCCCAAGGCGAACGCAATCGGAATCAGCAGCGCCACGCCGTTGATCGGCCCCAGGCCCGGGAGCAGGCCGACGACGGTGCCGATCAGGGTGCCGCACAGCGCAGTGAAGAGGTTGTAGGGGGTCAGTGCAACGCCAAATCCCTGGCTGAGATAACTGAGGGTATCCATATCAATTCTCCAGGATATCGAGCAGGCCAAGGGGCAGTGGCACGTCCATCACTTTGTCGAACAGCAGGTAAAGACTGATGGCCATCAGGGTGCTGACCACGATGCTGGGTACCCAGCGGCCGCCATACAGGCGCGCCATTGGCACGCCGATCAAGGTGCCGGCGAGGATGAAGCCCAGGGGTTCGAAGGTGCCGGCAAATACCAGCAGCAACCCTATGCAGATGGCGATTTTCTGCAACGTTGCGCGGTCCAGCTGAGGTTCTTCGTCGCTGTGCACGATGGGCGTAGGACGAAACAGCATGTACAGCAGCGCCAGGCCCATCAGTCCCAGGATCAGCAAGGGGAATGCACGCGGACCGACCGGTTCATAGGAAAAAGCAGCCTGATAGGGCCAGGCCATCAGTGCCAGGCCGATACAGACCAGTAGCAGCACCGCGGCAAAAATACGTTGGATGGTGAGCATGACTAACTCCTGGGCGGCGCCGGCACTGCCAGCGCCGCCGCGAGAACAGAGACGGTTACTGGATCAGGCCGAACTCTTTGGCCAGTACCTTGTAATCAGCCACTTGCTTCTTCACGTAGGTGTCCAGTTCCGGACCGGTCATGGCAAACGGGAACAGCTCGCGCTGGTCACGCAGCTTGGCGAACTCCTCGGAAGCGAGCAGTTTGTCGAAAGCGTCTTTCCACCAGGCATAGTCTTCGTCGCTGACCTTTGGCCCCAGGTAGAAGCCGCGGACCACCGGCCAGACGATGTCGTAGCCTTGTTCCTTGGCGGTCGGAATGTCTTTCATTTCCGGCTCGTCGATGCGTTTCTCGGCAAACACGGCGAGCAGGCGCATGTCGCCGCTCTGGATGTGCGGCATGGAGTCGGAAATATCCGTACTGCCCACCTGGATGTGCCCACCGAGCAGCGCGGTGGCGATTTCGCCGCCGCCTTCGAGGGCCACGTAGCGCAGGTCGCGAGGGTTGATGCCGGCGGCCTTGGCGATGAGGGCGGTCTGCATCCAGTCCTGGCTACCCACGGTGCCGCCGGAGCCGATCACCACCGAGCCAGGATCCTTCTTCAGGGCCTGTACCAGATCGTCGAGGGTCTTGTAGGGCGAATCGCTCTTCACGGCGATGGCGCCATAGCTGGTGCCCACGGCGGCCAGCCAGCGCACCGCGCTTTCATCGAAACGACCGAACTTGCCCTGGGCCAGGTTCAACAGCGAACCACTGGACCAGGCCACCAGCGTGCCAGCGTCGGCCGGGCGTTGGGCAACCACTGCGTTGTAGGCCACCGCGCCGACACCGCCGGGCATGTAGGTGACGCGCATTGGCTTGGTCAGCAGCTTCTGGTTGACCAGCGCGCTTTGTGCCAGCTTGCACGTCAGGTCGAAACCGCCGCCGGGGGAGGCCGGGGCGATGCACTCGGGGCGCTTGGGTTCTTTGGATGGATCAGCGGCGAGCAACTGCCCGGCGAACATCAGGCATCCGGCGGCCAGGGCTACTTTACGCAGTGATAGGTTCATTGTTGTCTCCACAGGAATTGTTGTTGTGTGTGGTGAAAATGTGTCGTGGACGAATCCCCGCCCAGGTCATCGCTGATAGGGTGCACAGGTCGTTACCGGGACTGAATGCAAGGTGGTCTGGTTCAAGCGAGAAGGGCGAGCAGGCACTGGGGCCTGGAGCTGCATGGACAGCATGGTGAATACTCCGCTTTTATTTTTCTTATTAGGACGAAAACGCTTCGTGGCATTTTTCATTCGCGAGCTGGCGTCGCGGCGGGCAGTCGAAACTATCCGTAAAGGGACTCTAATGGCTCAACCTTTCGCTAACCTTTCAAAAGCTTTCAGCGTGTTTTTTGGCTTCACAGCGGCGGATGCGGCTGTAAACTCCGCGCCAAAGAATGGCGCCGGCCATCCCTGAATCGAGGAATAACCCATGCGTGTTCTGCTCGTCGAAGACCATCTGCAGCTCGCCGAAAGCGTTGCCCAGGCGCTCAAGAGCACCGGTTTGACCGTGGACGTGCTGCACGACGGCGTCGCGGCCGACCTGGCTCTGAGCAGCGAGGAGTACGCCGTGGCGGTCCTTGATGTCGGGCTGCCACGCATGGACGGTTTCGAGGTGCTGGCGCGTCTGCGCGCCCGCGGCAAGACCTTGCCGGTGCTAATGTTGACCGCCCGCAGCGACGTCAAGGACCGCGTCCATGGCCTGAACCTCGGCGCCGACGATTACCTGGCCAAGCCCTTCGAACTCACTGAGCTGGAGGCCCGGGTCAAGGCACTGTTGCGCCGCAGCGTACTGGGCGGCGAACGCCAGCAGCGCTGTGGTGGGCTGATCTATGACCTGGACACTCGCCGCTTCACCCTCGACGATGAATTGTTGACCCTGACGTCTCGCGAGCAAGCCGTGCTGGAGGCGTTGATCGCCCGGCCAGGACGGGTGATGAGCAAGGAGCAACTGGCGGCCCAGGTGTTCGGCCTGGACGAAGAGGCCAGCCCCGACGCCATCGAAATCTACGTGCATCGCTTGCGCAAGAAACTCGATGGTCATGCGGTGGCGATCGTGACGTTCCGCGGCCTGGGCTACCTGCTGGAAAACCGCAATGCATAAGCCCGACAGCCTGCGCTGGCGGCTGCTATGGAACCTGGCATTGCTGCTGGTGGTGCTGATGCTCGCCAGCGGCTTGAGCGCCTACTGGAACGGTCGCGAAGCAGCGGACACCGCCTATGACCGGACCCTGCTGGCCTCGGCCCGGACCATCGCCGCGGGCCTTTCCCAGCGCGATGGCAGCCTCAGCGCGGACGTGCCCTACGTGGCCCTGGATACCTTCGCCTACGACAGCGCCGGGCGCATTTATTACCAGGTCAATGACATCGACAAGAAGTTGATTTCCGGCTACGAAAACCTCCCCGGTCCGCCACCCGGAACGCCCCGCACGGACGATTACCCAGCCCTGGCGCGCTTCTATAACGCCCAATACCAGGGGCAGACCGTGCGGGTGGTGAGCCTGCTCAAGGCGGTGAGCGAGCCGAACATGAACGGCATGGCGGAAATTCGCGTGGCGGAGACTGAAGAGGCCCGGGTCAGCATGGCTCGCAGCCTGATGGCCGACACGCTGTTGCGCTTGGGCATGCTGGCCGTGGGCGCGCTGCTGTTGGTGTGGTTCGCGGTCAGTGCAGCGTTGCGCCCTCTGGAGCGTTTGCGCACGGCGGTGGAGGAGCGCCAGCCGGACGATTTGCGGCCGTTGCCGCTGGTGGAGGTGCAGCACGAGTTATGGCCGCTGGTGAGGGCGCTCAACCATTTCACCGAGCGTCTGCGCGGGCAATTCGAGCGGCAGGCACAGTTCATCGCCGATGCCGCCCATGAGCTGCGCACGCCCTTGGCCGCGCTCAAGGCGCGTCTTGAGCTGGGCTTGCGTGCCAGCGAACCGGCAACTTGGCGCGAGACCCTGGAAACGGCCGCCCAAGGCACCGACCGGCTGACCCATCTGGCCAACCAATTGCTTTCCCTGGCTCGCGTGGAAAACGGCGCCCGGGCCATTGCCGAAGGCGGCGCGCAGTTGCTTGACCTGAGCCAACTGGCCCGGGAATTGGGCATGGCCATGGCCCCGCTGGCCCATGCCCGGGGCGTGGCACTGGCCCTGGAAGCCGATGAGCCGGTATGGCTGCGAGGCGAGCCGACCCTGCTGAATGAGTTGCTGAGCAACCTGGTGGACAACGCCCTGGCCCACACCCCCTCCGGCGGCAACGTGATCTTGCGGGTCACCGCACCGGCGGTGCTGGAAGTCGAAGACGATGGGCCTGGTATTCCGCTGCATGAGCGGGACCGGGTGTTCGAGCGCTTCTATCGACGTAACCAGCAAGTGGCCGGTTCCGGGCTGGGGTTGGCGATCGTCGGCGAAATCTGCCGCGCGCACTTGGCGCAGATCACCCTGCATGACGGACAAGAGCGTGGCTTGAAGGTGCGAGTCAGTTTCATCCCTGGCTCAGACTGAGCCGGAGCCAACTCGATTCCGTGGCTGGCTCAATTTCATTGACCGTCAGTCTGGGCTACCTAATAGAACATCGACCGCGCTTCTTCGATATCCGCGCAGCGAGCCTTGTTGTCCAGGTCGATACCCAGCTTCCTGAAAGCCGGGACGGAGAACAGATCGACATCGCTGAGGGGATGGTCGGTGTCCTTGTAGCAATACAGCGCAGCGACCTGCACGAGGTCGACGTAATCGATGTGCTTCGAGTCCCGGGTGAAGTCCAGATACAGCCCCGGCAGCTTCACCAACCGTTCCGGAAACTCCCAGACACTGAGGAGTTTGTCTCCCAGCACCGGGTGAATCGTCTCGATGACGTGGTTGAGGCTGACCGGGTCCGACAGCAATTCATTGTTGTCTTGGGCATACGTCAGGATCGGCAGCACGCCGATCTGGTGCACCAGCCCACCCAAAGCGGCCTGATCGGGCTTGAGTTGGGTATAACCGCGACACAGGGCATAGCTGACGCCCGCGATCTGCAGGCTCCTGCGCCAAACTTCGCGCATCTTCAGTTCCACCACTTCGGAGCGGGCGTGGAAAATCTGCTCCATGACCAGGCCGATGGCCAGGTTGCTGCTGTAGTTGACGCCCAGTCGAGTGATGGCCGTGTGCAGGTCCGTGACTTCCTGGGTCGCGCGTAGCAGTGGACTGTTGACCACTTTTATCAGGCGTGCCGAGAGAGCTGTATCGCGACCGATCACTTTGCTCAGGTTGCTGACGCTGATTTCCGGGTCTTCGGCGGCCCGGCGAATCTGCAGGGCCACTTCCGGTAATGTTGGCAGAACCAAGTCATCGTTATCGATGGCCTGCACCAAATCCCGTTGGACCTTATCCGCCAAATCGCTCATTTCGGTTCTCTAGGGTATTGCGGCAAATGCTGCGATCAGCGCTGGATTTCGCGGTCGCGGTCCAGTTCGTAAGGCAGGTCCAACATTTGAAGGCGTGGGCCTTCCAAGGTGCCGAGGTGCAAATTGTCGTCTTCTGCTGCTTCGGCCTGTAATACCGCCAGCAGTTCAATGTTTCCCTCGCCGCGGGCGGCAATCACCACTTCGCCGATGGAGCTGCCGTGCGTGGGGGAGAATAGCGCGGTCCCGGGTTCTGGCAATTGGCTGGCGTCCAGTTGCAGGCGATACAGGCGCCGCTTGAGCTTGCCCAGGTATTGCATGCGGGCGACGATTTCCTGGCCGGTGTAGCAACCTTTCTTGAAACTGACGCCACCGACGGCTTGCAGGTTGAGCATCTGTGGGATGAACAGTTCACGGGTGGCCGGCATGACCTGGCCGATCCCGGCACGGATTTGCCCCAGTAGCCACTGGTTCAGGTCTGCCTCGGTCAGTTCTGCCCGCAGGCGGGTTTGCAGCGTCTGTGCCTGTTCGGCGGGCGCCCATAGTTCGGTGCGGCCGGGAGAGACGCGGATGGCGATCAAGGATTCGTGGCGTGCCACGCTGTCGGTCTCGCTCGGCAGTTCGAGGCCCACGCCAGCCAGCATCTTGTCGGCGTTTTCCAGGCCGAAGCGAACCCAGGCTGCACTTTCGTCGGTGAGCTTGGATTTGGAGAACACGGCATATTTTTTCAGGTCGGCCAGTTGCGGTTCGAGCAATTCGCTGGCCATGGCCATCAACACGCCGTCACCTTCGAGCAGGATGCGGAAGCTCGATTGCATCCGGCCTTTCTGGGTGCAGCGGGCACCGAGGCTGGCCCGGCTGTCGCTCAGGTAGTCGAGGTTGCAGGTCAATTGGCCTTGCAGGAATTTGCCGGCGTCCACGCCGCGGACCGCGAGAACGCCTTCGTGGGACAGGGTGCAGAAAAAAGCGGAATCAGCCATGGGTCATCGCAGGGTAAAAAGTCTGGTAGACATCATAAGGGGACGCCCTTGAAATGGGTAGTTCACAAAGGATCGGTGGTGCCCGACCAAAGCCGTCTGTTCCAGTGCCGCGGGGCCTGTATACTTGCGCACTATTTGAGGAGCGCTCCATGGTCGAAGATGTTGAACTCAATCGCCTCTACTGGCACAGCCGCCGCGGCATGCTGGAACTGGATGTGTTGCTGGTGCCGTTCGTGAAAGAGGTTTATCCCCATCTCAATGAAGTGGATCGTGCCTGCTATGTCCGCCTGCTCGAATGCGAGGATCAGGACATGTTCGGCTGGTTCATGGAGCGCAGCGAATCCGAAGACCCAGAGTTGCAGCGCATGGTCCGGATGATTCTGGACCGTGTCCAGCCCAAGTAATCGCTTCGAATGCCGCTGGCAGGCCTCCGGGCAACTGCTGGCGGCCTATCTGCTGGCCCAGGTGTTCGCCCTGGGGTCGTTGTTCCTGTTGTCTGTCCCGTCCGGGTTCGCAGCGCTTGGCGTTGTATTGTGCCTGGCCCATGGCGCCTGGGTGATTCCCCGACATTTGTTGCTGACCCATCGCCGGGCCTTTTGCGGGTTGCGTCGTAATGCCGCTGGCTGGCAGCTCTGGAGTCGGGCCGATGGGTGGCGGGCGGTGCAGCTGCGCCCCGATAGCTTGGCGCTGCCGATGATCATCGTGCTGCGTTTTCGCTTGCAGGGTGAACGGCGGGTCCGGTCGTTGTGCGTACCGCGCGACGCGCTGGCACCGGATATCCATCGGCGCCTGCGCGTGCGGCTCAGGTTCAGTCGGCGTAGGTGGGCGGTACCAGGATAGTGTCCCGTGCCTCGGGCAGCAGGCTCGGGTAGTCGAGGGTGTAATGCAGCCCCCGGCTTTCCTTGCGTTCCATGGCCGAGCGAATCATCAGTTCAGCCACCTGGGCCAGGTTGCGCAGTTCGATGAGGTCGCGGCTGACTTTATAGTTGCTGTAGAACTCATCGATCTCATCCAGCAGCAAGCGCACCCGGTGCTGCGCCCGTTGCAGGCGCTTGTTGGTGCGCACGATGCCAACATAGTCCCACATGAAACGCCGCAGTTCGTCCCAGTTGTGGGCGATGATCACGTCTTCGTCCGAGTCGGTGACCTGGCTGGCGTCCCATGAGGGCAGGGCGGCCGGAATGACGACCTGCGGTAATTGTTCCAGGATGTCTGCCGCCGCCGAGCGGGCATAGACGAAGCACTCCAGCAGTGAGTTGCTGGCCATGCGGTTGGCGCCGTGCAGGCCGGTGAAGCTGGTTTCGCCGATGGCGTACAGGCCTGGCACATCGGTACGCCCCCGCTGATCGACCATCACGCCACCGCAGGTGTAATGCGCCGCCGGCACCACCGGGATCGGTTGCTTGGTGATATCGATGGAAAATTCCAGGCAGCGCTCGTACACCGTCGGGAAGTGGCTCTTGATGAACGCTTCGGGCTTGTGGCTGATGTCCAGGTAAACGCAATCGATGCCCAGGCGCTTCATTTCATGGTCGATGGCTCGGGCGACGATGTCCCTTGGCGCCAGTTCGGCGCGCGGATCGAAGCGCTGCATGAAGCGTTCGCCGTTGGGAAGCTTCAAGTGTGCGCCTTCGCCACGCAGGGCCTCGGTCACCAGGAAACTCTTGGCCAGCGGGTGATAGAGGCAGGTGGGGTGGAACTGGTTGAACTCCAGGTTCGCCACTCGGCAACCCGAACGCCAGGCCATGGCGATGCCATCGCCGCAGGCACCGTCGGGGTTGCTGGTATAAAGGTAGACTTTCGCCGCGCCACCGGACGCCAGGATGACGAAGCGCGCGCCGTAGGTGTCGACTTCACCGGTGCCGCGATTGAGCACGTAGGCGCCCAGGCAGCGATCACCGTCCAGGCCCAGGCGTTTTTCAGTGATCAGGTCGATCGCGACGCGCTGCTCCAGCAATTCGATGTTCGGCCGTTGCCGAGCCTTGGCCAGCAGGGTCTTGAAGATCGCCGCGCCGGTAGCATCAGCCGCGTGAATGATGCGCCGGTGGCTATGACCGCCTTCGCGCGTGAGGTGGAACTCGAAGCCGCCGTCTTCGGTGCCCGATTGTTCGTCACGGGTAAACGGTACACCCTGGTCGATCAGCCACTGGATGGCTTCCCTGCTGTGTTCCACGGTGAAACGCACCGCTTGCCGATTGCAGAGGCCGCCGCCGGCGTTGAGGGTATCCTCGACATGGGATTCAATGGTGTCGGTATCGTCCAGCACGGCTGCGACGCCGCCCTGGGCCCAGAAGGTCGAACCGTTGGCCAGGTCGCCCTTGCTCAGTACTGCAATGCGCAAATGTGCAGGCAAAGTCAGGGCAAGGCTCAATCCGGCGGCTCCGCTGCCGATTACCAGAACATCGTGTTGAAACTGTTGGCTCATTCGAATGGTTTCCGCTCAAGGCGACCCGGGTCGGGGTTGGCGCAAGACACCGCTTCAACGGGTCAGGCAGCCACGCAGCCCACTAGTATATAGAGGGGGGGATCGGCACAATAGCCGGGCGTACATGGCAATGTGAAACCAGCGTGACAGAAAAGTGGCACGCTTCGTCGGATCGCCGGTTTTGGTGAAAGGGCGATAAGGCCGCCGTTTCGAGGACAGAACGCTGTTTATCTCGTCACGGTTGCCTGATATTCAGTGCACAACGCTATAAATAGTGGGAACTTTTGCCAAGCGCCTACGTTCAATAGACGGTTGTCTGCAAAAGGGAGCAGCGTCGGGTTGGTGCAAGATTTCGATTGGGGTCTCTGCCAGCAGACCCGGTGACAGATTATTCGCGCAGCCGGGGAATCTCCTGCTGCGTTTTTCGTGCGTGCCGAGATCAGAGCGCGCCGGAAACTTGCTTGGAAGGGGGAGAACTTTTGCGAAAAGCCCGAGTCTATGTTTGCAAGCCCGGTCAATTAGTAATGCAAGCCTCCTTCGAGCTTATCGAGGAGTGTTCATGCTAACCCAGGAAGAGGATCAGCAGCTGGTCGAGCGCGTTCAACGCGGCGACAAGCGAGCTTTCGATCTGCTAGTGCTGAAATACCAGCACAAAATTCTCGGGTTGATCGTGCGTTTCGTGCACGACACCCATGAAGCGCAGGATGTTGCTCAGGAAGCCTTCATCAAGGCCTACCGTGCACTTGGTAATTTTCGCGGGGACAGCGCGTTTTACACGTGGCTTTACCGCATCGCCATCAACACGGCGAAAAACTATCTGGTTTCACGCGGCCGCCGGCCGCCGGATAGCGATGTAAGTTCTGAGGATGCCGAGTTCTATGATGGCGATCATGGCCTCAAGGATCTCGAATCACCGGAACGTGCGTTGCTGCGGGATGAGATCGAAGGCACTGTCCATCGAACCATCCAGCAATTGCCCGAAGATTTGCGTACGGCTTTAACTTTACGTGAGTTCGACGGTCTGAGTTACGAAGACATTGCGAGCGTCATGCAATGTCCTGTAGGCACCGTGCGCTCCCGGATCTTCCGCGCCCGGGAGGCCATTGATAAAGCCCTGCAACCTTTGTTGCAGGAAAACTAGAGACAGCGGCGACAGCCAAGAGAGGAACGCCATGAGTCGTGAAGCCCTGCAGGAATCGCTGTCCGCAGTGATGGATAACGAAGCGGACGAACTGGAATTGCGTCGGGTATTGAATGCCTTCGACGATGTTGAAACCCGTGAGACCTGGGCTCGTTACCAGATCGCCCGGGCGGTGATGCACAAGGACTTGTTGCTTCCACGCCTGGACATCGCTGCGGCCGTTTCTGCTGCCTTGGCTGACGAAGCCGTACCGGCAAAAGCTTCTCGCGGACCATGGCGCAGCCTGGGTCGCCTGGCGGTAGCCGCTTCGGTCACCGTGGCCGTGCTGGCCGGTGTGCGCCTGTACAACCAGGATGAGATTGCCGGCGTGCAAATGGCGCAGCAATCCAACCAGCCAAGCCTGGCTGCTCCACAGGTCAAGGGCCCAGCGGTACTGGCCGGTTACAGCGAGAGCTCGGAAACCGCAGGCCCGATGGTCAATGGTGTTCTGCAAGGCCAACCTGGCTGGCATGATCAGCGTCTGCCCAACTACCTGCGTCAGCATGCTCAGCAAGCTGCCCTGAAAGGTACTGAAAGCGCACTGCCTTATGCCCGTGCCGCCAGCCTGGAAAACCGTTAATAAGGAAAACCATTGCGCGCCATACCTCTATTCACGCTTCTGCTTGGTGGCTGGTGTGCGATTCCAGCCTATGCCGATGAGGCACAGGATTGGTTGAACCGCCTGAGTCAAGCCGAGCAACAGCAGAGCTTCCAGGGCACTTTCGTTTACGAGCGCAACGGTAGTTTCTCTACCCATAACATCTGGCATCGAGTCCAGGATGGCAAAGTCCGCGAGCGGTTACTCCAGCTCGACGGCTCGGCACAGGAAGTCCTGCGCATTGATGGGCATACTCAATGCGTCAGCGGCTCCTTGATCGCGGGGCTGGGCAATACACCTGACGGCTCCTCACGTACGCTTGATCCGCAGAAACTCAAGAATTGGTATGACCTTGCCGTCATTGGCAAGTCGCGCGTGGCTGGGCGTCAAGCGGTCATTGTGGCGTTGACGCCCAAGGATCAGCATCGCTATGGCTTCGAACTGCACCTGGACAAAGAGACCGGCCTGCCGCTCAAGTCCCTGTTGCTCAATGACAAGGGCCAGTTGCTCGAGCGTTTCCAGTTCACCCGCTTGAGCGTCGGGGCGCCGACAGACGGTGATCTGCAAGTCAGCGCCGAATGCAAGGCTGTCGCGCAGGATCCGGGCAAGGCCGTCGCGGTGAAAACCGCCTGGCACTCTGACTGGCTTCCGCCTGGCTTTGAACTGATTAGCAGTGCTGCGCGCAAGGACCCGGACACCCAGATCCAGGTCAACAGCTTGATGTACGATGATGGCCTGGCGCGCTTTTCGGTGTTCCTGGAGCCGTTGAACGGTGCCAACGCCACCGATACCCGTACTCAACTCGGCCCGACGGCTGCCGTCTCCCGTAGGCTCACGACGCCCCAGGGCGAAATGATGGTCACGGTGGTCGGTGAGATTCCTATCGGTACGGCGGAACGGATCGCGCTTTCCATGCGTTCCGACGTCACGGCGACCCAATAGCCTGCTGTCTGCACGGGTGGTTCGATTGCGCGAGAGGCTGATGATGCCAGGGCTTGATCGAAATGCCGAAACTTCCTGTCAGCATTTTCATTTGCAAAAAACCAGCTTTTTTTCTATAGGTCAGAGCCGCTCGGCCCTGGCCTTGTCTGTTCCCGGAACAAAAATACTGGCGTATCTTTTCCCGGTATTCCTTGCTCCATATCGCTTAACCATGCTCGTCGTAACGGGAGCCGTATGTCGATACCACGCTTGAAAACCTATCTCTCCATTTTTGCCACCGTGCTTGTGCTCGGCCAGGCCGTTCCTGCCGTGGCGGTCGAATTGCCCGATTTCACGCAACTGGTCGAGCAGGCGTCGCCCGCCGTGGTGAACATCAGCACCACCCAGAAACTGCCGGACCGTCGTGTATCGGACCAGCAGATGCCGGACCTGGAAGGCTTGCCGCCGATGCTGCGGGAGTTCTTCGAGCGCGGAATGCCGCAACAGCCACGTTCCCCTGGCGGTGGTCGCCAGCGTGAAGCGCAATCCCTGGGTTCGGGTTTCATCATTTCGCCTGACGGCTACATCCTGACCAATAACCACGTGATCGCCGATGCCGACGAAATTCTGGTACGCCTGGCTGATCGCAGCGAACTCAAGGCCAAGCTGATCGGTACCGATCCACGTTCCGACGTGGCGCTGTTGAAAATCGAGGGCAAGGACCTGCCAGTGCTCAAGCTGGGCAAATCCCAGGACCTGAAAGCTGGCCAATGGGTCGTGGCCATCGGTTCGCCGTTCGGCTTCGACCACACCGTGACCCAGGGGATTGTCAGCGCCATCGGTCGCAGCCTGCCGAACGAAAACTACGTGCCGTTCATCCAGACCGACGTACCGATCAACCCGGGTAACTCCGGTGGCCCGCTGTTCAACCTTGCGGGTGAAGTGGTCGGCATCAACTCCCAGATCTATACCCGCTCGGGCGGCTTCATGGGGGTGTCCTTCGCGATTCCGATCGACGTTGCCATGGATGTCTCCAACCAACTGAAAAGCGAAGGCAAGGTCAGCCGTGGCTGGTTGGGCGTGGTGATCCAGGAAGTGAACAAGGACCTGGCCGAATCGTTCGGGTTGGAGAAACCCGCCGGTGCACTGGTGGCGCAGATCCAGGAAGGTGGCCCGGCTGCCAAGGGCGGTCTGCAAGTGGGTGACGTGATCCTGAGCATGAACGGTCAACCGATCGTCATGTCCGCTGACCTGCCGCACTTGGTGGGTGCCCTCAAGGCTGGTGCCAAGGCCAATCTGGAAGTGATTCGCGAAGGCAAGCGCAAGAACGTCGAATTGACCGTTGGGGCCATTCCTGAAGAAGGCAAGGAGCTGGATTCGCTGCCCAAGTCTGGCGTCGAGCGTAGCAGCAACCGTCTGGGTGTTGCGGTGGCCGAACTGACCGAAGAGCAGAAACGTACCCTGGAATTGCAGGGCGGCGTGGTGATCAAGGAGGTACAGGATGGTCCTGCCGCGATGATCGGCCTTCAGCCGGGCGACATCATCACGCACCTGAACAATCAAGCCATCGGTTCCGCCAAGGAATTCACCGACATCGCCAAGGCGTTGCCGAAGAATCGTTCGGTTTCGATGCGGGTCCTGCGTCAAGGGCGTGCGAGCTTCATTACCTTCAAGCTGGCCGAATGACCGGTTAGCGGCTCATAAAAAACCGCCTCGAGAGAGGCGGTTTTTTATTGCCTGGCCAGTGCTCAGCCCATCATGTCCTTGACCATGCGTTCCTGCTCCATGAGTTCCCGCTGGCGGGCATCGATGCGTGAAGACAGGGGGAAGTTGGTGCCAGCTCGCCGTTTGGCGAAGTCCAGTTGCTGGATGGCCTGACGGTAATCGCCCACCAGGGCGAAGTACTCGGCACGGGCCTGGTGCAGGCCAATGATGTTGCCTGACAGCCCGCGGGTCTCGGCCACCATGTACCAGACGTCCGGATCGTCCGGGCGGGTCTTGAGCAGGGTTTCCAGGGCTTTCTCGGCATCGGCGGGGCGGTTCTGCTTGAGCAGCAGGTCGACGCGCACCTGGTTGAGCGGATAGTTGCCCGGGTATTGGCTCAGCATCCGGTCGACACGGGCCTGAGCGTCGGCCAGCTTGTTGCTGGTGATATCCAGGTCCACCTGGGCGAGGTTGTAGATGATCTCGTTGGGTGATTTGGCCAGCAACGGCTTGAGATTCTCCCGTGCTTCATTCAACTGGCCGCCCTTGATCTGCGCGATCGCCAGGCCATAGCGCGCCACGTCGTTCTTTGGGTTCTCATCCAGCTGTGCCCGGAAGCGCTTGGCGCCCAGGCCTGGGGTTTCTTCATAGGTCAGTTGGACCCGAGCGCGAATCAGTTGATAACGCACACTGTCCTCGATGCCCCCCGGCTTGGCCTGTTCGGCGCGGTTGCGGGTGTCGGCGATCCGGGATTCGGTCACCGGGTGAGTCAGCAGGAATTCCGGCGGCCTGGCGTCGAACCGGTACTGACGCATCAGGCGCTCGAACATGGTTGGCATGGAGCGCGGATCGTAGCCGGCTTTCTCCAGGTTCTGGATGCCGATACGGTCGGCTTCCTGTTCGTTCTGCCGGGAAAAGCGCCGTTGTTCTTGAATGGCGGCGGCCTGGGTCCCGGCAATGGCCGCGATCCCGGCGTCACCGCCACCGGCGGCGGCAATCACGATGCCGGCCAGCAGTGCGGCCATCATCGGCACCTGCATGCGCTGCTGGGCTTCCACACCGCGGGCAAAGTGGCGTTGCGACAAGTGCGCGAGTTCGTGAGCCATGACCGAGGCGTACTCGCCTTCGGTCTGCGCATTGAGGAACAAGCCGCCGTTGACCCCGACGATTCCACCAGGTGCGGCGAAGGCGTTGAGTTGCGGGCTGTTGATCAGGATGAATTCCAGGCGCCGGTCGTTGACCTGGCTGGTTTCCACCAGCTTATAGACGCTGGATTCGACGTAGTCCTTGAGCTGTGGATCGTTGAGCTGTGAAACCTGGCTGCGCAGCAGGGCCAGCCAGGCGCGGCCCAGTTGGTGCTCCTGTTCTGGCGAGACGATGGCAGAACTGGCGTCGCCAAGTGACGGCAGGTCGTCGGCGAAGCCCGGTGAGGCAAGCAGGCAAGCGAGCGTCAGCAGGGTGGGGCGCAGAAATGTCATGCACGAAGCCTTAGTCGACAAAGACCTTACTGTAGCCGGACACCGGGCCCGGGACCAGATATTCTAGGCCGCTCAACGACCTGCCGCGGAGTGAACCCATGACTGATGCTGTAGCCCACGATGCCGAACTGGACGCCAGCGGCCTGAACTGTCCGTTGCCGCTACTCAAGGCCAAGCTGGAGCTCAATCGCCTGGCCAGTGGCAGTGTGCTCAAGGTAATTGCCACGGATGCGGGCTCCCAGCGTGACTTTCGCACCTTCGCCCGATTGGCCGGTCATACGCTGCTGCATGAAGAAGACGAAAACGGCGTCTACCGTTACTGGCTGAAAAAGGCTTGAAAAAACCAACAGCGTCTCTTAAGGATTTTTAATGTTCAAAGTGTTACGCGACTGGATTCAGCGCTACTTCTCCGATGAAGAGGCTGTGGTCCTGGCGGTGCTGCTGTTCCTGGCCTTTACCGCCGTGCTCACCCTGGGTGGCATGTTGGCGCCGGTGTTGGCGGGGATGGTGCTGGCGTACCTGATGCAAGGGTTGGTCACGACGCTGGAGCGTCTGCGGCTACCCGGCACGGCAGCGGTTGGACTGGTGTTCGCCCTGTTCATGGGTGTGCTGGTGGTGTTTGTCGTGGTGATCGTGCCGCTGCTCTGGCATCAACTGGTGACTTTATTCAACGAGTTACCAGGGATGCTCGCCAAATGGCAGTCCCTGCTGTTGCTGTTGCCTGAGCGCTATCCGCACCTGGTGTCCGATGAACAGGTGCTGCAGACCATCGAAGTGGTGCGCGGTGAGATTGGCAAGTTCGGCCAATGGGCACTGACGTTTTCGCTGTCCAGCCTTCCGCTTCTGGTCAACATCATGATCTACCTGGTGCTGGTACCGATCCTGGTGTTCTTCTTCCTCAAGGACCGGGAAATGATCGGGCGTTGGGTCCGTGGCTACCTGCCGCGCGAGCGGGCGCTGATTACCCGGGTGGCCCAGGAGATGAATCGGCAGATCGCCAACTACATCCGCGGCAAAGTCATCGAGATTTTCATCTGTGGCGGCGTGACTTATATCGGCTTCGTCGCCCTGGGGCTCAATTACGCTGCCCTGCTGGCGCTGCTGGTGGGCATTTCGGTGGTGGTGCCTTATGTCGGCACCGTGGTGGTGACCGTGCCGGTGGCCTTGATTGCGCTGTTCCAGTGGGGCTGGAGCGATCAGTTCATCTACCTGATGGCGGTCTACGGGATCATCCAGACGCTGGATGGCAACGTGCTCGTCCCGCTGCTGTTCTCCGAGGCGGTGAACCTGCATCCAGTGGCGATCATCTGTGCGGTGCTGCTGTTTGGCGGGCTGTGGGGGTTCTGGGGGGTGTTCTTTGCGATTCCCCTGGCGACGCTATTCAAGGCTGTGCTGGATGCGTGGCCGAGCAAGGAGCCGGTTGTGGCGCCGCTTCTATAGCTGATTCTGATGGCCTCATCGCGAGCAGGCTCGCTCCCACATTGGACTGAGGGTGTTAATCAATTCCCTGTGGGAGCGAGCCTGCTCGCGATAGCGCCAGTACAGGCAGCAAAAATTTCAGCCTTTGTTGAGGGACTGGGCCGCCGCCAACACCGCATCCACATGCCCCGGCACTTTCACGCCACGCCATTCCTGGCGCAGCACGCCGTTCTTGTCGATCAGGAAGGTGCTGCGGTCAACGCCCAGGTATTCCTTGCCATAAAGCTTTTTCAGCTTGATCACGTCGAACAGCTGGCAGACGGCTTCGTCCTTGTCGCTGATCAGTTCGAACGGGAACTCCTGTTTGCACTTGAAGTTCTCGTGGGACTTGAGGCTGTCCCGGGAGACTCCGAACACTTCGGTGTTGGCGGCCTGGAACTGCGCGTACTGGTCGCGAAAACCCTGGCCCTCGGTGGTGCAGCCGGGGGTGCTGTCCTTGGGGTAGAAGTAGATCACCACCTGCTTGCCCTTGAGGGCGGCGAGGCTGACGGTCTGCCCGCTGGTGGCGGGCGCCTGGAAATCGGTAACCGGCTGGTCGACGGCAACGGCCATGAACGCTTCCTTACATTGGGTTTTGTGGGCGCCACGGTTCGATCAGGGCATCCAGGTTCATCGCATCGGCGAAGTCCAGGAACTGATCGCGCAGCCAACTGATCTGGGTGCCGGCCGGCAGGGTCACGGTGAACGTGGCATTGAGCATGGTGCCGCCGGTCTGTGGTGCCTGATAGGTATCGCAGGTCAGGTTTTCCAGCTCGACGTGATGGTCCATGAAGAACTGGCACAGCTCGTTGATGATGTCCGGACGGTAGGCCGAGCTCACATAGGCCACGTAGGGCAGGGCCTGGGGACGGTTCTCCAGCGCGGCGCTACGCACCACGTTGACGGTGAAGGCATGCTTCTTGGCCAGCACCGGCAGGCTGCCTTCCAGGCGAGCCAGGGCGTCCCAGCTGCCGGAAATCTCGAGCACGAGCGCACTGCATTCGCCATGACGGGTCAGGCGTGAGGTTACGACGGCGCAGCGATTTTCATGGCTGGCGCGGCACAGGACGTTAGTCAGCTCCATGGGGTTGGCGCCAAGGGCACTGATAACAAGGAATTGTTCGCGGACTGTGGGGGTGGACATGCAGCATTCCTAAAGCGATGAGCGGTCGGTACTTCTGCAGCTCGACACGGCGTCAGGCCCGGATAAACGAACGACTCAAGCCCTGTGCCTGGGGTTGCGCTGCATTCCGAGGACGGCGGGAATGCATCAGGACAAACGCAGGATCGGGGCTTGTGGCGACGAAAACGGAGGCTGGGAACCGGTGAATGAGCTTATCAGTACCGATCAAAGCCTGAAGGGTAGCGAAAACCATCGCCAAGGGGAATGGTAGTTCGCTTGTACAAGCATCTTGGCGCCAGTACCATTACCGCTCTCTTTTTCCGGCAGGAGCGGTTTCATGATTGCGGGCAGTATGGTGGCACTGGTCACACCCATGGATGCACAAGGGCATCTTGACTGGGCCAGCCTCAGCAAACTCGTGGACTTCCACCTTGAGAACGGCACCCATGCCATTGTCGCCGTCGGTACTACCGGCGAGTCGGCAACCCTCGACGTCAATGAGCACATCGAAGTCATCCGTGCCGTGGTCAAGCAGGTCAACGGTCGCATCCCCGTCATCGCCGGCACCGGCGCCAACTCGACCCGCGAGGCCGTCGAGCTGACCCGCAACGCCAAGGAAGCCGGTGCCGACGCCTGCCTGCTGGTCGTTCCGTACTACAACAAGCCGACCCAGGAAGGCTTGTACCAGCACTTCAAGCACATTGCCGAAGCCGTCGACATCCCGCAGATCCTCTATAACGTTCCCGGCCGCACCTCCTGCGACATGCAGGCCGAGACCGTGATCCGCCTGTCCACCGTGCCGAACATCATCGGCATCAAGGAAGCCACCGGCGACATGAAGCGCGCCAAGGCCATCCTCGATGGCGTGAGCAAGGACTTCATCGTGCTGTCCGGCGATGATCCGACCGCGGTCGAGCTGATCCTGCTGGGCGGCAAGGGCAACATCTCCGTCACGGCCAACGTTGCCCCGCGCGAAATGGCCGACCTGTGCGAGGCCGCGCTCAAGGGCGACGCCGAGACTGCGCGGGCACTCAACGAAAAACTGATGCCGCTGCACAAAAACCTGTTTCTCGAAGCCAACCCGATCCCGGTGAAGTGGGCCTTGGTTGAAATGGGCCTGATGCACGAAGGCATCCGCCTGCCACTGACCTGGCTGAGCACCCCTTATCACGAACCGCTGCGGCAGGCCATGCGCCAGTCCGGCGTCCTGGTTTAATTGAGGAAGTACAACGCATGAAGCGAATGGCCGGACTTTCCGCACTTGCCTTGATTATCTCCAGCACCAGCGGCTGCGGATGGATCTGGGGGCCGGAAGGTTATTTCCGCGACCGGGGTAGCGATTACCTGCAAGCGCAACAGACTGCACCGATGCAACTGCCGCCAGACGTCAACGTCGCCAAGCGCCTGGATCCGCTGCTGCCGATTCCACGCAACGTCGCCGACGACAGCGTCAAGGGCGAGTACATCGTCCCACGTCCACAGCCGCTGTCGGCCGTGGCCGACGCCAGCGACTACACCCTGCAGAAGAGCGGCGATTCCAGCTGGGTCATGGGCCAGCATCCACCGGCCGAAGTCTGGCCCGTGGCGATCCAGTTCTTCCAGGACAACGGTTTCCGCCTGGACGAACAGCGCCCGCAAACTGGCGAATTCACCACCACCTGGCAGCGTTCCGATGAACTGTCCGCCGCCATGGCCAAGCGCCTGAGCGCCGCCGGTGTCGCGGCCGACAGCGAAACCCGCGTGCGAGTGCGTATCGAGCCGGGCGTGCAGCGCAACACCAGTGAAGTCTATGTGGTCAGCGCCGAGCGACCTGCCGGCAGTACCGCCGACGTGGCCTTCACCAACCGTTCGGTCAATACCGGCCTCGACGCTGCGCTGGTGGACGACATGCTTGCCAGCATGAGTCGTACCGCAGAGCAGGGCGGTTCGGTCTCGATGCTGGCGTCCAAGGAGTTCGATGCGCCGAGCCGCGTCAGCCTGAGCGAAGACGGCAGCGGCAACCCGGTGCTCAACGTCGGCTCCGACCTGGACCGTGCCTGGTCGAGCGTTGGCCGTGCGCTGGAGCAGGGTGAGTGGCGGGTTGAAGACATCAACCGCAGCCTGGGCCTGTACTACATCAACCTGGCCGAGAAAGCCGAGAAGAAAGACGAGAAGCCTGGCTTCTTCGGTAGCCTGTTCGGTAGCAAGCCGGACAAGGAAGAAATCGAAGCCCGCGCCGAGCGTTATCAGGTTCGCCTGAGCAAGGTCGGCGACAACGTCCAAGTCACCGTCGAGAAGAACATCAACACCGTGGCGCCGGCCGATGTGGCCCGCAAGGTGTTGAGTGTGATTCAGGACAACCTGGGCTGATCCGATGCGTTTCGCCGTTCTCGGCAGCGGTAGCCAAGGGAACGGCACGCTGGTAGCCAGCGCTGGTACGTATGTGCTGGTCGATTGTGGTTTCTCCCTGCGGGAAACCGAGAAGCGCCTGTTGCGCCTGGGCGTGCACCCGGCGCAACTGAGCGCGATACTCGTGACCCACGAACATGCCGACCATGTGCATGGCGTGGGTTTGCTGTCTCGGCGCTACAATCTGCCGGTGTACCTGAGCCGTGGAACACTGGAAGGCCTGCGCAAACCCATCGAGCCGGCCGGTTTCGTGGCCGGTGGCGAGCAACTGCGCATCGGTAGTCTGGATATCAGCGTGGTCAGCGTGGCACACGATGCCCGGGAACCGACGCAGTATGTGTTCAGCGACGGTGAGCGACGTTTCGGGTTGTTGACCGACCTGGGTTCGTACTGCGACAGGGTCATGGACAGTTACCGGGACCTCGATGCATTGATGATCGAGTCCAACCACTGCCGCGACATGCTGGCCCGTGGTTACTACCCGTACTTTCTCAAGCAGCGGGTAGGCGGGGAGCACGGACATTTGAACAACCACCAGGCAGCGTTCCTGGTGGCCGAGTTGGGCTGGCAAGGCCTGCAACACCTGGTCCTGGCCCATCTGAGCAGCAAGAACAACCTGCCGCAGCTGGCCCGGCAATGTTTTGTCGACACCCTCGGGTGCGACCCGGACTGGCTACAATTGGCCGATCAAGATTCAGGGCTCGACTGGCGACATATCGCCTAGCCCACTACTTAGCAAGCGGAGCCCATCATGGAAAAACGTGAAGAACTCTACCGCGGCAAAGCCAAGTCGGTTTACAAGACCGACGACGCTGACCGCTTGATCCTGCTGTTTCGCAACGACACCTCGGCGTTCGACGGCAAGCGCATCGAACAGCTGGATCGTAAAGGCATGGTGAACAACAAGTTCAATGCCTTCATCATGCAGAAGCTCGAAGCCGCCGGTGTGCCGACCCAGTTCGACAAGCTGCTGGGCGACAACGAATGCCTGGTCAAGAAGCTGGACATGATCCCGGTCGAATGCGTCGTGCGTAACTACGCCGCCGGCAGCCTGGTCAAGCGCCTGGGCGTGGAAGAGGGCATGAAGCTCAACCCTTACACCTTCGAGCTGTTCCTGAAGGACGACGCCAAGGGCGACCCGTTCATCAACGAATCCCACGTCGTGGCATTCGGTTGGGGCACCGCCGAGCAACTGGCCCGCATGAAGGAGCTGTCCCTCAAGGTCAACGAAGTGCTGACCAAGCTGTTCGACGACGCCGGCCTGCTGCTGGTGGACTTCAAGCTTGAATTCGGCGTGTTCAGCGACGGCTCCATCGTCCTGGGCGACGAATTCAGCCCGGACGGCTGCCGCCTGTGGGACAAGGACACCAAGAAGAAGATGGACAAGGACCGCTTCCGCCAGGGCCTCGGTGATGTCATCGAAGCCTACGAAGAAGTCGCCCGTCGCCTTGGTGTGCCGCTGTAATCGACGCAAGCATCTGATAGCACGGAAAAAATTTCGCTCGGGGGTTCGCTTCCGGCGAATGTGCTGGTATGATGCGCGCCACTGGAGAGATGCCGGAGTGGCCGAACGGGACGGATTCGAAATCCGTTGTACTGGCGACAGTACCTAGGGTTCAAATCCCTATCTCTCCGCCATTATTGTGTATGACTAAGCCCCTGAAATGGTTGAACATTTCAGGGGCTTTTTCGTTTTCGTCACATTGATTAGGGCTTTTTTAAGACAGATTCGTGTGTACTTGAGTCCGCTCCAGGCCCGCTCCGGCTGTCTACTACGCCAGAGTGTCTGCCTTGTAGCTTTGCATGTCATTTGTTGGCGTAAGAAGATTCCCTGCTGCAGCAATTGCGTCCCTCACTTTTTATCCCCGGGAAAACAGTGAGCCAGACCACAATTATGAGACGGGGCGATTATGTGAACTCAAAGTCGTGGTCCGTCCCTGAGGGATTCCTACCTCACACCCGTTTTTTCACGTAGCCCAGGATTTGGCGCACGAGCCGACAAACAAAGAAATCCTCCCTTATTTGCGTTTAAGCCAGTCATCTGCTTGGCTTGCGCATGGTCACTGGGGTAGAGCGGGCAGTCTGATTGATAACGCACCCGTTAACGGACAACCGCCCGGCAAGGTGTTTTCGACGGTCCTAAAAGGATTTTCCTGGAGGCTCAACGATGATCTATGGAGTTTTGGCCTACGTACAACAGTTCTACAACTGGCTGACGACGGGCAATAACATGACCCCTCCAGAAAATGCCGGTGGCGCGGCACCCGTACGTGCCCAAGTGGTGCAAGGTGGTGGCCATCTGAATGTCCAGCAGCAGGGCCCGGGCATTCAGCAAAATGCTGGCATACCCCCGCAGAATGCGGGGCTCAACGGTGTTCCGTTTCCGCCTCCGCCGCCCATGAACGGGCTTAACGTCATGAACATGAACGTTGTTCCGGCTGCTCTCAGCTTGCAGGAGGCCCTCGTCAGTCGAGAAGTCCGGGCGTTGCGCGTGCGTGCCAACGTGCGGGCTCGACAGGGCGAGAGCGGTCATGTCCTGGCCCGGCATCATCCATCCCTGACGGACCAGCACTGATGGACAGGTTGTTGACCGGCCTCGATCCGGAGGGTGAGCCGGCTCCAACCAGCGGTGTCAGTTCGCGTTTTGCCTCCGAGGATGTGTTTTTCGAGTCGTTGCGGATGGTCCATGTCGCAATGACCAGCGCGCTTGCCAAGACGCGTCGCTTGCTCAAACCTAACCTGGATGCCTGTGCCGAGGCCGAAGCGCTGTTCCTTCATGCCGCAGGCGTTCAGCGGGGGCTTGCGCAAACGCAGCGAACAGAAGCCTATAGCGATTTGCGGTTGGCGATTCAGTCACTGACAACCTTGCCTGATCATCTTCCGGTGGAGTGGGACAATGTTCGACGCTGTGTCGTCCTGTATCCCAAATATGTCATCAACCTGCATCAGCGGGTTCAGGCTGGAACGGGGTTCTATGGCACCGGTCCGTTACCCAATACGGTTGTTAATGGTCAACTGCCAAAGGGGCTCGGAAAGCAACGGACGATGCAAATCTATGCGCGTGTACAGCCGTTCAATGGCCCAGCCGACAACACGCTCACCGTCTTCGTCACGCCTGATTCGCCGATGAATGCGTTTGGCCGCAAACACAGCGTCGAAAGCTGGGGATTGATTACTCATTACCCCCAATATCATGAGGAAGGTAACGTTCGCATCACTGGTAGCAATTGAAGCCAAATGTGGCGCGGGCGAGATCAGAAAAATCCCCCGGTACGCTTGCGTCCACTCCACCTTTTTATCCCGCCGAACACACTCCGCGATCTGTATAGACACAGCCTTCCCAACACCCAAAGCTTTGTAACAATTGGACAAATGGTCTATAGCTCAAGGCATGGCTGCCGATAGGCAAGCTAACCCCCATGAAAGGAGTGTCACCCCATGTTGCGGTTTTTCGCCGATCTAGGCTTCCGCTGGAAAATCACCCTGCCCATTGCGTTCCTGGCGCTGCTGTTGGTGCTGATGGGGTGGTCGGGTATGCGGGGCATCGGCCAGGTGACGGAGTCCAGCACGCAACTGACCAAGCGCTATCTGCCGGCCATCAGCCTGTTGCTCAACGCCGATCGCGATCTCTACCAGGCCTTTGTTGCCGAGCGCAGTCTGCTTGGGGGCAATGCGGGTAATCATTCCGAGGCACTGCGGGCCAGTCATCGAGATAATCTGAAGCAAGCTTATGATCGTGTGCAGAAATATGCCGCGATGCAACCCAGCGCCGAGGCGTTGGCGCTGGTCAGTCAGTTCAATGATCGTTTTGCACAGTGGTCGCAGGTTTCGCGGCAGGTCGTCGAGCAGGCCGCGAGCAATCCGCAGGTGGCCAGTGCGCTGAGTTTTGGTGACGGCGAAAGTAAGTTCGACACCATGCGTGATGCCATCGATAAGCTGGGTGAGCTGGAAGACGAAGCGTCGCTGCGCGAGGGGCAAGCAGCGATTGACCGTGGCCAGGCGGTTGGGGTGCAGCAGGGCGGTATCTTGTTGGTGGGTCTGCTGGGTTGCATCCTGCTGATCGTTGCCTTGCCGATGGTCGTGCTGCGTCCAATGCGTCGCCTGCTGCACCGTGTCGAGCAGATCGCCGAGGGCGGTGGCGATCTGAAGGGCCGTCTCGAAGTGCGTTCGGCTGATGAGTTGGGTCAGCTTGGCAGTGCGTTCAACCGCTTCCTCGATAAGCTACAACCGCTGATTGCCGAAGTGGGCCGGGTGACCGGGGAGGTCGATGCCGCGGCCCGCGCCATGGCGAATATGGCGGCGACCAATGATCAACTGATCAGCAGCGAACACGCGGCGCTCGACCAGGTCAGTACCGCCGCGACCCAGATGAGTGCCGCTGTGCATGAGGTGGCACACAATGCCGTGAACGCGTCGGACGCCGCGCAGCAAGCCAGCAGTCAGTCTCGCGATGGCACCGAGGTGGTCAGCAGCACCATCGAGTCGATCCGTCAGTTGGCCCAGGAAGTGGAGAGCGCCTCGGGCACCATCGAGGCTTTGGCCCAGGAAACTTCCAGCATCGGTGCCGTGCTCGAGGTGATCCGCGGCATTGCCGAACAGACCAACCTGCTGGCACTGAACGCTGCCATCGAGGCGGCACGAGCGGGCGAGCAAGGCCGTGGTTTTGCTGTCGTGGCCGATGAAGTCAGGGCCCTGGCGGCACGTACCCAGGATTCGACCAAGGACATCCAGGTTCGCATCGAGCGCTTGCAAAGCGGTGTCGCCAAGGCCGTGCAAGCCATGCAGGTCGGTAGCAGCAAGGCCCGTGACAGTGTCGAGCGCGCCGCGGGCGTCGATCAGGTGCTCAGTGGCACCAGCGGCTCGATCCAGCGGATCAATGACATGGCCGCGCAAATCGCCAACGCTTGTGAGGAGCAGAGCAGCGTCACCGAGGAGATTGCCCGCAACATTTCCGACATCCGCGACTTGTCCAACGAAGCGGCAGCGAATTCCGCCCAGAGCATGCAGGCCAGCCAACAGCTTTCCAACCTGTCACAAAACCTGGCAGGGTTGATCGGCCGCTTCCGCACCTGAGGCAGGTGCGCGGTGGACACCAACGACAGTCTCCAAGCATTGCATCAGGACGGTTTCGTCCTGCTGCCCGCGGTACTGAGTGCCACACAGGTTGCCGACCTGCGCCACGCCATCGACCAGTTGAAGCCTGAGCATTGGGACTACAGCGGCGTCATCGATCATTACAAATGTGTGTTCAATCGTGATCCGTTCTGGCTGTCGTTCCTGGATGTGGCCGGGGTGATCGAACTGGCCGAGGCGGCGCTGGGCGATGATTGCCATGTCATCGGCCAGACAGCCTGGCGCTGCCATCCCGGTTTTGCCGGGGCACCGTTGCACCTGGATCACCTGGTGATGGCGTTGCCGCCCAACCTGTTGGCTGACCCGACCTTTGACCTGCCGATGCAGGTGTTCACCGCGCAGTTTTACCTGGATGACATCGACGCCGACTTGAGCCCGACCCAGGTGATTCCTGGCAGCCACAAGGCCGGTCGAGCACCGCTAGCGGGCGAAACGCAATGGCAAGGGCGCCCCGCGCAGCCAGTACTGTGCAGGGCGGGCGATGTGCTGATTCTGCGCAGCGAACTATGGCATGCCGGCAGTGACAACCGCACCGTCGACCGCACGCGGTACCTGCTCCAGGTGCACTACGGTCGGCGGATGGTCGCGCAGAAGTTCTCACCCTATCTGCACTGGCAGTTCAATCCTGAGGTCCTGGCCGCCGCGACACCTCGCCAGCGGCGGTTATTGGGCGAGCACCAGGAAGCTGAATACGATTGAGCCTGGCTCAATCAGATCCACACATCGTTGACCGCCGTTCGTTCATTGGTTTCGTCGCCGGTATTGATGACGCCGCGAGGCTCGATCAACAGCAGTTTCACTTCCTGGGCGGCGCAGGGCTTATGCTCCACACCTTTCTTGACCACATACATCTCGCCCGGGCCAATCGTCACCGCACCGTCGCGAAAGTCGATGCGCAGCTCGCCCTCCAGCACGATGAAGGTTTCATCCGTATCGGCGTGGGCGTGCCAGACGAAGTCGCCTTCGAGCCGGGCGATCTTGAATTGGTAGTCGTTCATTTCGGCCACGACTTTTGGCATCCACTGTTCCTGGAACAGGGTGTATTTCTGGGCGAAGTTGATGGGGGCGTAACGGGTCATCGAGGATGCTCCTTGGTGGGTGGTGCGTCCTACTTTATTGCTCGAGCCAACGTCGCGTATTGGATGATCGTGCAGCTTTTCGCGGCGCGCAGTCGCTGTCTTAGCGCAGCATGTTCAGCCAGCGTGCCGGTGAAATACCGAAGGCCTGGGTATGCAATCGGGTCATGTGGCTCTGATCGAAAAAACCACAGGCCAGGGCCACTTCGCTCAAGGGCGTGCCGTGGAAGGCCAGGCGCCGGGCTTCGCTCAAGCGCCGCTGGGTGATGTAGCGATAGGGGCTGGTGCCGTACAGCGCCCTGAAATCCCGGGACAGGCTCCATCGATCCCGGCCGCTGGCCTGCACCAGGTCGTCCAAGGTGATCACCTGGTCGAGGGCGTCGTGGATGAACAGGCGGGCACGCTCTGCCGCCGGGTAGTCGATCAGCCGCCGTCCCCGCCTGTTGCCTGCCGCGATATCCAGTGCCTGGGCCACATCGTAGATGGCGTCTTCTTCTTCCAGCGGGTCGAGGGGATGATCCAGGCTGTTCAACAGTCGACGGGTCGCGATGTTGAGGCGAGGGTCGTTGGACAATCCACCTTCGATAAAGGGCAATGGCTTGCCCCCCAGCACGTGCTGGATCACCGACGGTTCTATGTAGAACATCCTGTAGCGAAAACCCTCGCTCGTCCCTGCTTCGCCATCGTGTACCTCGTCCGGGTGCAGGACGATGGTTCCGCCGGGCTGACTGTGGCGTTTGCTGTGGCGGTAGTTGAAGCTCTGCACGCCCGAAAGCGTAATTCCGATGGCGTAGGTGTCATGGCGATGGGTGGTATAGCCATGCCCGCTGAAATAGGCCTCGATGCGCTCCATGTTCCTCGACTCGGGCGCCCGCACCAGCCAGTCGCGGTTAGGGATTGATCGAGTCATTGCACCGGCCTCCTGCTGTTGTCCGTATACCCTACCTGCCTGGAAACTTTCGTCACAGCAAAAAAAACTCCGCCTGTTCACTTGAGGCGATTGAGCCTGTGGCGAGGGGATTTATCCCCGTTGGGCTGCGCAGCGGCCCCCAAACCAGGCAACTCGGTGTGCCAGGAGGATTGAGTTCACTGCTTTAGGGCTGCTGCGCAGCCCAGCGGGGATAAATCCCCTCGCCACAATGATCAGACAAGCCGGTGAAGATGAGCTCAGGTCGAGCCCGCAAGCTGCCCGTTCGTCGAGCAGCTTGTCGGCCAATCCCACACAGCACAGTTCAGATCTCTTTTTACCGGCGCTTCACCCTGGACATTCTTGATCAGCCTGATGACATGAAGGCAGTCACTCTTGTTCACATAGGATTCGCCACTGGCGATCGTTTCATGGTTGCCGGCTCGCAAACGCCAGCGCCATTGGCCTTTTCCGGTGCTGGGGGTGCCTCGGGTCTGTCGATAGATTTCAAAATACATGGGTTCGCTCCCTGCGATTCATTCAGTCAAGACATGCGTTGGACATGTGGCTGCAAGCCTATCCAAGTGGGTGGTTTTGGCTACGGGGAATTCGTTTCCATTGGTTATCAAATATTGCTGGGTATGAGCCCGGATCGAGTATTCGACTTTATGCGTGGAAAAAGTCATGTTGCGAACATGCAGTCTGCTGAAGTTCCAGTTTGATCCTTGCGTTGCCTTCTCCGGTCCTGCTTAATACGTTTCGACGCCAAGGGCCGGAAGCCCGATGGGACTGAAAACACTATAAGAAAAAGAGCCATCAAGTGACTGAATATCCAGGAGTGGATCTGCAAGGTCGTCTAGCGCTTTCGCTTGTCATTCCGGTCTACAACGAAGTCCAGTCCATCGATGTGTTCATGGCCAGGATCGACCAGGTCTTTGCCCATGAGTCGCTGTTGGACCTGGAGCTGGTGTTCGTCAACGACGGCAGTGTGGACGACACATTGGTGCTGCTGCTGGAACGGCAGAAGACCGACCCGCGCATCCGGATCGTCGACCTGAGTCGCAACTTTGGCAAGGAGGCGGCGTTGAGTGCCGGCCTGCAAGCCGCCCGTGGCCAGGCGGTGGTGCCGATCGATGTCGATCTGCAAGACCCTCCCGAAGTGATCCTGGAAATGATCGCCCATTGGCGCAACGGTGCCGAAGTGGTGCTGGGGCACCGGATCAACCGCAACTCCGACTCCTGGGCCAAGCAGGTTTCCGCCAACGGGTTTTACCGGCTGCACAATAAAATCGCCGACCACAAGTTGCCGGAAAATGTCGGCGATTTTCGCTTGATGGATCGCTGCGTGGTCGATGCGTTGCAAACCCTGCCTGAATCGCGCCGCTTCATGAAAGGGCTGTTCGCCTGGGTCGGGTTCCGGACCACCTACGTGGACTACGTCAGACCTGAACGGGCGGCCGGCGTAAGCAAGTTCAATGGCTGGCGCCTGTGGAATTTTGCCCTTGAAGGCATCACCAGCTTCAGCACCGAACCGCTGCGTATCTGGACCTACCTGGGACTTTGCGTCTCGCTGGTGTCCTTTGCGTTCGCCATCTTCATCGTGCTGCGAACCCTGATTTCCGGAGTTGACCTGCCAGGTTATGCCTCGCTGATGGTGGCGGTCACCTTCCTGGGCGGGTTGCAACTGATCGGCATCGGCGTACTGGGTGAATACCTGGGCCGCACCTATATCGAATCCAAGCGCCGACCGGTTTTCCTGGTGCGGCGCATCTATGACGCCAAGGACTGACCATGGACCTCAAGGAAACCGACATCCTGGGCCCCGATATCGGGCAGCATTGGTACTACCGGTCGAAAGCGCGCGCCATGCTGCACATGCTCAAGGGCACTTCAGCCAATACGCTACTGGACGTGGGCGCCGGGTCGGGTTTTTTTTCCCATCACCTGCTGACCCATACCGCAACGGCCCAGGCCTGGTGCGTAGACATCAGTTACCCGGCCGACTCCGATGCCAGCACCGCCGGGAAACCGGTGCGTTATCGTCGGGCGGTGGACTCGCTGGACGCCGACCTGGTGCTGCTGATGGATGTGCTGGAGCACGTGGACGATGACGTGGGGCTGCTCAAGTCTTATGTCGACAAAGTGCCGTCCGGCAGCCGCTTCCTGATCACCGTGCCGGCATTCCAGTTCCTCTGGAGCGGCCATGACGATTTTCTCGAGCACAAGCGCCGTTACACCCTCAAACAGTTGGAGACCGTCGTGGCACAGGCCGGTTTGCAGGTCCAGCAGGGCGCCTATTACTTCGGCCTGGTATTCCCCATTGCCGCCGGCCTGCGCCTGTTGCAACGCAAATCCCACGGGGCACCCAAGTCGCAGCTTGCGCGGCATCATCCGCTGGTCAATGGCGTGTTGAGGTCACTGTGCAGCCTGGAACGTCCGATCATGGGCGCCAATCGTATTGCCGGTCTGACGGTGTTCTGCCTGGCGCAGAAGCCGTGACCTGGACGCACTCGCCGTTGCTGCGACGTGCCTTTCGCTTTGCCATGACGGGCCTGGTGGTCACTGCGGTCCATGTGGTGGCTGCCGTGCTGTTCGTGCACCTGATCCTGGAAAACCCGCCGCTGGCCAATGGTTTCGCCTTTGTGGTGGCGACCGTGGTGTCGTACCTGATCAACACCCTCTGGAGTTTTTCCAGCCGCTTGCATGGGCGGACTCTTGGCCGGTTCCTGGTGGTCTCGGCCGGTGGGTTCGGGCTGGCGATGCTGGTGGCCTGGGTGGCCCAGAGCCTCGGCCTGGGTTACCTGGCTGGCATCGCGGCCGTCGCGCTGATCATCCCCGTGTTCACCTTCATCCTGCATAATTTCTGGACGTATCGATGACCGTTCGCGGCAAGCATGACTTGGCTCCCTTGTTGCCCATACTGCTGGGTATTCTGGCGTTCCTGCTGGTGATCGGCCCCCGGGTGCTGGACCCGACGAACATCGCCTGGCTGGGGGAGGGCGATGCGGCGACCCACTACATGGGCTGGGCGTTCTTCCGCAGTTCGCCCTGGACCTTTCCGTTGGGCATGAACCCGTCCTATGGTTTGGAGTTGGGCAACGGCATCATTTTTTCCGATTCCAATCCGCTGTTGGCGTTTCTGTTCAAACCCTTCAACGCCTGGCTTCCCGAGACATTCCAGTATTTCGGTCTCTGGTTGCTGGCCTGTTTCATCCTGCAAGCCTGGTTCGCCTGGAAACTCGTCGGCCTGCTGACACCGTCGGTGTGGATCAGGTTGTTGGGGGCGGGCCTGTTTGTGTTTTCGCCGCCGATGTTCCTGCGCATGGGCGGGCACCTGTCGCTGTCCGGGCACTTCCTGATCCTGGCGGCCCTGTATCTGGCGCTGCGGCCCGGCCTGGAGAAGCGTCGGCTGGCCTGGGGCGGGTTGTTGGCTGCTACGGCGCTGGTGCATGCGTATCTGCTGGCCATGGTGGCGTTGATCTGGCTGGCCGATCTTGCCAGCAGGGCCGTCAAGGCTCGGTTATCCCGGCGCAATGCCTTGGTCGAGTTGTGCGGCTTGTTCCTGCTCGTCGCATTCTGCTGCTGGCAGGCGGGTTATTTCAGCGTGGGCGGCGGGACCGTGGCGGGCGGCTATGGGTTGTATCGCCTCAACGTCATGTCGCTGGTCAACCCCAGCGGCTGGTCTTACACCTTGCGCGACATGCCCCAGGGCCCCGGGGACTACGAAGGTTTCAATTACCTGGGATTGGGCGTCCTCCTGCTGGCGATCTGCGCCGGCGTGGCATTGCTGCAGGGCAACACCGGTCTGGCGAAGGCCGTGCGCCACCGGCGACTGTTGCTGTTGGCATTGATCGGACTGACGCTGTTCTCGCTGACCAACCACCTCGGCATCGGCATGCAGAATATGCATTACTGGCTGCCCAAGCCCCTCGAGCTTCTGGCAAACGTCTTTCGCGCGGCTGGCCGGATGTTCTGGCCGGTGTTCTACGCCATCGTATTTGTCGTTATCTTCGCGGTGATCCGCGGCAACAAGCCACGCGCAGCGGCGTGCCTGCTGGCTATCGCGCTGGTGGTACAAGTCCTGGACACCCGCGCGGGATGGGCCGGCCTGCGTCACAGTCGGATGACGCCGGTCGCCTCGAGTTGGCCCACGTCCATGAATGATCCGTTCTGGGCCAGCGCGGCCCGCCATTATTCGAAAGTCCGGACGCTGTTGCCGCAGAACCAGCCGGACAACTGGCTGCTAACCAGTCAATACGCCCTGACGCATGGCCTGGAAACCGATGGCGTGTACCTGGGACGCATGAGCGACCGGGCGATCGAGCAGGCCCAGCGACACACTGAGCAGATGCTCGCCAGCGGCCAGTACGCGGCGGATTCGCTGTACATCCTCGACCCTCGCGCCGCGCTCCAGGCGACGAAAACCGTCAACCGCCAAACCGACCTGTTGACCCGTATCGATGGCCTCGTAGTGCTGGCGCCGGGCTGGAAAACTTGCGCCCAATGCCCGCCGTTTGCCGACGAGACGTTGGACATGCAGGTGAAGATCGGTGAGCGCCAAGTGTTCAGCCGAATCAACGCCATGTTGGCCGACGGCTGGGGGCGCGTCGAGGAGTGGGGCACCTGGTCGGAAGGAACCGAGGCCGAGGTTGTTTTGCGCATACCGTCAGAGGCGCGTGCCATTTCGATCGAAGCGGCGGCGTTCGTGCAACCCTCGCACACGCGCCAGCGGGTGGAGGTCTCGATCAACGGTGTCGAGGCGCTGTCGACGCAGTTCACGCGCTTGCAGGACAACACCCTTGAACTGTTCCTGACTCCGGCCATTCGTGAAACGATTGGCGCGGATGGGCGGTTGCGCGTGCAGTTCCATTTACCCGATGCCATCAGTCCCAAGGCGCTGGGGTTGGGGAAGTGACGAGCGAGTCATGGGGCTGGGACTGAAATCGCTAACGGTTAAGTAGCTGTTCACCGTGGCGAGGGAGCTTGCTCCCGCTGGGCCGGTCCGACGCTTCGGGCGAAGCGGCTCCAAGACTTTGCGGTTGCCGCGTAACCGAGCGGGAGCAAGCTCCCTCGCCACAAAAGCAGGGGGCCTCTTCCAACTCTTTGGATGGTATTGCGAAGGCCATGGGCCTTTTGCGCATAGACGCACGACCCCCAGCATTTCTACACTGCATCCAGTCAAGGAATCAGGGGGGCAGTGGATGAACCGCAACGAATTGCGCAAGGCCGACATCAACCTGATGGTGGTTTTCGAAACGCTGATGCTTGAGCGTAACGTGACACGGGTGGCGGAAAAACTGTTCCTGGGCCAGCCGACCATCAGCTCGGCCCTCAATCGCTTGCGCAAGATGTTCAACGACCCGCTGTTCATTCGCGTCGGCCACCGCATGGAGCCGACGGCAAGGGCCGAGGAAATCATCCGGCATCTATCCCCAGCGCTCGATTCGCTGTCGGTGGCTTTGAGCCTGACCCACGACTTCGACCCCTCCAGCAGCACCATGACGTTTCGCATCGGCCTGTCGGACGACGTCGAGTTCGGCCTGCTGCCGCCACTGTTGAGCAGCTTGCGGCAAGAGGCGCCGCAAATCGTGTTTGTGGTCCAGCATGTCGATTACTGGCGCATCCCCGACTTGCTGGCCTCGGGCGATATCACCGTGGGCATCAGCCAGACTCGCGGGCTGCCGGCCAATGCCAAGCGCAAGCTGTTGCGACACATCCAGCCCCGCGTGCTGCGTGCCGATGCGTCGGACACACCGCTGAGCCTGGACGAATACTGCGCGCGGCCTCATGTGCTGGTGTCCCATACCGCGAACGTCGCCGGTTTTGCTGACGAATGGCTGGCCGAGATCGGACGCAAGCGCCAGGTCGTGCTGTCGGTGCCGCAATACAGCGCATTGCCGGCGTTGCTGGCCGGCACTGACCTGATTGCCAGCCTGCCGGACTATACCGCCGCCGCCATGGCCGCCTCGGGACAACTGTTCAACGAGCCCTTTCCCTTCAAGACCCCGACCCTGGATTTGTCCATGGTCTGGTTGAGCCATGTCGACAGTGACCCGGCCGAGCGCTGGTTGCGGTCGCGGTTGGAGGCCTTCATGGGCGAGCGAGGGGTCTTGGCGCACGCCTGACACCGGCCCGTGGCGAAACAAAACCTGCCTCAATCAAGAAAGTCGAGGTAAGGTTGTGATGGCTGACATCACCTCGTCATATTTTCGAATCGGAGTCGAACACATGCCTCACCTGCACCTGGAGTACACCGCCAACCTGCCTGAGCTGAAGGCCGATTCCGCGCTGATGCGCCTGAACAATGCGCTGGTGGCCTCCGGTCAATTTGGCGCCGAGTTGGATATCAAGAGCCGGGCCGTGAAGCACGAGACTTTTCGGGTGGGCACGAGTCTGGGCGAGCGGGGTTTCGTACACGTGAAGCTGGCCTTGCTCAGCGGCCGCTCGCCGGAAATCAAGAAACAACTGTCCGCTAGCCTGCTGGCGGTGATCAAGGACCTGGGGCCATGGCCCGCTGAGGTCAGCGTGCAGCTGTGCGTGGAGATCCTCGACATCGACCGGGAGTCGTATGCCAAGGCCTTGATCGGTCAATGACGATCAGGCGTCGGGTGGGGCGCAGGCCTTGATGATCTGTTCGCGCAACCAGGCGTTGGCACTGTCCTTATCAAGGGCCAGGCTCCACTGCATGTTCAAGGTAAACCCCGGCAGACCCTTGGGCACTTCGTGGTGATTGAAGATCGCCTCGTTGGCCAGCAGTTTCTGGATGCGGCGGGGCAGGGTCAGGATGAAGTCGGTGCCGGTGATCATCTTCAGTGCGGCACCGTAGCTGTTGGCGCGCGCGGCAATCTGGCGTTGGTGCGCCTGTTGCGATAGCCAGCCATCCACCATGTTGGTCGCTGACGTCCAGGGTGTCGGAAACACGTGTCGGCGCTGTACGAAAGATTGAAGACTCAGTTGCGGCTCAAGTGGTGTCGCCCGTTTATCCACGACACAAACCAGGTCTTCCTCCAGTAACTGCCGGGATTTGAAATCGGCATGGTTGCTGTGGAAATTCGGGCCGAAGCAGATCACCAGGTCCAGGCTGCCGTCGCGCAGTTCTTCGGCGGGAATGTCGGCTTCGAGCTTGTGCACGTTCACCACCACCGGCAAGTTGGCGTAATCGAAGCTTTGCAGCAGTGGCGGCAGGATCAGTTGTTCGAAATATTCCGGTGCGCAGATGTTGAAAGTAATGGCTTGTCGGGTCGGATCGAAGGTTGGCGTACCGGCATGGCACAGGTTGATGCTTTGCAAAATGGCGCGCACGTGATCGTACATGCCCTCGGCCTTGTAGGTGGGACGCATGCCCGTGCGGGTGTTGATGAACAACTCGTCTTCGAAACAGGTTCGCAGTTTCTTGAGGCAATAACTGACGGTTGACTGGCTGACGCACAATGCCTCGGACACGCCGGTGACACTGCTTTGCTCGTACACGGCGCTAAACACCATGAGGTCTTGCATGTCGAGCTTTCTGAGGGAGTTACTGTTCAGCATCCGTTCTGTCTCTCGCTGTGCTCCTTGCGCGGATTTTGCGCAAACCAGGCTGACGATCCTAGCGGAACGATCGTGCCAAGAGAATGCCGGGCAGGCGCTTTCATGGTCGGGAACGGGACAGATAATGTAGGGAACACGACGTCTCGATCAACGACTGTTTCGTTGGCCTATGTTTAGTTCGCTGCGATCCAAGCTCCATCAAATCCAGGTTTAACCTGCCAGGATGCCGTGGGACGCTTGCCCGATGTGTTTCCTGTGATGCGCTCATGGACGGTTGGCCCCTGGCAGTGCAATACCCTTCATCCGCCGCAGTCGATCCGGTCGGCAGGTTCACGCCTGCCATGGCCCCGACCCTCAGTGCGTTGCCCTCCGAGCTGGCCTTCTGGGCGCTCTGGCATTGCCGTCACGCGCGTCCTCCAGATATTCGTATTTCCTGTTGATCATTCACGGTGCTCGCGCAGTGGCGAGCACAGACTGACGGCGCCTTGTCGCCCGTCCGACATGGAAATACGAGCCTTCTCATGAGCCTTGCCAAGATTTCTTTCGCACCCGTAGAGCACGCCCAGGCGTTCCTTGCCCAGAACCCCGATATTGAACTGTTCGAGCTGTTCATTCTCGACAACAACGGCGTGCCCCGGGGCAAGTTGTTGCACCGGGACGAGTTGCTGGCGGTCTTTGAAAGTGGCCGGCCGCTGCCCAGTACGATTCTCGGGCTGACCATCAATGGCGACGATGTGGAAAATTCCGGGCTGGTGTGGGACGTCGGTGACATCGATTGTCGTGCCTATCCCATCAGCGGCAGCTTGCAGCGCATGCCGTGGCGGTCGATTCCCACGGCTGCCGTGCAGGTTGGCATGCATCCCCAGGAGGGAATGCCGGCGGCCATCGCCGATCCGCGTTATCTGCTCAGCCGGGTGATAGAGGCCTTGCAGGCCGACGGTTATTACCCGGTTATGGCGGCGGAGCTGGAGTTTTATCTGCTGGACACGCAACGCGACAGCCAAGGCCGACCACAGCCGGCGCCGGACGCCGACGGCGGTCGACCGCGCGCTACCCAGGTCTACGGTTTGCGCGAGCTGGAACAGATCGAGCCGTTCCTGGCCGACCTGTACGCTGCGTGCAAGCTGCAAGGCATTCCAGCCCGGACCGCCATTTCCGAATACGCACCGGGGCAAGTGGAGATCACCCTCGAACACCGCAGCGATGCGTTGCAAGCCATGGACGAGGCGGTGCGTTACAAGCGACTGGTCAAGGGGGTGGCCCACAAGCATGGCATGCAGGCGTGCTTCATGGCCAAGCCGTTCGATCACCTGGCGGGCTCCGGCATGCACATGCATGTCAGCCTGGCGGACCGCGATGGCCACAACCTGTTCGCCAGTGAGGCTGGCGACGGCACGCCGCTGTTGCGCCAGGCGGTGGGCGGGATGCTCGACACCTTGCTCGATTCGCTGTTGATGTTTTGTCCGAACGCCAACTCCTACCGGCGATTCCAAAGCAACAGCTATGCACCGCTGGCGGCGACCTGGGGCGTGGACAACCGCACCGTGAGCCTGAGAGTGCCGGGCGGCCCGGCATTCTCGCGGCACATCGAGCATCGCATCTGCGGTGCCGATGCCAACCCTTACCTGGCTGCGGCGGCGATACTGGCCGGCATTCATCGCGGCATACGTGAGCAGTGCGACCCTGGGGAACCTGTCGAAGGCAACGGCTATGCCCAGGCGACTGAGCTGTTGCCCACCGACTGGCTCACCACCCTGCATGCCCTCGAAGCGTCGGCCTGGGCGCGGGAAGCATTTGGCGCTGAATTTCTTGGCGTTTATCTGGCGGTCAAGCGCGCCGAGTACCGTCAATTCATGGGGGAAGTCGGGGAGCAGGATTGGCGCTGGTACCTGAATCAGGCTTGAAAACGGCTGGCCGCCTGTTTCTTAAATAATTATTTAGTAGCAACTTTTTCACGAAAAATTGATGGTGAGCTACCTAAAGTTTGTGTTGCCGTAGGAAATGAATTTTTCACATTTCCTACGGCACTTCTTTTTAAAAGAGCAACTTTCAGGAAACCGTCAACCATCATGCTGACCATTAAAGCCGTGCGCCCCGAGTGGGTGACGCTGGCCGCCAGTGCCTTTTTATTAGTGGGCTTCAACCTCGTTCTCTGGCAACACTTGCTGGCGATCACGACGGCTGACGCCCGCGGCCTGCTGATGTGCGTGGCGTTCGGCGTGATGATCTTCTGCGCGTTCAACCTGGTGTTGACGCTCGTGGCTTTCCGTCCACTGCTCAAGCCGGTGTTGATGCTGCTGTTCATGATCAGCGCCGGCGTGGCCTATTTCATGGCCCAGTACGGCGTATTGATCGACGCCGGCATGTTTCGCAACTTTGCTGAAACCAATGCCACGGAAGTCCGTGACCTATTGTCGCTGAAGTTGTTTATCTACCTCGGGTTATTGGGCGTGGTGCCTTGTTGGTTGTTGTTCAAGACACCGATCAACTATCGTCGCTGGCCTAAAGAGTTAATAAGTAAGTTGGTGGTCGGCGTGGCCTCGGCTGCGGTGATAGGCATGGTTGCCCTGGTCAACTACCAAGGCCTGTCTTCGTTGTTTCGCAACCACCACGAGTTGCGCTTGATGGTGGTGCCGAGCAACTACATCGGTGCTTCGCTCGGGTACTTGCGTGAGCAGGTCGCGTCGGCCAAGCAGCCATTCATCACGCTGGGCGAGGACGCCAGTCGCAACCCGGCCTGGCAAACCCATGGCCGCAAATCCCTGACCGTATTGGTGGTGGGCGAGAGCGCCCGGGCCGAGAACTTCGGCATCCTCGGCTATAACCGTGATACCACGCCGACACTGGATAAAGAGGCCGGGTTGATCGCCTTCACCGACGTGCATTCCTGCGGCACTGAAACCGCCGTGTCGGTGCCCTGCATGTTTTCCAACATGGGGCGCAAGAACTACGACGCCAGCAAGGCCAGAAATGAAGAAGGCCTGTTGGATGTGCTCAAGCGCGCCGGGCTGGAGGTGATCTGGCGGGATAACCAGTCCGGTTGCAAGGGCACTTGCGATCGGGTCACGTTGCAGGATGTCAGCAATCTCAAGGACCCGGACCTGTGCGCCAACAGTGAGTGCCGCGACGAGATCCTGCTCCAGGGGTTGCAGCATTTCATCGACACGCTCGACAAAGACACGGTGCTGGTGCTGCACCAAATGGGTAGCCATGGGCCGGAGTATTTCAAGCGTTATCCCAAGGAGTACGAACATTTCACCCCGGTGTGTGAAAGCAACGCGCTGAACAATTGCAGTCGCGAAAGCATCGTCAACGGCTACGACAACACGCTGGTGTATACCGATCATGTGCTGTCGACCCTGATCGATCTGCTGCGGGCCAACCAGGACAAGGTCGACACGGCCATGCTGTACCTGTCGGACCACGGCGAGTCCCTGGGCGAATACAACCTGTTTCTCCACGGCACGCCCTACATGCTCGCCCCGGAGCAACAAAAGCATGTGGCGATGCTCGCCTGGTTCTCCGACAGTTATCAGAAGTCTTTCTCGGTCGATACCCATTGCCTGCAACTGAGTCGGGAAAAGCCCCTGAGCCAGGACAACCTGTTTCACTCGATGCTTGGGTTGCTGGAAGTCAACAGCCAGGTCTACAACCGGGACCTGGACCTGTTCGCCAACTGTCGCGGCGCGGTGATCGACGGTGTCCTGGCGCGGGAGTGATGGCCTGGACCTTTTTTTCACGCGGCGTTGATTAACCTGTCATCCAATCTTTTCCAAGAGCCGTTTGTATGTCCAGGCTACCCCCTTCCACCGTCGAGCTTGAGTTCGCCAGGCAGCATGACCAGGAACATGCGCAGATCTGCTGCCAACCGGCGCCTCGGCGGTTGCGCCTGGCGTTCTGGCGCGACGAGCAAATGGTGCGCAACGCCCTGAAAGTGGCGGGCGAGCCTGGGTTGGTGCTGGATGTGGCCTGTGGGGCAGGGCGGTTCTGGCCGGTGCTGGCCGAGCACGCCAACCGGGTGATCCTGGCGGCGGACCCGTCGCCGGATATGCTCGAACACGCGCTTACTCACCATGGCGGCGCGCTGCTCCAGCGAGTCAAGACCTTCCCGAGTTCGGCGTTCACCATCGGGCTGTCGGCCAACGCGGTGGATTGTATTTGTTGTCTGCAACTGTTCCGTCATGTCAGCGCCAGCGAACATCGCCTGGCGCTGTTGCGCGAATTTCATCGGGTCAGTCGCGATACGGTCATCGTTTCGCTGCAAATCGAAGGGCGTCTCAAGATTGGTCAGGCGCCGCAACGAAGCCTGGCCGACAAGGCCGATGTCGAAGCCGAGTTTCGCCAGGCCGGTTTTAGCGTGCTCTGGTATCAGGATTTCCTGCCCGGTTTTGCGCTGACGCGTGTTTATGTACTGCGTAAGACCGGTTAAGTCCTGATGTAGGACTATTCTTGCTTTTTCGCAGGCGATTTCTCTTAGGCTGCTGCTCTATGGATGCTCGCAATCGCCGGCGGCGATATATACTGCGCGCCATTCTTCAAGGGAGAGCCGTGTGGCCATCGATATTCACTGGATTCGCGACAACGATAGCCTCGGTCAGTTTTGCGCCGAGTGGCAGCAGTTGCCATTCGTCGCCCTCGACACCGAATTCATGCGGGTCGACACCTTTTATCCTATTGCCGGTTTATTGCAGATCGGCGACGGCCAGCGTGCCTACCTGATCGACCCCTTGACCATCGACAATTGGCAACCCTTGGCCGCGCTGCTGGAAAATCCGGCGGTGCTCAAGGTGTTGCACGCCTGCAGCGAAGATCTTGAAGTGCTGCTGCGCTTGACTGGCAGCCTGCCTGCGCCGCTGTTCGATACTCAACTGGCTGCCGCTTACCTGAACCTGGGCTTCTCCATGGGCTATTCGCGGCTGGTGCAGGAAGTGCTGGGTATCGAGCTGCCCAAGGGCGAGACTCGTTCCGACTGGTTGCAACGGCCGCTATCCGAGACGCAGATCAGCTACGCGGCAGAGGATGCCGTGCATCTGGCAGAAGTTTTCGTACAGCTGCGCCCGAAGCTTTCCGACGAAAAATACAGTTGGGTCCTGGAGGATGGTGCCGAACTGGTGGCCAACCTGCGTCGCGAAGTCGACCCGTACGAGGTCTACCGCGAGGCCAAGCTCGCCTGGAAACTGTCCCGCGCCCAGTTGGCCGTGCTGCGCGAGCTGTGCGCCTGGCGCGAACGCGAGGCGCGGGCCCGTGACCTGCCGCGCAATCGCATCATTCGCGAGCATTCGCTGTGGCCCCTGGCCCGCACCCAGCCGGATAACCTCGGCGCGCTGGCGAAAATTGAAGACATGCACCCGCGCACCGTGCGCCAGGACGGCCAGTTTCTGCTGGACCTGATCCAGCGCGCCGCCAGCGTGCCGCCCGAGCAATGGCCACCGGCCGTGGCCGAGCCGTTGCCCATCGAGGCGTCGGCGCTGGTCAAGCGTCTAAAGGCGCTGGGGCAGGCTGAAGCCGAGCGCCTGGGGATCGCCCCGGAGTTGATGCTACGCAAGAAAACCCTCGAAGCGCTGATCAAGAGCGGCTTTCCCGAGGGCCCTTACCAATTGCCCGATTCGCTGCGTGGCTGGCGCCGCGAATTGATGGGCCAGGCGCTGCTCGACAGCCTGGCCACTGCCGGAGAACAGCCTTGAAACGTATCTGCTCCATCTACCGAAGCTCGAAGAAAAACGAGATGTACCTGTATGTGCTCAAGAGCGATGCCTTGAAGCGTGTGCCGGAGCCCCTGATGGCTGCCTTTGGCAAGGCTATCCACGCCTTCGACCTGGTGCTGAGCCCCGAACGGGAGCTGTCCCGGGAAGACATCAACAAGGTGCTGGAAAACCTCGACACCCAGGGCTATCACTTGCAGATGCCGCCGGCCGAAGACGAGTACATCGAGCATTTACCCGAAGAGTTGTTGCGCCGCAACGACCCGGTCTGACGGTAATCGGAGGTGCCTGTTCTGGGGGCCTCTTGAAACACACTGGAATGGTTTATTGACGACGATCGCATGGATGGAGCGACACTCTGTCGGCGGTCGTCTGCACTGTTTTTGAAAGGTTTGATTCATGCGCGTTCTGATTGCCGAACACGACCACGCGGTGTATGCCCAGCTTCTGCGCCAGGCTGCACCCGATATTGAAGTGCTGACCAGCGGCGATTCCGCCGAACTGTCGCGACTGGCCACCGATTGCCCGGTCTGGCTTGGCCAGCCCGATCTGCTGGCCACCCTGTTGCGTCAAGGCCATAAACCCCGTTGGCTGCAATCGACCTGGGCAGGTATCACGCCGCTGTTGGCCGAGGGCTTGACGCGCAATTACCGCCTGACCCGCGCGGTAGGCATTTTCGGCCAGGTGATGGCTGAGTACGTGCTCACCTACATGCTCGGCCATGAGCGCGAGGTACTGGCGCGGTTGGTCAGCCAGGTCGAGCGCAAGTGGGACAACCGCCAGGGGCAAGGCCTGGCCGGGCGCAAGGTGCTGATCGTCGGCACCGGCGATATCGGCCAGCGTGTGGCGCAGTTCCTGGTGCCGTTTGGCGTGCAGCTGTACGGCATTGCCAGCGAAGCCCGGGAGCTGGCGCCGTTCATCGAAGTCGGGGCACTGCAGGATCTGCCGCGCTTGGTGGGCGAAGTGGACTACGTCATCAACCTGCTGCCCAACACGCCCAACACTCATGATGTATACGACGCGGCGCTGTTCAAGCAATTCAAGCCAACCGGGCTGTTCATCAATGTCGGACGCGGCGTGGCGGTAGTGGATGCGGATCTGGTGCAAGCCTTGAAGGAAGGGCACCTGGCCGGTGCGGTGATCGACGTCTGCCGCCAGGAACCGCTGCCGCAGCGCCATCCATTCTGGACCGCCTGGGGGCTGTTGTTGACCGGGCATAGCTCGGCACCGACCTCGCCGACGATGATGGTGCAGTTGTTCCTGGAAAACCTGCGGGCCTATCAGGCCGGCGAAGCGTTACGCGGGGAAGTGGATTTCACCCGGGGCTACTGACACTGCCCCAATCAACTTGTGGGAGCGGGCTTGCTCGCGAAGGGGCCGATACATTCAACAATTATGTTGACTGACATTTCGCTTTCGCGAGCAAGCCCGCTCCCACAGTTGATCTTCAGCGGTCACAAAATTGGGGTTACAGGCTGAAATCGCCTTCCGCCACCAGTTCGCTCAACGGCCGGCGCGAGCTTGGGACTTCACGGGCCTGGAGGTACTCAGCCAGTGTCGATTTGTCCCCCAGCTTGCCGATCGCCACGGCGGCGTGCAGGTCATAGCCTTGCGGGATCTTCAGTTCCTTGCGAGTCAGCTCCTGGTCGAAACCGGCCATGCCGTGGGTGTGCCAGCCGCTGAGGCTGGCTTGCAGCGCCAGGTGGCCCCAGGCCGCGCCCGTGTCGAAGGTGTGGCTCTGTGCCGGGGTTTCTTCAGTGGCGCCGGGCACGGCGAAGGTGGTTTTCGAAACGACGATCACCAATGCCGAGGCGTGTTGGGCCCAGCCGCGGTTGAATTCATTGAGCAGGCCCAGGAACCGCTCCCAGTTCGGCGTATCGCGGCGCGCATACAGGAAGCGCCACGGCTGCGAGTTGTAGGCCGACGGTGCCCAGCGGGCGGCTTCGAAAAAGCCCAGCAGGGTTTCTTCTGCAATGCTCTCGCCGGTAAAGGCACGAGGCGACCAGCGTTCGATGAACTGAGGGTGGATAGCGTAATCGGCGATGCGGGGATTGGCGCTCATGGGATTACCTTGAAGGGATAGGGAAAGTGGATAAAGCAACCTACGTCCCGGCGCCGAGCCTGACAAGCCCCCAGTTTACCGACAGTCGCCAACGCTTGGCCTGAAGAGGCCCCGGCACTAGACTGTCGGCCTTTTCACCACCTGATGTTGATGCTCGAGCCATGGCCGCCAAAGTCGAACCGTTCTGGATACGCAAAACCCTCGATCAGCTCGATCCGCAGGAGTGGGAATCGCTGTGCGACGGCTGTGGCCTGTGCTGCCTGCAAAAACTCGAAGACGAAGACGACAACAGCGTCTATTACACGCGTATCGCCTGCAAACTGCTGGACCTGAAAACCTGCCAGTGCAGCGACTACCCCAACCGCCGTGAGTTCGTGCCCGATTGCATCCAGCTCACGCCGGGCAAGGCCGATGAGTTCAAATGGCTGCCGCCGACCTGCGGTTATCGGCTGGTCAGCGAGGGCAAGGACTTGCCGTTGTGGCACCACCTGGTCTGCGGTGATCGCGATGCCGTGCACCACGAACGCATTTCCCAGTCCGGGCGTATGCTGGCCGAAGGCAGTGTGCCGGAAGAAGATTGGGAAGATCATCTGATTTTCCGCGCCGGCTGAACCGCCGGGCATCGCACCCTCAGGGAGACCCCATGGCGGCAGGATTGAAACGGATGCTGGCAGTCGGGCTGCTGGTAATGTGCGGGCCGCTGTGGGCGGCGCAGAAAGTCGATCTGGATTATCACGTGCACCTGCTGCCGCAGAGCGATCAGGCTGAGGTGCGCCTGACCCTGGCCCGGGGTTCGGCGGTGCGCAGCCTGGACTTCGACCTCGGCGACGGCAGCCGCTACAGCGATTTCAAGGCCGACGGCCAATGGCAGCTCACCCCCGGCAATGAGGCGCGTGGCGTCTGGCGCCCGGCCGCCGACAAGGCCAGCCTGAGCTACCGCGTACGCATCAGCCATGCGCGCAAGAGCGCGACCTTCGAAACCCGCATGACCCCGACGTGGGCGTTGTTGCGCGGCGACGATCTGGTGCCGTCGGCCAAACTCGATCAGCAGGACGGCGTCGAATTGGTGGCCCGTCTCGAAGTTGAATTGCCCGATGGCTGGAAAAGCATAGAGACTCCCTGGCCACGCATCGGCAAGCAACGCTTTCGCATCGACAACCCCTCGCGCCTGTTCGACCGTCCCACCGGCTGGATGCTCGCCGGCAAACTGGGGAGCCGGCGCACACGCCTGGGCGAAACCGAAGTGACAGTGGCCTCGCCCCGAGGCCAGGGCATGCGCCGGATGGATGTGCTGACGCTACTGACTTTTGTCTGGCCGCAGGTGCAGGCGCTGGTGCCGCGCCATCCTGCCAAGTTGCTGATTGTCGGTGCCGGTGATCCGTTGTGGCGTGGTGCCCAGGCCGGGCACGACTCGATTTACCTGCACAGCCGTCCACCGCTGGTCAGCGAGCGGGGCAGCAGCCCGTTGTTGCGCGAATTGGTGCAGGCGCTGGCGCGTATCAACGACCATGATCGCAGCGATTGGATCAGCGAGGGACTGACCGAGTACTACGCCGTCGAACTGCTGCGCCGCGCTGGCGGCCTGAGTGATGAGCGCTATCAGGCCCTCAATGACCGCCTCGCCCGCGACAGCAAAGGCGTCACCACCTTGCGCGGTGAGCGGGTCGGCACCGCGACGGTGGCCAAGGCGGTATTGCTGCTACAGGAGCTGGACCGCGAGATTCGCTTGAAAACCCGTAACAAGCGTTCGCTGGATGATGTGTTGCAGGGGGCGATGCGGCTGGAAACAGTTGATACCCAGGAGTTTGTGCAGCTCAGTGAAAGTGTCCTGGGTGGGAACTCTGCAGTGCTGGATACCAAGTTACTTCAGTAATATCGCTATCGCGGGCAAGCCTTGCTCCCACACTGAATCTTCGCCGGATGAGCTATTGGATACGACTCGATCCTGTGGGAGCAAGGCTTGCCCGCGATGAGGCCATCAGCCCCACCGCAAAAAATCAGAGCCCAACTTTGGGTGAAACCAGCGAATCATTCCCCGTCACCGTAGCCGTACCGGTCGCCGCCTCGGCATTGGCCTTCAGGCGGCTCAGCTCGTCGCCGGCCTGCTCGATGCGGGCGCGGGCGTCGCTGAGGTTCTGACGGTTCTTTTCCAACAAGGCCTTGGCCGAACAATGCCCGGTGATCCCCCGCGCCAGCGCCATGCCGCCGATCGCCAGTTGGGCCAGGCCGATCACACCACCACGACGCAAGCCCTTGCCCATCATCAGGACACCGCCGGCCAGTGAGCCAATGCGTTCCCAACCATGTACGTTTTGCGGCGGATGAGATTGGAAAGGGGTGGTCTCAATCGGCTCGAACGGGTTGTTATCGCTCATGATCTGTCTCCGGTGTGGGGGTTGGTATAAAACTGACTGCCCGAGCGATTGCCTTGTTCAATTGGATTTAGCGCCGGTCAGCGGAATTGCGGCCCCGAACGGGTGTTGTTGCCTTTGGCCATGCGGTCATACAGCACGACGTTGACCGTGGCGGCCAGGTTCATGCAGCCAGTGGTGGGGATGTACACCACGTCCTCGCACCAATCGCGAATGTCTTTATCCAGCGAACCGTCCTCGGGACCGAAGATGTACAACGCCCGGTCCGGGTGGGTGTATTCGGGCAGTGGACGAGCGCCTTCCACCAGTTCCACGGCCACCGGTACGCAACCCAGGGGCAGGATCTTCTTCAGGTCGTCGATACCGATCAGCGGGATGTCGTAGTGGACTTTCTTGGTGTCGGTAACGAAGTCGGCGGCACGCTCATAGCGCTTGCCGGTGTAGAACACCGACGCCACGCCGTAGCAGCCGGCGGCACGCATGACCGAACCGACGTTTTCCGGTGACTTGGGGTTGAACAGACCGATGCAGCTATAGCGTTTGTTGGCCACGGACGGGGTGCCTTTGGGAAAAGGCGCGATTATACGGGGAATGGGGCTGCGTGTTCAGTTTGTGAGTGGGGACTGATGGTCGGTTACCTATCACGAACCTGACCAATCGGTAACGTCCCCGCCAGCGTCGTGAAAGGCGCCAGTCGTTATGGTTTGCCTGACAAATGACTGCCGGAGTTCCCTATGAAAACCCTTGATGCCTTGCTCGCCGTTTCGATCCTGTCCCTTTCTTCCCTTGCCTTGGCGGAAGGAGGAGGTGACCGGGTTTATGGCCGGATGATCCAGAACAATCAACAAGCCATGGCCCAATTCGCCGCCGAAAACGGCAAAGCCGTCGCCGAAATCGTTCATTACGAATACGGCATGAAACTCGATGTAAAAAAAGTGGTGAGCATTACACCGGCCATTAAAGGCTGTGGTGTCGGACCGTCGCGTATGACTTACGAAGATTCGAACGGCAAGCTCAACACCGTGGAATACAGGCTCCTGGGTGATAACTGTCCGAAGGGCGGCTGATTACCGTCTCGTTTGTTCTCCTTTGGTTTTGAGACGGTCAGGCGCCCTGGTGGCGCCTGTTTTTTATGTGCGCCGGATTATTGTGCTGGCGTGTTACGCAACCTCAAGGCATTGAACACCACCGATGCCGAACTTACGCTCATGGCGATGGCGGCAATCATGGGCGAGAGCAAGTGACCGGTCAGGGGGTACAGCAGGCCGGCAGCCAACGGAATACCCATCGAGTTGTAGAGGAAGGCAAAGCCGAGGTTCTGGCGCATGTTCCTGACGGTTGCCACCGAAAGGGTGCGGGCTCGCAAGATCCCCATCAAATCGCCTTTTACCAAGGTCAGTTGGGCGCTGTTCATCGCGACGTCCGTGCCTGTCCCCATTGCAATGCCTACGTTCGCCCGAGCCAGGGCCGGTGCGTCGTTTATCCCGTCACCCGCCATCGCGACCTGGCGGCCATCGCGTTGCAGGTCCGCCACCAGGCGCTCTTTGTCCTCGGGTTTGACTTCGCCATGGACCTCTTCAATGCCCATCTCCATGGCCACGGCGCGTGCAGTGGTGAGGCCGTCGCCGGTGGCCATGATGATTTTTATGTCGTGAGCCTTGAGGCGGTTGACCGCTTCCCTGGAGGTCGGCTTGATCGGGTCCGAAACGGCCAGTAGCCCGGCCAGCACGCCGTCGATCGCCATGTAGATAATGCTGATGCCTTGGGCGCGTAGCTGCTCGGCCTGTTGCTGCAATGGATAAACGTTGATGCTGACGGCATTCATCAGCGCGGTATTGCCCAAGTGGACCAGTTTGCCGTCCACCCGGCCACTGACACCGATGCCACTGGCGGATTCAAATGAAGCCGGCTTGATCAGTTCAAGATGCTCGGATCGGGCGTGATCGACGATGGCGTGGGCCAGGGGATGCTCGCTGCCCTGGTCGAGGCTGGCGGCCAACAGCAGCACTTGGCGGCCGTCGAAGCCCTGGGTGGCTTTTACGCTGTGAAAAGCCGGGCGCCCTTCGGTCAGGGTGCCGGTCTTGTCGACGATCAGCGTGTCGATCCTGCATAAGTTCTCGATGGCGCTGGCGTCCCGGAAAAGCACGCCCAGGCTGGCCGCCTTGCCGGTGGACACCATGATCGACATGGGGGTTGCGAGCCCCAACGCACAGGGGCAGGCGATGATCAGCACGGCGACGGCATTGATCAACCCGAAGACCCAGCCAGGTTCGGGACCCAACAGCCCCCAGCCGAAAAAGGTCAGTACGGCGATGGCAATCACGCCCATGACGAAATAACCAGCGATCAGGTCGGCCATGCGCTGCATCGGTGCTTTCGAGCGTTGGGCCCGGGCGACCATCTGAACAATCTGCGCCAGGACGGTCTCGGCACCGACCTTCTGGGCCGTCATCACCAAGCTGCCGTGGGTGTTGATCGTGGCCCCGATCAGGCTGTCCCCGGCGCGTTTGATCACCGGAACCGGCTCGCCGGTGAGCATCGACTCGTCAACGGCACTTTCGCCTTCGAGCACCGTACCATCGACCGGGACCTTCTCACCGGGCCTGATCCTCAGGTGGTCACCCCGATGGACGTGGCTCAGGGGGATGTCTTGCTCCTGGCCATCGGCATTGATCCGGCGCGCGGTCTTGGGTGACAGCCCCAGCAGCGACTTGATGGCGGCCGACGTCTGTGAGCGAGCCTTGAGCTCCAGCATCTGCCCCAGCAATGTGAGGGAGATGATCACCGCGGCGGCTTCAAAGTAGACGCCGATACGCCCCTCTTGCATGAACGTGGCGGGAAATCCTCCAGGCCAAAACGTGGCGGCGACACTGTAGAGATAGGCCGCCGCAGTGCCCAGGCCAATCAGGGTCCACATGTTCGGGCTGCGCTGGCGAACAGAGGCCACTCCCCGCACAAAAAACGGCCAGCCTGCCCACAGGACCACTGGCGTGGCCAGAAAAAACTCGACGAAATTTTGCGTGACACCGTGGAACAGCGACAAGGCGTGCCCCGCCATGGCGAGCACGGTGACGATCACCGTCAACGGCAGGGACCACCAGAAGCGGCGGGTGAAATCCTTGAGTTCTGGATTGTCCTCTTCTTCCAGCGCGGGCATCACCGCCTCCAGCGTCATGCCGCACTTGGGGCAGGTACCGGGGCCGGGTTGGCGTATTTCCGGGTGCATGGGACAGGTGTATTCAGTCGCCATGTCGCCGCTGAGCGCTGCGGCGCTGTGGTGAAGGTGCGCGGGAGTGTCGGACATGGTCAGCGGCCTTCCTCATCCTTGCCGTCTACGGGTGGCTCTTCATGTCGTCCATGACCGCTGTGGCCGTGTCCGAAGACATGCATCAAGGGACACATCAGGAGAATCAGGTACGGCCAATTCCCCGCGATGTGGCTGAAGTGTTCTCGCGCCAGATAGAAGAGGCCGATGGCCAACAGCATGATCAATACAATGCCGGTCTTGTTCCGCCAGAATGGCGTTGCGCCAGCAGATGGGGGTTGATGAGTGTTCATGGTATCGCTCCTTCAGGCCGGGCGAGCCACCCATAGCCACAGCATAGGCAGGGCGTGCTTTGGCAGATTGACATTCATCAACCTTGGCTTACTTCACCTCTGAATGAGGGAAGCAACGGGCATGCTAAAGGTGCGAGGCTGTCAGTGACCTGACGGGGACATTGCAGATTTGTCAGCGGGTCCATGCGAGCGGCATGGGCAGTCGAGCGGGCCACGTGTGGCGAGGGGTTTATCTGGGCGCAAAACGTTGCAGCGCAAGATAAACACCCTCGCCGCAATGGCTGACTATTCGTCTTTCTTCATCAACCCGGCCAGCGCGGCGAAGGGGTTGTGGGTGGCCTTGGCGATTTTCGGCGTGCTCAGGGAGCCGTCGCCGAAGTATTGCTGGTCGGTGTAGCGCGAGTGCTCGTTGTCGTGGCAGTACAGGCACAGCAGTTCCCAGTTGGAACCGTCCTGCGGATTGTTGTCGTGGTTGTGGTCGCGGTGGTGAACGGTCAGTTCGCTCAGGCGCTTGCCGGAAAATTCGCGGGCGCAGCGGCCACAGACATGGGGGTACATTTTCAGGGCTTTGTCGCGATAGCCCATCTCCCGGTCGCGCTGGGCATCGGCAAGGATGCGGTCCAGCTTGGCGGTGTTGGACGGCGGTGTTGACGAACTCATGGGTCCACCTTTGTAGAAAAGACTGATGACGGTTGGACAGAGTTTAGCTCAGCCCTTGAGCTTCTCGGCAATCCAGATGGTGTGGCGGGTGCCTTTGTTGCCATGGGCGAACACCTGCACCTCTTCGGCCTTGAAGCCGGCTTTCTTCAGCTTGTCGGAAAACTGCCGGTCAGCGCTGGCCGACCACACCGACAGCACGCCCTTGGGCCGCAGGGCCTTGGCGCAGGCAGCCAGGCCACCGGTCGAATACAGCCAACTGTTGGCTTTCTGGGTCAGGCCTTCCGGGCCGTTGTCGACATCCAGCATGATCGCGTCGAAACCCTGGGGCTCGGCTTGCAGCACCTTGGCCACGTCTTCCATGCGGATCACCGTGCGCGGGTCCGACAAGGGTCGCCCGGCCTTTTCACCCAAAGGGCCACGGTTCCACTCCACCACGCCGGGCACCAGCTCGGCCACCACCACTTCGGCGGTCTTGCCCAGGTGCTTGAGAGCCGAGGCGAGGGTGAAGCCCATGCCGAGGCCGCCGATCAGTACGCGCGAGCCGGGACGGCCGGCGACCTTGCGGCAGGGAATCTCCGCCAGGGCGTCTTCGGAACCGTGCATACGGGTGTTCATCAACTGCCCGCCGTCACCGCCCTGGATCTTGATGACGAAGTCTTCGCCGTACTCGAACAGGCACAGGGCACCGCCGTTATCAGGGATGGGCGTGGTGTCGAGCAGGACGAAACGTTTCATGGAAATCTCGTAGGAGGGCGAACCGGCGCGGCAACGACTAGCCTTAAAGCAGACAATAGCCACGGAGCCATTGATGAAGTGCATCATTCTAACGGCCATTGCCCTGGCGACGCTCTCAATAAGTTGCGCCCAGGCCCAACAACCGACGATTCCGGTCAACCCACCCACTATCCCCGGGTCGCCTGGCACCGCGACCCCGATGCCGTATCCGCCGGTCACGCCCAACGGCATACCCAAGCCCGGTGCTGGAAGTGGTGGGCCGCCGTTGCTGCCACCGATCGAAATGCCCAAGCCGCCGAAGGACCAGCCGATACCGGGCATGGAGCCTCAGCCGGTGAAGGCCAAGACGCCCGGGGGGATAGGCTTGTAGCCAGTCGGTGAAACAACTGAATGGCAAAAACCTGTGGGAGCGAGCCTGCTCGCGATAGCGATATACCAGTCAACATGGATACTGGCTGATCCGACGCTATCGCGAGCAGGCTCGCTCCCACAGATTCTGTATTTCAACTGGAGGTGAGCTAGACCTGCTGCGACAGCAACTGCCCATCGGCCATGCGCAGGCGCTTGGACAGGGAGACGGCGAGGGCGCGGATGATCTTGGCGGCGATCTTCGGGGCGTCGTTGAGCATTTTTTCCAGGGGAGTCCTTGCCCAGGTTCAGCAGCTGGCAATCACTGGCCGCGATGCAGCTGGCCGAGCGTCGTTCGCCGTCGAGCACGGCCATTTCGCCGAAGGCCCGTCCGCTGCGCAGCGTGGCGATGGTCACGGGTTGGCCGTCGGGGCCGGTTTTCTGCACGGCCACTTGGCCGGTGTGGATGATGCACATGAAACTGCCGGCATCCCCTTCGCGGAAAATCGCTTCACCCTCGGCGATGGCGCTGATGCTGAAATAGCCAGACGCCGCGGCGAAGTCGACAGGCAGCAACTGGTCGAACAGACCGCAGTCCATCAGCCAGTCGCGGATTTCTTTGTTCAGTAAGGTCGGTTCTGACATGTTGTCACGGTCTTTTTCTTGTGTTTGTTGCGGTTTCGGGTTGGCCTGGATGTAAGAAGATCCAATGTGGGAGCAAGCTCGCTCCCACATTGGACTGTGGTTGCATCAGAGCCTGCGCATGGAGCTAAGACCCGGCGATCCGATGGAGTTCCTCAACCCAACCCCAAAACTTTCAAGACAAATGCATATTCGAGCGCTACGTCACGCAATCCCTGGTAGCGCCCACTCATCCCGCCGTGGCCGGCGTCCAGTTCGGTCTTGAGCAGCAAAGGGTTGTCATCGGTCTTGGTGGCGCGCAATTTCGCCACCCACTTGGCCGCTTCCCAGTACTGCACGCGGCTGTCGTTGTACCCGGCGATCACCAGCAGCGCCGGATAGGCCTGGGCGCTGACGTTTTCGTACGGGGCGTAGGCCCGGATCCGATCATAAACGTCTGGTTCCTCGGGGTTGCCCCATTCGTCGTATTCAGTGACGGTCAATGGCAAGTCCGGGTCGAGCATGGTGTTGAGCACATCGACGAACGGCACTTCGGCAATCGCCACCTTGAACAGCTCCGGGCGTTGATTGAGTACTGCGCCAATCAGCAGGCCACCGGCGCTGCCGCCGCTGATCGCCAGTTGTCCGGCGGTGGTGAAACCGTTGGCGATCAAATGTTCGGCACAGGCGATGAAGTCGCTGAAGGTGTTGTGCTTGTGCTCCTGCTTGCCGGCGCGGTACCAGGCTTCTCCCAGCTCTCCGCCGCCGCGCACGTGGGCGATGGCAAACGCCACACCACGGTCGAGCAGGCTCAGCCGCGCGTGGGAAAACCAAGGGTCGAGACTCTCGCCATAGGCTCCGTAGCCGTACAGGTACAGCGGTACGGGCCGGCCGAGGGCTTCGCGCTTGACCACCAGGCTGATGGGCACCTGGGTGCCGTCCGGTGCCGTTGCCCAAAGCCGCTGGCTGACGTAGGCGTCGGCGTCGAACGGGCCTAGTACCGGGGTTTGCTTGAGCACGACCTGTTCGCCGCTGGCCAGGTCCAACTGACGGATCTGCGCCGGGCGGTTCAGGGCTTCGTAGCGCAGGCGAATGCGATCACTGATGAATTCCAGGCTGTTCTGCACATGCAGGCTGTAGGCCGCGTCTGGCAATTGCACCCGATAGGCCGGCAAACCCTGGGGGTGAACCTCGATGATCGGCAGGCCACCTTCACGCAGGCTCAGGGTCATGGCCCCTGCGTTCAGGCTCAGGCCGTCGATCATCACCGTGTCGCTGTGGGGGATCAGGTTCTGCCAGTCGGCCTCGGTCGGCGCGACGCCGGTGTCGACGGCCTGGTACAGGGCGAAGTTGATCCCGTCGCGGTTGCTGCGGATCAACCAAGTCCATTGGCCATCGAGCAGGCCATGGTCGACGTCATACTCGTGTTCTTCCCGCCGAGGCGCCAGGCAGGTGAAGGGCTGTTGCGGCTGCGTGGCGTCCAGCACCCAGACTTCGCTGGTGGTCTTGCTGCCCAGGGACAGGATCAACTGCTGTTCCGAGCTCGAACGATAGCAATGCAGGAAGAAGCGCCCGTCCGGCTCATGGAACACCTCCTCGGCGGCCGTGCCGTCCAGGCGGTAGCGCCAGAGTTTGTGAGGACGGTGGGTGTCGTCCAGCTCGCCAAAAAACAGCGTCAGGCTGTCATTGGCCCAGGTCATGCTGCCGTCGCAATCGTCGAAGGACAGTTCACTGACCTTGTCGTTGGACAGTTCCTTCACGAACAGGGTGTAGATTTCGTCGCCTGTGGTGTCCAGGCTGTAGGCCAGGCGCTGGTGGTCGGGGCTGATGCTGAAGGCGCCCAGGGAGAAGAAGCCGCCGCCGGCCAACGCGTTCGGGTCCAGCAGCAGTTGTTCGCGGCTTTCATCCACGGTCAGGCTGTCATCGGTCGGGCGCGGGCAGCGGTAGTGGCGCGGGTATTCGTCACCGGCCGTGGTGCGGGTGTAATACAGGTACGGACCCCAGGGCGAGGGCAGCGACAGATCGGTCTCGAGGATCCGGCCCTTGATCTCCTGGAACAGGGTTTCGCGCAGTTCGGCCTGATCGGCCAGTTGCGCCTGCTGGTAGCTGTTTTCGGCCTTGAGGTAGTCGAGCACGGCGTCGGTGTCGCGTTCCTGCAGCCAGGCGTACGGGTCAACACCGGGGTCCCTGCGGGCAATCGGGGCGTTGGAAACGTGGGCAGATAGGGACATGAAAGGCTCTCGAACGTTGTACGAAAAGGGGCGCGTGGCCTGGGCAGAAGTAACCACACAGGCCATTCGCCAGACGCCGGGGCAGCCTGACGAGCGAAAAGCCGTTACTATAAGCGTCTCTTTGCCTGCCTTGCCATGGACACCATGACCGAGAATGACTATCTGATCGCCTGGGGCCTCTACGCCTTCGCCGCCCTGGGCTGCCTGCTGGTGTGGATGCGCATGACCCGCTGGATGTGGCGCTGGTTGCGCGAACCGCTGCGGTTGCTGATGGCGGTGTTGCTGTTCAGCCCCACCATCGTCGACCCGGTGAAGGACAAAGTTGCCCCGGCCTTGGCCATTGTCGCCCTGGACGTACTGTTCAAGGTCGGCAACAACGTCTGGCGAGCAGCGTCCGATCTGCTCATGTACGGCATGATTGCCTTCGGCCTCTATCTGGTGATCGTGTTGATCCGCTTCCCCATCGAGCGTTCCGCCAACGCTCGCAAGGAACGGGCCGCCGCCGCAAAAGCCGCCGCTGCGGCCGATGAGCCCGACGATGAGCCGCCGTTCGGCGTGGCCGGTGATGACCGTTACGGTCGCCCGCCCGTGCCGAGTAACCCCCAGCGTTCGCGTATCGAACCGCGCCTGTAACCGGGCCTGCCCTTTGAAGCGAGAGTTCGAGCATGTGTGAGTTATTGGGCATGAGCGCCAATGTGCCGACCGACATCGTGTTCAGCTTTACCGGGCTGATGCAGCGCGGCGGCAAGACCGGGCCGCACCGGGATGGTTGGGGCATCGCCTTCTATGAAGGCCGCGGCCTGCGCCTGTTCCAGGACCCGGCCGCCAGCAGCGAATCGGAAGTGGCGAATCTGGTGCAGCGCTATCCGATCAAGAGCGAAGTGGTGATCGGGCATATTCGCCAGGCCAACGTCGGCAAGGTCTGCCTGTCCAACACGCACCCGTTCGTGCGTGAGTTGTGGGGGCGTAACTGGTGCTTTGCCCACAACGGCCAGCTCGCCGACTTCCAGCCTGAGGTCAGTTTCTACCGGCCAGTGGGCGACACCGACAGCGAAGCGGCCTTCTGCGATCTGCTCAACCGCGTGCGCCAGGCCTTCCCCGAGCCGGTGGAGGTGGAACAGTTGCTACCGTCGTTGATCCAGGCCTGCACCGAATACCGCAGCAAGGGCGTGTTCAACTGCCTGCTCAGCGATGGCGACTGGCTGTTCTGCTATTGCTCGACCAAACTGGCTCAGATTACCCGTCGCGCGCCGTTCGGCCCGGCACGGCTCAAGGATGTGGATGTGATTGTCGACTTCCAGGCTGAAACCACACCCAACGACGTGGTCACGGTGATTGCCACCGAACCCTTGACCGAAAACGAAACCTGGACCCGCTACGAGCCGGGCCAATGGAGCCTGTGGCGACGCGGCGAATGCGTCAGTCACGGTCGGACCGAATAAGGACGTCACGTTATGTTGCTCAGTTATCTACGCCTGGTGTTGTTCGCGGTGGGCCTGCTGGTTGGGGTCCAGGTGCCGGGCTTCATCAATGATTACGCCAAGCGGGTCGAGGCTCACCTGATCGAGGCGCAAACCGGCCTGCAAGGGTTCCAGGGCACCGCCAACCAGTTCTTCAAGGGCGACATGCAGGCCCTGGTGGCCCATTACCGCGCCAGCGAGGACCCGATCTTCCGCAGCGATGCCGACAGCCTGAACACCTTGCTCGTACGCCAGCAGGCTTTGGACAAGCAATTCCAGGCGATGCAAGGCCCGTGGTACATCCGCTTTCTGCAAGTGGCGCTGGCCGCCGACCCGGACATTCGCAAGGAAACCTGGAACGGCTACAGCTACCAGATCCTGCTGACTCCCGAGGCGATGATCTGGGGCATCAGCGGTGCGATGCTGCTGTCGTTCGGCCTGGAATGCCTGTTCCGCCTGATCGATTGGGTGGTGTTGGGCGGCAAGCGTCTGCGCCAGAGCCGGCCGATCGAAGAGCGCGATTTGCGCGGGTTGTAACCACCGCTCGGATCAAAGTTTTTTTGTCTGGAGCAGGTATAGGGTCGGCTCCTGTGGCGAGGGAGCTTGCTCCCGCTGGGGCGCGCAGCGGCCCCAAAAACTGACTCCGCGCAGTTTCAGGCAGGTGATATCGCGCCTTTCGGGTCTGCTGCGCAGCCCAGCGGGAGCAAGCTCCCTCGCCACAAAAGCGGTTCGCCTTTGTTGGCGATGTTCTGCCCAATCAAGTTTTTCTTATGACCCAGCCAAGGTTTTATTCGTTGGACGGGATCGGCCGTGCGCTCAAGAATCGGGGCAACGGTCTCCACGTCAGCGTCGTCGAGACTCAAGAACAATAAAACCGTGGAGAACCACCATGAGTGCACCCGACACGCTCGGCGTCCCCCCAACCCCAGGCCCGTTCTGGCCCGTTCGATTGGTATCGCAACATCAACCAGCAGGAACGTCGCACATTCTGGAGTTGCAAGATCGGCTACGCCCTGGACGGCATGGACACGCAAATGCTCAGTTTCGTGGTGCCGACCCTGATCGCGATGTGGGGCATCACCACCGGCCAGGCAGGGCTGATCCACACCAGCACCTTGATCGCTTCGGCCATCGGTGGCTGGGTGGCGGGCATACTTTCCGACCGCATCGGTCGGGTGCGCACCCTGCAGCTGACGGTGCTGTGGTTCGCGTTCTTCACTTTCCTCTGTGGCTTTGCCCAGAACTATGAACAACTGTTGATCGCCCGCACGCTGATGGGCTTTGGCTTCGGCGGTGAATGGACTGCCGGCGCGGTGTTGATGGGCGAGGTGATCCGCGCCAAGGATCGCGGCAAGGCAGTGGGCATGGTGCAGTCGGGCTGGGCGCTGGGCTGGGGCATGACGGCGATTTTATATGCGCTGCTGTTCTCGGTACTGCCACCGGAGGATGCCTGGCGTGCCTTGTTCATCCTTGGCATTGTCCCGGCGGTGTTCGTGATTTTCGTTCGCCGGCTGGTCAAGGATCCGGAAGTCTATAACCAGACCAAGGCCCGGTTGACGCCGGAAAACCCCGCGAAGTTCTACGAGATTTTTGCCCCCGGCATCCTCTTTACCACCCTTCGCGCCTCGCTGCTGACCACCGGTGCCCTGGGCGGCTACTACGCCATCACGTCCTGGCTGCCGACGTTCCTCAAGAATGAACGTGGATTGAGTGTATTGAGTACCGGTGGCTACCTGGCGATGGTGATCGTCGGTTCCTACGTGGGTTACGTCATCAGCGCGTACCTGTCGGATATCCTGGGTCGGAAAAAGAACTTCGTCCTGTACGCCATCGGCTCGTTCACCATCGTCCTCCTGTATACCCAGGTGCCGGTGAGCAATAACGTGATGCTCTGGCTGGGCTTTCCCCTGGGGTTCTTCGCGTCGGGGATGTTCAGCGGCATGGGCTCGTTCCTCACCGAACTGTTCCCTACACGCATTCGTGGTTCGGGTCAGGGTTTCTGCTACAACATTGGCCGGGCGGTGGCGGCATTGTTCCCGCTGTTGATCGGTATTTTGAGCCAGAAGGTGCCGCTGAGCGTGGGTATCGGCGCATTTGCGGCGGTGTCCTATGGCGTCGTGATTCTGGCGGCCCTGAGCCTGCCGGAAACCCAGGGCAAGCAGTTGGAAGCCGAGTAACTGATAACCTGCGGGGCACGTGCCTCACAGTTAAACAAAGAAAGAACCTACAGGAGCGTTCACCGTGAACCGCCTGCTATTGAACTGCGACATCGGCGAAAGCTTCGGCAGCTGGACCATGGGTCTGGACGCCGAGGTGATGCCCTTCATCGATTGCGCCAACATCGCCTGCGGCTTTCACGCCGGCGACCCGAGCATCATGCGCAAAACCGTCAGCCTGGCCCTGAGCCACGGCGTGCGGATCGGTGCGCACCCGGCCTATCAGGACCTGGCGGGCTTCGGTCGCCGCTCCATGGCCTATGGCGCCCAGGAGTTGCAGGACTTGCTGCACTACCAGATCGGCGCCCTCGACGGCATTTGCCGGGCTCAGGGCGGACGGGTCAGCTACGTCAAGCCTCATGGGGCGATGTACAACGACATGATGGCCAACCCGACGCAACTGCGTGCCGTGATCCAGGCCGTCGCAGCCTATGATCGGCAGTTGCCGTTGATGCTCATGGCGACCCGGGACAACAGTGCCGCCCAGGCCCTGGGCGACGAATACGGCCTGACCCTGTGGTTCGAAGCCTTCGCTGATCGCGCCTATGACAGTGCCGGTCGCCTGGTTTCGCGGCAAACGCCGGGTGCGGTGCACCACGAGCCCGAGGTGATTATCGGGCAGGCCCTGACCATCGCCCGCGGCGATGCGTTGACCGCCAGTGATGGCAGCGCCTTGCACCTGAAGGCCAACACCCTGTGTGTGCACGGCGACAACGCCAGCTCCGTGGCGGCCGTGCAACGCATCCGCGAAGCCCTGGACCGGCAGAGTGCACCATGAAACCACGCTTGGAAGTGGTGGCGGTGGACTGCCTGATGGTGCGCCTGTTCGATGAGATCGCCGAGGCCAACATGCCCTGGATGCTCGCCGCCAGCGAACGCCTGCGGGCGGTGTTTGCCGAGGATCTGATCGACCTGGTGCCGTCCTATACCACGTTGATGGTGCACTACGATTTGCTCGCCCTGACCCCGGCGCAGGCGCGTGATCTGGTCGGCGAGGCGCTGAATAATCTTTCACCGGATGCCCAGGCTGCCGGCCAGTGTCACGTGCTGCCGGTGTGGTACGACCCCCGTGTCGGACCCGAGCTGGACCTGCTGGCGAGCCGCAGTGGCTTGACGGTCGCCCAGGTGATCCGCCGCCATAGCGAGCGCGAGTACCAGGTGTTTGCCTTGGGCTTCGCCCCCGGCTTCGCCTTCATGGGGCTGGTGGACGAGGAACTGGCCGCACCGCGCTTAGGCACGCCGCGCAAACGCGTGGCGGCAGGCAGCGTCGGCATCGCCGAGCGCCAGACTGCGGCGTATCCGGTGGTGTCGCCCGGCGGCTGGAACCTGATCGGTCGCACCCCGGCCAAACTGTTTGATCGCGAGCGCGACGGCTACAGCCTGATGCAGCCGGGGGACACGGTGCGTTTTGCTCCGGTGGACCATGGCGAATTCATCGCGCTGGGTGGCGACGACACACCGTTGGAGGCCCAGGCATGAGCCGCTTGTTGATCGAGGCCAGTACCCCACTGTGCCTGTTGCAGGACGCCGGTCGTTTTGGCGTGAGGCATCTGGGCGTGACCCAGGGCGGCGCGGCGGACTGGTTGTCGATGGCCTGGGCCAATTGGATGCTTGGCAATGCCCTGGGGGCGACGGTGGTGGAAATTACCCTCGGCGGCTTCACCGTAGTGGCCGAAGAGGATTGCGTGCTGGCGCTGGCCGGTGCGGACCTGGGTGCACGGATAGACGGCCAGGCGGTGGCGTCCTGGCGCTTTTTCAGCTTGCGCAAAGGCCAGGTGCTGGCGCTCACCCAGCCCGTGCTCGGTGCCCGGGCCTACCTGGCAGCCCCCGGCGGTTTCAATGCGCCGGCGGTGTTGGGTAGCCAGGCGACGGTGGTGCGTGAGGAACTTGGTGGCCTGGATGGACGAGGGCGGGCGTTGAGTCGCGGTGCGCACTTGAGCTATTCAGGCTCGGCGATGCCTCGGCCCATGCCGCACGCGCTGATTCCGGATTTCCAGCCAGCACAGCCGCTGGACCTGATCCTGGGGGCGCAGAACGGGGCGTTCAGTGGACGGAGCCTGTTCGATGCGTTTAACGCGCCGTGGACGCTGGACAGTCGCGCCGACCGCATGGGCATCCGCTTGCTGGGCACGGCCCTGGAGTATCAGGGGCCGGCGATGATTTCCGAAGGCATCCCCCTGGGCGCTGTGCAGGTGCCGCCGGACGGCCAGCCGATCGTGCTGCTCAACGATCGGCAAACCATCGGTGGCTACCCACGTCTGGGTGCCTTGACCCCATTGGCCCTGGCTCGGCTGGCGCAATGCCTGCCGGGGACGCAGGTGCGCTTGCGGCCAGTGATGCAGGAGGTTGCGCATCGGCAGCAGGTGGAGTGCCTGCGGGGGCTGTTAAACCGCTAAAAGCATCGCGAGCAGGCTCGCTCTCACACTGGATCTTCGTCGTACACAAGACCCCTTGTGGGAGCGAGCCTGCTCGCGATGAGGCCCTGAAGGGCACCAATAAATCTTATTTGGAAAGAAACCGCATTCCTTCCTCCAACCCTCGCAAGGTCAGCGGATACATCCGGTCTTCCACCAACTCGCGCACGATATTGGTCGAGGCGGTGTAACCCCAGGTGTCCTTGGGGTAAGGGTTGATCCAGATGAGCTTCTTGTACTTTTCCATGAAGCGCTGCATCCACACATAACCGGCTTCTTCGTTCCAGTGTTCGACGCTGCCCCCGGCCTGGGTGATTTCATAGGGCGCCATGGCGGCGTCACCGATGAAGATCACTTTGTAGTCGGCGCCGTATTTGTGCAGCAAGTCCTGGGTCGAGGTGCGCTCCGAAGTGCGGCGCAGATTGTTCTTCCACACCGATTCGTAGACGAAGTTGTGGAAGTAGAAATACTCCAGGTGCTTGAACTCGGTCTTGCAGGCCGAGAACAGTTCTTCGCAGATCTTCACGTGGGCATCCATCGAGCCGCCGATGTCGAACAGCAGCAACAACTTGACCGTGTTGCGTCGCTCCGGGCGCATCTGGATGTTCAACAAGCCGGCGTCCCGGGCGGTGTGGTCGATGGTGCCGTCGATGTCCAGCTCTTCGGCCGCACCCTGGCGGGCGAACTTGCGCAGGCGGCGCAGGGCGATCTTGATATTGCGCGTGCCCAGTTCCACCTGGTCGTCGAGGTTCTTGTACTCACGCTGGTCCCAGACCTTCACGGCTTTGCCCTGGCGCTTGCCGGCGTCGCCGACACGAATGCCCTCGGGGTTGAAGCCGCCGGAGCCGAATGGGCTGGTGCCGCCAGTGCCGATCCACTTGTTACCGCCGGCATGGCGTTCCTTCTGTTCCTCCAGGCGCTTCTTGAATTCTTCGATCAGCTTGTCCAGGCCACCCAGGGACTGGATCTGCGCCCGCTCTTCGTCAGTCAGTGACCGCTCGAATTCCTTGCGCAACCAGTCTTCGGGGATCAGCGCCTGGAGATGGTCGTCGAGTTTCTCCAGGCCATTGAAGTACGCGGCGAACGCCCGGTCGAACTTGTCGAAATGCCGTTCGTCCTTCACCAGGATCGCCCGGGACAGGTAATAGAACTCGTCCATGTCGGCGAAGATCACCCGCTGTTCCAGCGCGTTGATCAGGTCCAGCAGTTCACGCACCGACACGGGCACCTTGGCGGCGCGCATTTCATTGAACAGGTTAAGCAGCATGGCAATCGCCCTCGCTCTTGTTAAACGAAGAGGATCAGCGAGTGCCGCGACGGCTCATGAACGCCAGGCGCTCGAGCAATTGCACGTCCTGTTCGTTCTTGACCAGGGCACCGGCCAGCGGCGGGATGGCCTTGGTCGGATCTCGCTCGCGCAGTACCGCTTCACCGATGTTGTCGGCCATCAGCAGCTTGAGCCAGTCCACCAGTTCGGAAGTGGAAGGTTTCTTCTTCAGGCCCGGCACTTTGCGCACGTCGAAGAACACGTCCAGCGCTTCGCTGACCAGGTCTTTCTTGATGTCCGGGTAATGCACATCGACGATTTTCTGCAGGGTGACGCGGTCGGGGAAGGCGATGTAGTGGAAGAAGCAGCGGCGCAGGAACGCATCGGGCAGTTCCTTCTCGTTGTTGGAGGTAATGATGATGATCGGCCGTTGCTTGGCCTTGATGGTTTCGTCGGTCTCGTAGACGTAGAACTCCATCTTGTCGAGTTCTTGCAGCAGGTCATTGGGGAACTCGATGTCGGCCTTGTCGATTTCGTCGATCAGCAGGATCACCCGCTCTTCGGACTCGAAGGCTTCCCAGAGCTTGCCCTTCTTCAGGTAGTTGCGTACGTCGTGGACTTTGTCCACGCCCAACTGCGAGTCCCGCAGGCGGCTGACCGCGTCGTACTCGTACAGGCCCTGGTGGGCTTTGGTGGTGGACTTGATGTGCCAGGTGATCAGGCGCGCGCCGAAGGACTCGGCCAGTTGTTCGGCGAGCATGGTCTTGCCGGTGCCCGGTTCGCCCTTGACCAGCAACGGCCGCTCCAGGGTGATGGCGGCGTTCACGGCCAGTTTCAGGTCATCGGTGGCCACGTAGGCGCTGGTGCCTTCGAACTTCATCTGCAATTTCCTCGAACGTGTCGCCGGCCCGGCGAGGCGGGGCGCGCGAAATAAATATCGTGCCCGACTATAACGCGACGCCCCGCCGACTGTGAACGCAGACGCTGTATTCAGTCTCTGAATGGAGCGTCACATGTTGACTCAGTCTTGTGGCGAGGGGGATTTATCCCCGTTGAGCTGCGCAGCCCAGCGGGGATAAATCCCCTCGCCACAAAAAAAAAGCCACGGACACCTAGTCGGTCGCCGGCGGTGGTTGTTCATAACGGGCATTGAAGGCCTGGACGAAACCGTTGCGCAAAATCTGCAGGAAGGCTTCGAAGGCGCTGATGTCCTGCTGGTGAACATTGCCGCTGAGTTCCACCCGAGTGGCGAACTGGTTCTTGCGCTGGTTCTTGAGGGCCGTTTCGCCTGTGCCGACCAGCGCTTCCCAGACCGAGCGGAAGATGTTTTTGTTCTGGTTTTCCACGTCCTGCTGCCAGTCGAACACATCGACATCACGCAGCAATGGCTTGATGTAGCCGCTGAGCCGGGCATTGTCGGCTTCGGCCTCGACCACCAGGTCGCCGTGGCCGGCGTTGAAATCGAATTTGCCATAGGCCGCGGCGAAGTCGTTAAGGCGCCTGAGTTCGATGTTCCTGGCCCGCAGGCGAAAATCGAAATCTTCGAAGTTGCTCAAGGGGTCGAAGGTGGCCTGCATTTCCAGGGGCGCATGTTCGGCCACCAGAGCCTTGCCTTCGAAACGGGCGTCGCGCTTGCCTTTTGTGTCGACCACGTTGGTCAGGTTGTAGAAGCTGGCGTTGACGTCGGTGGCCCGCAGGTTGACCGGTGGCTTGGAATTGAAATTGCGAAAGGTGACCTTGCCATCCCTGATGCGCACTTCGTTGAAGGTGATGGGCAGCAGTTTTTCCAGTTGCTCGCGCCAGTTGGTGCCTTGACCGGTCTGGGAGTTCTGTCGGTTGGCCCCACCGTCGACGAAGTTCACTTCGGGACGGGCAAACTCCACTTCGGCCACCACCGCATGGTCGTACCACAGCGAATGCCAGCTCACGGACAAGTCGATCAACGGCGCATCGACGAACGGCACCGGGACCTTGCCGTCGACCTTGACGATTTTCAGGCCATTGATCCGGTAGGCCCCGCGCCAAAGCGCCAGGTCTACATCGAGAACCTGGCCACGGTAGTCGCCCATGTCGGCCAGTTTGTCGTTCAGATAGTTGCGCACCAGATAAGGCAGGGTGAAATGCAGGGCCACCAGCACCGCGACGATGGTGGCGAAAACCCACAGTGGCCAGCTGTATCGACGCTTCATGTCAGTCAGTCTCCAGCGTTTGTTGGGGGAGCGCCTTCTACTGCCATTGACTGTCGCAACAATGGGAACGTTCGGTGAAACTGGACGCCCATGGGCAACAGGCATACCTTTAAAGGCTTAAATTCCCGCCGCATTAAGGACCCAGCCATGAGCCGTATATTCGCTGACAACGCCCATTCCATCGGTAATACGCCACTGGTACAGATCAACCGCATTGCGCCGCGCGGTGTGACCATCCTGGCCAAGATCGAGGGGCGTAACCCGGGGTATTCGGTCAAATGCCGGATCGGCGCGAACATGATCTGGGACGCTGAAAGCTCGGGCAAACTCAAGCCTGGCATGACCATCGTCGAACCGACTTCGGGCAACACCGGTATTGGCCTGGCGTTCGTCGCCGCCGCCCGTGGCTACAAGCTGATGCTGACCATGCCCGCTTCCATGAGCATCGAGCGGCGCAAGGTGCTCAAGGCCCTGGGTGCTGAGCTGGTGCTCACCGAGCCGGCGAAGGGAATGAAGGGTGCCATCGAGAAAGCCACCGAGATCCTGGCCAGCGATCCATCCAAATACTTCATGCCGCAGCAGTTCGATAACCCGGCGAACCCGGCGATCCACGAAAAAACCACCGGACCGGAAATCTGGAACGACACCGATGGCGCGGTGGATGTGCTCGTCGCGGGCGTGGGCACCGGCGGAACCATTACCGGGGTTTCGCGGTATATCAAGAACACCTGTGGCAAACCGATCCTGTCGGTGGCGGTAGAGCCCGAGGTTTCGCCGGTGATTACCCAGGCGATGGCGGGCCAGGAGATCAAGCCCAGCCCTCACAAGATCCAGGGGATCGGTGCCGGGTTCGTGCCGAAGAACCTCGATCTGTCGATCGTCGACCAGGTCGAGCGGGTCTCCGACGACGAGTCCAAGGCGATGGCCCTGCGCTTGATGCAGGAGGAGGGAATCCTCTGCGGGATCTCTTGTGGCGCGGCGATGGCCGTGGCCGTGCGCCTGGCGGAGAAACCGGAAATGCAGGGCAAGACCATCGTTGTGATCCTGCCGGACTCGGGCGAGCGGTACTTGTCGAGCATGTTGTTCAGTGATCTGTTTACCGAGCAGGAGATTCAGCAGTAACCGTGAATTCACTGCGGTGGTGAGTGGACCTTTGCGGTGGTGAGTGGATCTTGTTGTGGCGAGGGGGGATTTATCCCCGTTGGACTGCGTAGCAGTCCCTCGGAGGACCAGTTACTCTCAATAGACGAGGTGTCAGGTTTGGGGGCTGCTTCGCAACCCAACGGGGATAAATCCCCTCGCCACAGGGTAATACAAGGTCTAAGAAGAGGGGTTGTTTAACCCGGCGTCAGCCAAGGTTCAGGCGGCCCCTGTTAGAAAGTGATTGTTGCGTTTCACTCAACAGAAAATGTTGCGTCAGACGGTTTTTACCTGGGCCATGAGGCTTTACCATGGCCCTCGGCTACGTCGGGCAGTTGGCGTTGCGTAAGTTGTTTTTGGACAAGGAGTTGTAAAATGACCGTTTCGTTTGCCGCCAAGGCCTCAGTGTTGCTGCTGTTTTTGGGCAGTACGCTTTATGTGCATTTGCGCGGTAAGGCGCGTTTGCCGATGTTGCGCCAGTTCGTCAACCACTCGGCGCTGTTCGCCCCCTATAACACCTTGATGTACCTGTTCTCCGGCGTACCCTCGAAACCTTACCTGGACCGCAGCAAGTTTCCCGAGCTGGATGTGCTCAAGGATAACTGGCAAGTCATTCGCGACGAGGCCATGCACTTGTTCGACGAGGGCTATATTCGCGCTGCCGAGAAGAACAACGACGCAGGTTTTGGCTCGTTCTTCAAGAAGGGCTGGAAGCGTTTCTACCTCAAATGGTACGACAAACCGCTGCCGTCGGCTGAGTTGCTGTGCCCCAGGACTGTCGAGCTGGTCAACCAGATCCCCAACGTGCGGGGCGCGATGTTTGCCCTGCTGCCGGGTGGCAGCCACCTGAATCCACATCGAGACCCCTTTGCCGGTTCGTTGCGTTATCACCTGGGGCTGTCCACGCCCAATTCCGATGATTGCCGGATCTTCGTCGACGGCCAGATCTACGCCTGGCGCGATGGCGAAGACGTCATGTTCGATGAAACCTATGTGCACTGGGTGAAGAACGAAACCCCGCAGACCCGCGTGATCCTTTTCTGTGATGTCGAGCGGCCCTTGAAAAGCCGCTTGATGACCCGCCTCAACCGTACCATCAGCGCTTTCCTCGGCCGCGCCACCGCGCCGCAGAACCTGGACGATGAACACGTCGGCGGCATCAACCGGGCGTATGCCTGGAGCAAGTCGTTCAGCGACGGCATCAGTGGCCGGGTCAAGCAATTCAAGCGCAAGCATCCCAAGGCGTACCGGGTGATGCGGCCCGTGTTGGCGGTGGTGGTGCTCACGGCGCTTGGTTATTGGTTGTTCGTTTAAATATTGCATAGTCCCTCGGGCGCTGGTTATAGTCAGCGCTCTTCGGGTTTTCGAACCCACTCTTCAAGAGATCGGCTCATGCCTGCATCCCCTGTCATCGCGGTCGTGGTTCCAGCGTTCAACGCTGGCGTCGTGCCGTGTGGGAATCAGCAGCCTGCGCAGATCGGTCAATACCCCCCACCTGTCCGTAGCTCATCGGTGTACGCCGTCGTATCACCGCCGGGTGTTGGCATTCAGGGCTGATCGGCAACGGTTGCCATCCCCTGTGCCCGCCTGAAAAAAACTACTGGACTTCAGCCTCGGCTGAGTTGGCTTTTTGCCTGACTACAGGTGGTATCCATGTTTTCCCTTTCCAAAAACGCCTTATTGGCGGCGGCTTCCACGAGCCTGTTCGTTTTTCTGTGGAGCAGTGGGGCGATCTTTTCCAAGCTGGGCCTGGCCCACGCTTCACCCTTCGCCTTTTTGCTGATCCGTTTTGCCATTGCGCTGTTTGCGTTGGTGCTGTTGATTCCGTTGCTCAAGTTCAAGCTGCCCAAGACCGGCAAGCCGATGCTGTACGCGGCAACCACCGGGTTGGTGCTGCTGGGCGCCTACCAGATTTTTTATCTGCTGGCGCTGCAAATGAGTGTCACTCCCGGGGTCATGGCAACCCTGATGGGCGTGCAACCGATCCTGACCGTGGTGCTCATGGAACGTCAGCGATCCTGGTCGCGGATGTTCGGCCTGGTGCTGGGGTTGGTCGGGTTGGTCATGGTGGTGTACCAAGGCATTGGCCTGGCGGGCATGTCCCTGGCGGGGATGGTGTGCGGGTTGCTGGCACTGGTGAGCATGACGGCCGGTTCCATCATGCAGAAGCGCATCACCGACAACCCACTGGGTACGCTGCCGGTGCAATACCTGGCCGGATTGTTACTGTGCGCGGTGTTCGTGCCGTTCCAGCCGTTTCACTTCGAATACAGCACGGGGTTCTTCGTGCCGGTGTTGTGGATGGGGCTGGTGGTATCGGTGCTGGCGACGTTGCTGCTGTACCGACTGATCGCCCGTGGCAACCTGGTGAATGTCACCAGCCTGTTCTACCTGGTGCCGGCGGTGACGGCGATCATGGACTACCTGGTGTTTGGCAATCGGCTGGCGTTGTTGAGCTTGCTGGGGATGGTGCTGATCATCGTGGGATTGGTGTTTGTGTTTCGTAAAAGTCGCTGAGCCTTGGATGCTCGCTGACTGAACAACCGCTATCGCGGGCAAGCCTTGCTCCCACAGGTTATGTACAAGCCTGCTCCCACAGGTTATGTGTAGTCCTTGTGGGAGCAAGGCTTGCCCGCGATGGCATTTTCAGCCACACCGATGAACTACCGGGCAGACACTTCAGCCGGTTTCGCCGCAGCGGGCTTGAGCACCAACCACAACGCCGCCGCAATCAACACCCCGCCATACAAATGCGCCATCCCCAACGGCTCATCCAGCAGCAACGCCCCCCACAACACACCGAACGGTGGAATCAGGAAGGTCACGGTCATCGATTTGACCGGACCGATGGAACTGAGCAAGCGGAAGTAAAGAATGTATGCCAGGGCGGTACACACCAGGCCCAGCCCCAGCAGTGACAACCAGACGCTCCAGCCACCCCAGCTGGCCGGTGGCTGGCTGATGACGCTGTAGCCAAACAGCGGCAGCAAGAACACCGTGGCACCGAACATGCTGCCCAGGGCCGAGAGACGGCTGTCCAGGCCTCCTTGGTGATCGAGCCAGCGACGGGTGAGGAAGCCGGCAAAGCCGTAGCAGGTCGTGGCCAGCAGGCAGGCGAGGGCGCCCATCAACAATTGCAGGTCGAACGCCACCGGGCCGGCGCGGGTCAGGATGCCAACACCCAGCAGCCCCAGGCAGACACCGCTGACCTTGGCCAGGGTGAGTTTTTCGCTGAAGAACAAACCGCCGATCAATACCCCCATCAATGGCGTGGTGGCGTTGAAGATCGCCGAGTAACCGGCCGGTAGCACCTGGGCCGCCACTGAATAGAACGTTGCCGGAATGCCCGAGTTGATCAGGCCCAGCCCCATCACGACTTTGAGCTTGCCGCGAAAATTCCAGTCGACGCGCATCAGGGCCAGGATCACCAGCAACCCGACGAAGGCGATGGACACGCGAAAAAAAGCAGTGGGGATTGTGCCAATGACGGGGGCGATAATGCGCATGAACAGGAAACTGGCCCCCCAGATGGCGGCCAGTGACAGTAAACGCAGGATATCGACGAGGTTCACGAGTCATTCCTTCCTTGATCGGGCGGCAAGTGTCGCCGTCCTGAATAGCGATGGCAATGGTTGCGTTGCCGCCTGATTGGCCTCTAAGCTCAGTCGCCAATAACAAGCATGACCCGCCGAGGTTTACCTATGCCGCAGCCATGGCCCGCCATTGAAATCGCCCGTTCGATCCTCGACGGCTTCGACGATTATCGTGAGCATTTCCGGCAGATCACCGATGGCGCCCGCGCCCGGTTCGAGCAGGCCCTGTGGCTGGAGGCGCAAGCGGCTTCGGCGGCGCGCATCAACTTGTATGAAGAAAAAGTCTTCGAAACCGTCGCCAAGCTGCACAAGGCCTTCGATGCCGAAACCCTGATGGATGTGGGCTGCTGGCCGCTGGTCAAAAGCGCCTACATCAGCCTGATCGACCTGCGCTTCGACGATGAGCTGTCGGAAACCTGGTACAACTCGATCTTCTGCGGGTTGTTCAGCCACGACCTGATCAGCGACGGCACCATGTTCATCCACACCACCCGGCCCAGCCTGCGTCGGGCCCGCGCTGCCCAGACCCGCACCTACAAGCCTCAGGGGCAGTTGGACCGGATACTGGCGAGCGTGTTCGCCGACTACCGTTTCAGCGAGGACTACGCCGATTTGCCGGGCGACCTGCAACGCCTCGAAGCGCAGTTGCGCGAGAACCTGCCGGACTGGGTCTGCAAGGATCCGGAACTGACGGTGGAGTTGTTTTCTTCGGTGCTCTATCGCAACAAGGGGGCCTACCTGGTGGGGCGGATCTACACCCGCGACGATCAATGGCCGCTGGTGATCCCGCTGTTGCACCGTGAGGGCCGGGGTATCCAGATCGATGCGCTGATCACCGACGAGGCGCAGGTCTCGATCATCTTCTCGTTCACCCGCTCGTACTTCATGGTAGACGTGCCAGTGCCGGCGGAATTCATCGGCTTTCTCAAGCGCATCCTGCCGGGCAAACACATCGCCGAGTTGTACACCTCCATCGGTTTCTACAAGCACGGCAAATCGGAGTTCTACCGGGCACTGATCAATCATCTGGCGAACACCGACGACCAGTTCATCATGGCCCCCGGTGTGCGTGGCATGGTCATGAGCGTGTTCACCCTGCCGGGCTTCAACACGGTGTTCAAGATCATCAAGGACCGGTTCTCGCCGTCGAAAAACGTCGACCGGGCCACGGTGATCGAGAAGTACCGATTAGTGAAAAGCGTCGACCGGGTCGGGCGCATGGCCGATACCCAGGAGTTCGCCGATTTTCGTTTTCCCCTGAGCAAATTCGAGCCGGCGTGCCTTGAGGAACTGCTGGAAGTGGCGCCGTCCACGGTGTCGGTGGAAGGCGATACGGTGCTGATCCGTCACTGCTGGACCGAACGCCGGATGACACCGTTGAACCTGTACCTGGAAAACGCCAACGACGCCCAGGTGCGCGAGGCCCTGGAAGACTATGGCCTGGCGATCAAGCAACTGGCGGCGGCGAATATCTTCCCCGGCGACATGCTGCTCAAGAACTTCGGCGTGACCCGCCACGGCCGCGTGGTGTTCTACGACTATGATGAAATCTGCTTCCTCACCGAAGCCAACTTCCGCCACATCCCCCAGCCCCGCACGCCGGAAGACGAAATGGCTTCCGAGCCCTGGTATTCCATCGGCCCGCTGGACGTGTTCCCCGAAGAATTCCCGCCGTTCCTGTTCGCCGACGCGGGGCAGCGCAAGCTGTTCGACCAGTTGCACGGTGAGTTGTACAACGCCGATTACTGGAAAGGCCTGCAAGAGGCGATTCGGGCGGGGAAGGTGATCGATGTGTTCCCGTATCGGCGCAAGGACCTGGACAACGAGTAACCCTGCGACTGCTCTCCACAAAAGGCATCCTTGACGCAAATCCCCTGTGGGAGCGAGCCTGCTCGCGATAGCAGTGGATCAGCCAGCATTCATGTCGACTGACACACCGCCATCGCGAGCAGGCTCGCTCCCACAAGGGAACCGCCGGCAGACTGCCATGTGTCGGCGCAGTAGCCGCAAATCTGCGACAATCGCCCTCTGCTCAAACCGACGACCCTTGCGTACCTGATGACTGACCAAGCCCCCGCTATCGACAAGCTGCTGAAAAACCTCGATCACGCCATGCTCGCCGACCGTCACCGGTTGCGGCGGCAGTTGCTTGAGCTGCGCAAGAAACCCGACGAGGCCAAGCTGGCCCAGTGGGTGACGCGCATGCAGGCGTCGTGCGATCAGGTGCTGGCGCGCAAGGCGAGCTTGCCGGTGATCCGCTATGACGACAATTTGCCGATTGCCGCCAAGCGCGACGAAATCAAGCAGGCGTTGCTCAAGCATCAGGTGTTGATCATCGCCGGCGAAACCGGCTCGGGGAAAACCACGCAGTTGCCGAAGATCTGCCTGGAAATCGGTCGCGGCCAGCATGGCTTGATCGGTCACACCCAGCCGCGCCGGATCGCTGCCCGCAGCGTCGCCAGTCGGGTGGCCGAGGAACTGGCCACCCCCTTGGGGGCGCTGGTGGGTTATCAGGTGCGGTTCGAGGACCAGAGCGACGCCAACACCCTGATCAAGTTGATGACCGACGGCATCCTGCTGGCCGAGACCCAGAACGACCGCTACCTCGAACGCTACGACACGATCATTGTCGACGAAGCCCACGAGCGCAGCCTGAACATCGACTTCCTGCTCGGCTACCTCAAGACGCTGCTGCCGCGCCGCCCGGACCTGAAAGTCATCATCACCTCGGCGACCATCGACCTGGAGCGCTTTTCCAAGCATTTCGATGACGCGCCGATCGTGGAAGTCTCGGGCCGCACCTTCCCGGTGGAAACCTGGTATCGCCCGCTGACCCTGGAGCAGGACGAAGAAGGCAACCGCGTCGAGGACGACTTGACCGTCGACCAGGCGATTCTCGCCACCCTCGATGAAATCGCCGCCTACGAGCGCAGCGAGCGCCGCAGCCCCGGGGATGTGCTGGTGTTCCTGCCGGGCGAACGGGAGATTCGCGACGCAGCCGAAATGCTGCGCAAGGCCCAACTCAAGCACACCGAGATTCTGCCGCTGTACGCGCGCCTGTCGCCGGCCGAACAGCAACGGATCTTCCAGTCCCATCCAGGCCGTCGCGTGGTCCTGGCGACCAACGTCGCCGAAACCTCGCTGACCGTGCCGGGCATCCGTTACGTGATCGACAGCGGCACCGCGCGCATCAGCCGCTACAGCTATCGGGCCAAGGTCCAGCGCCTGCCCATCGAAGCCATTTCCCAGGCCAGCGCCAACCAGCGCAAGGGTCGCTGCGGACGGGTCGAGCCGGGGATTTGTGTGCGGTTGTACAGCGAAGAGGATTTCCTCGGTCGGCCGGAATTCACCGACCCGGAGATCTTGCGCACCAACCTGGCGGCGGTGATCCTGCAGATGTTGCACCTGCGCCTTGGCGAGATCACCGATTTCCCGTTCATCGAGCCGCCGGACGGCAAGGCCATCAGCGACGGTTTCAACCTGCTGCAAGAATTGTCGGCGGTGGACCGCAACAGTCAACTGACCCCACTCGGTCGCCAGTTGGCGCGCCTGCCGGTGGACCCGCGCATGGGCCGCATGCTGCTGGAAGCGGCGAAGCTGGGCAGTTTGCAGGAAGTGCTGATCGTCGCCAGCGCCATGTCGATCCAGGACCCGCGCGAGCGCCCGCCTGAGCGTCAACAAGCGGCCGACCAGGCCCACGCCCAGTGGAAGGATGCGGACTCGGACTTTGCCGGGCTGGTCAACCTGTGGCGCGGTTTCGAAGAGCAGCGCCAGGCCCTGACCGCCAGCCCGCTGCGCAACTGGTGTCGCAAGAACTTCCTCAACTACCTGCGCCTGCGTGAATGGCGTGATTCCCATCGCCAGTTGAGTCTGATCTGCCGCGACATGCAGTTGAGCCTCAACAAAGACCCGGCCGATTACCCGAAACTGCACAAGGCGGTGCTCTCGGGCCTGTTGAGCCAGATCGGCCAGAAAACCGAAGACGGCGACTACCTCGGCGCCCGTCAGCGGCGGTTCTGGGTCCACCCCTCGTCGGGCCTGGGCAAGAAGCGTCCGCAGTGGTTGATGACCGCTGAGCTGGTGGAAACCACCAAGCTCTACGCGCGCATGGTAGCCAAGATCGAGCCGGACTGGATCGAGCCGCTGGCCGGGCACTTGATCAAGAAAAACCACTTCGAACCCCATTGGGAGAAGAAGCGCGGGCAAGTGGTGGCGTATGAGCAGATCACCCTGTTCGGGCTGATTGTCGTCGGTCGGCGACCGGTGCATTACGGGCCGGTGGACCCGGTGGTGTCGCGGGAGCTGTTCATCCGTGAGGCGTTGGTGCGCGGTGAGATCCAGTCCAAGGCCAAGTGCCTGGACGCCAATACCAAGTTGCTGGAGCAGCTCGACGAACTGGAAGCCAAGGCCCGCCGCCGTGACATCCTGGCGGACGAAGAAACCCTGTTCGCTTTCTACGATGCGCGTTTGCCGGCCGAGATCCACCAGACCGCGACCTTCGACAGCTGGTACCGGATCAACAGCCAGAAAGATCCGCAGCTACTGATCATGCGCGAAGAAGACGTGCTGGCCCGCGAGGCCAGTGAAGTCACGGCCGCGTACTACCCGGACACATTGCGCGTCGGCGATCTGACCTTGCCGTTGAGCTATCACTTCGAGCCCAACCATCCTCGTGATGGCGTGACGCTGCGGGTACCGGCGCCGCTGTTGCCAATGCTGCCGCCGGAACGCCTGGATTGGTTGGTGCCGGGAATGATCGAGGCCAAGTGCATCGCCCTGGTGCGCAACCTGCCCAAGGCCTTGCGCAAGAACTTCGTGCCGGTGCCGGACTTCGTCAAGGCCGCACTGCAACGCATCACCTTCGCCGAAGGCTCGTTGCCGCAATCCCTGGGCCGCGAACTGCTGCGCATGACCGGCGCGCGGGTCAGCGACGAAGCCTGGGCGGAAGCGGCGCAGCAGGTGGAAAGCCATCTGCGTATGAACCTGGAAATCGTCGACGGCCAGGGCAAGTTCCTTGGCGAAGGTCGCGACCTGGCCGAACTGACGGCGCGCTTTGCCGAAGCCAGCCAGGCGGCCTTGGCCGTGCCGCAAACGGCGAAGAGCCAGGCACCGGTGGAGGCGAAGGTTTTCGCACCGGTGGCGGAGAAAACCCAACAGAAGATCGCCGGGCTGTCGATGACGGTCTACCCGGCGCTGGTGGAAGAGGGCGGCGTGGTCAAGGAAGGGCGATTCCCGACCCCGGCCGAAGCCGAGTTCCAGCATCGTCGTGCCTTGCAGCGCTTGTTGATGCAGCAATTGGCCGAGTCGGCCAAGTTCCAGCGCGGCAAGCTGCCCGGCCTGACGGAGCTGGGCCTGTTGTACCGCGACCTGGGTCGCATCGACAGCCTGGTGGAAGACATCCTGCTGGTCAGCCTCGACAGTTGCGTGCTCGAAGGCGAAGCGAGCCTGCCCCGTGACGGCGCAGCGCTGGCTTCCCTGGCCGAGCGCAAGCGTGGCGGCTGGACCGAACACGCCGAACGCCTGGCGAAGCTGACCCTGGACATCCTCAAGCTCTGGCACGGCCTGCAAAAACGCTTCAAGGGCAAGATCGACCTGGCCCAGGCCGTGGCGTTGAACGACATCAAGCAACAGCTCAGCCACCTGGTGTATCCGGGCTTCGTCCGCGAAACCCCCCATCAATGGCTCAAGGAACTGCCGCGCTACCTCAAGGCCATCGAGCAACGCTTCGAGAAACTGGGCAGCCAGGTGCAGAAAGACCGGGTCTGGAGCGGCGAACTGTCGAACCTCTGGGCCCAATACCAGACCCGCGCCAGCAAACACCTCCAGGAAGGCAAGCGCGATCCGCAACTGGAGCTGTATCGCTGGTGGCTGGAGGAGTACCGGGTGTCGCTGTTCGCCCAGCAGTTGGGGACCAAGGTGCCGATTTCCGATAAGCGCTTGAGTAAGCAGTGGGGGCAGGTGGAGGCCTGATGCCACAAACCAGATGAACACTACTAACCCCTGTGGGAGCGAGCCTGCTCGCGATAGCGTTGTGTCAGTCGACATAAATACTGAGTAAACCACCGCTATCGCGAGCAGGCTCGCTCCCACAGGGTTAGTTGGTGTAGCTCACTGAGAATGGGCCAAACGCCAGCGTTTGTGGCAAACTTCGCGGCTATAAATGCCGGTCCCGTGGTTTTGAGCTTCAATGCCCCGGGCGGATCGGAATAAAGCGATGCCAGGACTGCTTCCCCGGATGGGAAAAGTCCCTTTGTGTATTGGTACGTCGGTGCCAATGCTTTCTGCCTGAACAGATCAGAGACACGACCATGCATAACGTCGTCATCAGCGGCACCGGCCTGTACACCCCGGCCAACAGCATCTCCAACGAAGAGCTGGTGCAATCTTTCAATACCTATGTCGCGCAATTCAACGCCGACAACGCCGAGGCCATCGAGCGCGGTGAAGTCGAGGCGTTGACCGAATCCAACGCCGCGTTCATCGAAAAGGCCTCGGGCATCAAGAGCCGCTTCGTCATGGACAAGGACGGCATCCTCGACCCGCAACGCATGACCCCCCGTTTGCCCGAGCGCTCCAACGACGAGTGGTCGGTGCTGTGTGAAATGGCTGTCGGCGCGGCAAAACAGGCGTTGGAACGCGCCGGTCGCACCGCCGCCGACATCGATGGCGTGATCGTCGCCTGCTCCAACCTGCAGCGCGCGTACCCGGCCATCGCCATTGAAGTCCAGGAAGCCCTGGGCATCGAAGGTTTCGGTTTCGACATGAACGTGGCCTGTTCCTCGGCCACCTTCGGCATCCAGGCCGCGGCCAACAGCGTGCAACTGGGCCAGGCCCGGGCGATCCTGATGGTCAACCCGGAAGTGTGCACCGGCCACCTGAACTTCCGCGACCGTGACAGCCACTTCATCTTTGGCGACGCGGCCACTGCCGTGATCATCGAGCGTGCGGACCTGGCGACCTCGCCGTACCAGTTCGACGTGGTCAGCACCAAGCTGCTGACCAAGTTCTCCAACAACATCCGCAACAACTTCGGCTTCCTCAACCGCGCCGCAGAAGAAGGCATCGGCAGCCGCGACAAGTTGTTCGTCCAGGAAGGCCGCAAGGTGTTCCGTGACGTCTGCCCGATGGTGGCCGAACTGATCGGTGCCCACCTGGAGGAAAACCAGTTGAACGTTGGCGAGGTCAAGCGCTTCTGGTTGCACCAGGCCAACCTGAGCATGAACCACCTGATCGTACGCAAACTGCTGGGGCGTGAAGCCACCGAAGAGGAAGCCCCGGTGATCCTCGACCGCTATGCCAACACCAGTTCGGCGGGGTCGGTGATTGCGTTCCACAAGTACCAGGACGACTTGCCCAGCGGTTCGGTCGCCGTGCTCAGCTCGTTCGGCGCCGGGTATTCGATTGGTAGCGTGATTTTGCGCAAGCGTTGATCCACTGTTGCTACGCCGAAATTTTTTGTGGAGCAAGGCCATGTGGGAGCAAAGCTTGCTCGCGAAACAGGCGACTTGGTTTATGGAAGACCTCGTCGCCTGCATCGCGGGCAAGCCTTGCTCCCACATGAATTCCCATGCCACAACAGCGATCTATCCAGCCATAGGGCGTTGAATGACGGTCACCGACGACACCCACCTGCTCCAACGCCTCCTGGCCGGTGAGCAGCAGGCCTTCAAGGAACTGGTCAGCACCTACCAGAGCCCGATGCGCGCCGTGGCCTATGCCATCGTTGGCAGCCGTCATGCCGACGAAGTGGTGCAGGACGCCTGGCTGTCGGTGGTGCACAATCTCAGCGGTTTCCAGGGGCGTTCCAGCCTCAAGACCTGGTTGTTGACCATCACGGCCAATGCCGCCAAGGGCCGCTACAAACAGAACCGTCGGGAAGTGCTGCTCGACGACCTGCCGTCGCCCCACGGCACCCTTGGCGATGATCGTTTCGCCGCCGATGGGCATTGGCTGCTGGCGCCGTTCGCCTGGCACCAGGACACGCCCGAAGCGTTGCTCACCGAGCGTGAGTTGCGTGATTGCCTGGAGCATACGTTGCTCAGCCTGTCGGAACTGCAAGGCAGCGTGCTGACTCTGCGGGAACAACAGGGCCTGGAACTGGACGAAATCTGTAATCTGCTGGGCATTTCGCTCTCCAATGTCCGCGTGCTGCTGCATCGCGCCCGACTGAAGGTCTTCGCGACTGTTGAACATTTCGAGGAAACCGGCGAATGCTGACCTGCAAGGAACAAGTGGCGCGCTCCAGCGATTATCTCGACGGCCAGTTAAGCTTTCGTGAACGCCTGATGGTGCGCCATCACCTGATGTTCTGTCCCAATTGCCGACGATTCATCCGCCAGATGCGCCTGATGCAGGCGACCCTCAGAAAACTGCCGCAACCGCCGGTTCCCGACCTGGATCACCTCGCCGAGAAACTCGCCGCCGAGCGTCGCAAAACATCTAAGTAATCTTCGATACACCACCGACCCCCCTGTGGGAGCGAGCCTGCTCGCGATAACGGCGGATCAGCCAGCGTTGTGTTGACTGACCCACCGCTATCGCGAGCAGGCTCGCTCCCACAGGGGGTTTTATATTCCCATTCGAAGTAAAAAGTTCCGCTGTCATAAAATCTTTATGTGATAGCAACTCGCCTGACACAACCGGCCGCCAAGATCCCCTCCCAACACCAGCGGGCCCAGTTCCGCGTGTTTTCTAACGCATAGACTACCAACAGGGGAATTCTTCGATGATCCGTAAGCACTTCGCAGGTGTTGCCGCCAGCGCACTGGCAATGGCAGTAACCGCCCAGGCTTTCGCCGGCACCGTCACCACCGATGGCGCCGATATCGTGGTCAAGACCAAGGGCGGCCTTGAGGTCGCTACCACTGACAAAGAGTTCAGCTTCAAGCTCGGTGGTCGTGTGCAGGCTGACTACAGCCAGTTCGACGGTATCTACACCGACAACGGCAAATCGGCCGACGCCGCTTACATCCGCCGTGCGTTCCTGGAACTGTCCGGCGTGCTGTACACGGATTGGGCCTACACCATCAACTACGACATGTCCCACAACAGTGGCGACTCCGATAACGGCTACTTCGACGAAGCGTCCCTGGCCTACAACGGCTTCAAGCCGGTGTCGATCAAGGTCGGTCGCTTCGACCCCGACTTCGGCCTGGAAAAAGCCACCAGCTCCAAGTGGGTGACCGCGCCTGAGCGTAACGCTGCCTACGACCTGATCGACTGGGCCAACAGCCATCAGAACGGCCTGGGCATCCAGGCGTCCAGCACCTTCGCCGATTCGTTCTATGCTTCGGCCGGCGTGTTCAGCAAGGACACCGACGACACCGACGGCGACAGCGTCAAGCAAGTCAACGGTCGTTTCGTGTTCGCCCCGATGCACGAAGCGGGCAACGTGCTGCACTTCGGTTTGAACGTAGCCTCCCGTGACGTTTCGGACACCGCGTTCGATGCGCGTTATCGCTCCCGTCTGGGCATGCGTGGTGTTGAAACCCTGGGTGGTAACGACGCCGGTCCTAACGGCAACCGTCCGGTACTGGGCGGCGCCAACAACTCGCCAGCCGGCTCTTACGACACTGATACCGCTTTCGGCCTGGAAGCCGCGTTCGCCATGGGGCCTGCGTCGATCCAGGGTGAGTACATCTCCCGTAAGACCAAGGCTGACAGCGACGCCTTCGAAGACCTCAAAGGCCACGGCTTCTACGTCCAGGGTGCCTACACCATCACCGGTGAGTCCCGTGGTTATAAAGTCGGCAAGTTTGACGCGATCAAGCCTCAGAACAAATCCATCGGTGCCTGGGAAGTGTTCTACCGCTTCGACAGCATGACCGTCGAAGACGACAACATCACCACTGCCTCGGCGACCCGTGAAGTGGGCGATGCCGAAGCCAAGGTGCACAACCTGGGCGTGAACTGGTACGCCAACGAAGCGGTGAAAATCACCGGTGCCTACGTCAAGGCCAAGACCGACAAAGTCACCAACGCCAATGGCGATGACGATGGCGACGGCTTCGTAGTCCGTGCCCAGTACGTGTTCTGAATCGCGCTGACTTGATACACCGCTCTGACTTCATCCGTTAAAGCGCTCCTTTGAACCCCGCCCCTGGCGGGGTTTTTTTTGTGCCCGGCCGCTCAGGATCGGCGATACTCGCCCCATCCGCCGTCTGGATATCGAGGAACCGCATGCCGCTTCACGTCTTGGATAGCCTGTCCGCCATCGCCCCGCACGAGTGGGACGCGCTGGTGCCTGCCAATCAACCGTTCCTGCGCCACGCCTTCCTCGGTACCCTGGAAGACAGCGCCAGCCTGGGCCCGCAATCCGGTTGGCAACCCGAGCATTTGCTGCACATTGAAGACGGTCGTCTGCTGGCAGCCTTGCCCAGTTACCGCAAGTGGCATTCCTATGGTGAATACGTGTTCGACCACGGCTGGGCCGACGCTTGCGCCAGGGCCGGGATCGAGTATTACCCCAAGCTGCTGACGGCGGTGCCGTTCAGTCCGGTCAGTGGCCCGCGATTATTGGCGGTGCGCGCCGAAGATGGCTTGGAACTGCTGGGCAGCCTGCCGGGTTATCTGGAAATCGAAGAGCTTTCCAGCGCCCATATCAACTTCACCGATGCTTTCACCGATTCGGCGCTGGCCGGGCAGGAAGGTTGGCTGCAACGGATCGGCTGCCAGTACCACTGGCAAAATCGCGGTTACCGGGACTTCCAGGACTTTCTCGATGCGCTCAGTTCCCGCAAGCGCAAGCAGATGCGCAAGGAGCGTGAACAGGTGGCGGGGCAGGGCATCGAGTTCGAATGGCTCGAAGGTCATCAGTTGGACGAGGCGCAGTGGGATTTTGTCTACGCCTGTTACGCCAACACCTACGCGATACGACGGCAGGCGCCCTATTTGACCCGGACATTCTTCAGCCTGCTGGCCGAACGCATGCCCGAGGCCATTCGTGTGGTGCTGGCCAAGCAAGGTTCGCGGCCAGTGGCGATGGCGTTCAGCCTGGTGGGCGGCGACAGTTTCTACGGGCGCTACTGGGGCTGCCTGGCGGAGTTTGACCGTTTGCACTTCGAGACTTGTTTCTACCAGGGCATGGACTACGCGATTGCCCATGGCTTGCAGCGTTTCGATGCCGGTGCCCAGGGCGAGCACAAATTGATTCGCGGGTTCGAACCGGTGATTACCCGCTCATGGCATTACCTGCGTCATCCGGGGCTGAAAGCAGCGGTGGCGGATTTCCTCGTGCGCGAGCATGAGGGGGTGCTGGCATATGCCGAAGAAGCGAAAACAGCACTGCCTTATCGGCAGTGCTGATCCTTGAAGGCGTGACTCAGCGGCTTTCCTGGCCTAGCCAGCGGTACGAGACTCCGCCGATGACCGCGCCCAGCAGCGGCGCCACCCAAAACAGCCATAGTTGCTCGATGGCCCAACCACCGACGATCAGCGCCGGACCGGTACTGCGGGCCGGGTTGACCGAAGTGTTGGTGACCGGGATCGAGATCAGGTGAATCAGCGTCAGGGCCAGGCCGATGGCAATCGGTGCCAGCCCGACCGGCGCACGTTTATCGGTGGCGCCGAGGATGATCAGGATGAACATTGCCGTCATGACCAGCTCGGTGACAAAGCCCGCCGCCATCGAATACCCACCGGGCGAATGCTCGCCGTAACCGTTCGCTGCCAGGCCGGAAGCGGCCAGGTCAAAGCCTTCCTTGCCGCTGGCGATGAAGTAGATCAACGCGGCGGCCAGCACCCCCCCGATAACCTGGGCGATGATGTAGGCAGGCAACTCCCTGGCCGGAAACCGCCCGCCCACGTACAAGCCCAGTGAAACGGCGGGGTTCAAATGGCAACCCGAGATATGACCGATGGCGAATGCCATGGTCAATACCGTCAGGCCGAACGCCAGGGCAACGCCCAGCACGCCAATCCCGGAAGCGGCCAATACCGCGCTGCCGCAGCCGCCCAGTACCAGCCAGAACGTACCCAACAACTCAGTCGTTGAACGTTTGAGTAAAGACATAAGCATCCTTGATAAAACAGTCGTGATAATCGGTTATGCATCCAGCAGAATTACGACAGGTTCATCTCCAGAACCTGAGCTGAGTACAGCAGGGTTTATCGACAAATCCAGCGGTACAAAAAACCGCCAGAGTCAGGGACTGTGGCGGTCTTGGCCGTGGTCGGCGGGGAGTATGTCGTTGCTATGTGGGCTAAATGGATTCTGGACAGAATTTTTCAGTATTGCTGATTCAAACCGGATCCCCGTGGCGAGGGAGCTTGTTCCCGCTGGGCTGCGCAGCAGCCCCAATAAGGCTGGGTGTCCAACCTATTGATTGCGTTGGGGCGCAGATTTGGGGGGCGCTTCGCGCCCCAGCGGGAGCAAGCTCCCTCGCCACAGGGTTTGGCTGTGTCAGGTAGAGCTCAGTCGATCCCCACAAACCCACCCGTCTGATGCTGCCACAACCGTGCATACAACCCGCCATGGGCCAGCAGTTCAGCATGGCTACCCGTTTCGGCGATACGCCCATTCTCCAGCACCACCAAGCGGTCCATCCGGGCGATGGTGGAGAGGCGGTGGGCGATGGCGATCACGGTCTTGCCTTGCATCAGGGTCTCGAGACTTTCCTGGATCGCGGCCTCGACTTCCGAATCCAGTGCTGACGTCGCTTCGTCCATGATCAGGATCGGCGCGTCCTTGAGCAGCACCCGCGCGATAGCGATGCGCTGGCGCTGGCCACCGGACAATTTCACGCCGCGCTCGCCCACATGGGCATCGAAGCCGGTGCGGCCTTCGGCGTCCGACAGCAGTGGGATGAACTCGTCGGCCCGGGCCTTGCGCACGGCTTCCCAGAGTTGCGCGTCGGTGGCGTCGGGCTTGCCGTAGAGCAGGTTGTCACGAATCGAGCGATGCAGCAGCGAGGTGTCCTGGGTGATCATGCCGATGCGCTCGCGCAGGCTTTCCTGACCAACTTCGGCGATGTCCTGGCCGTCGATGAGAATACGCCCGCCCTGCACGTCGTAGAGGCGCAGCAGCAGATTGACCAAGGTGGATTTACCGGCGCCGGACGGGCCGATCAGGCCGATTTTTTCGCCAGGCCTGATGGTCAGGTTGAGGTCGCCGATCACGCCGCTTTTCTTGCCATAGTGGAAATCCACATGCTCGAAGCGTACCTCGCCCCGGCCCACGGCCAGGGGCTTGGCCTGGTCGCGGTCAGTGACGCTGACGGGCTGGGAAATGGTCTGCAGGCCGTCCTGGACCATGCCGATGTTTTCGAAAATGCCGGTGACGACCCACATGATCCAACCGGACATGTTGACGATGCGGATCACCAGGCCGGTGGCCAACGCGATAGCGCCGACGCTGATCAGCGACTGGGTCCACAACCACAGCGCCAGCGCCGTGGTGCCGACGATCAGTAGCCCGTTCATGCTGGTGATGGCCACGTCCATGCTCGTCACCACGCGGCCGGCCAGTTGGGCCTTCTCGGTCTGTTCCTCGATGGCTTCGCGGGCGTATTGCTGTTCGAAGTTGGTGTGGGCGAACAGCTTCAGGGTGGTGATGTTGGTGTAGCCATCGACAATCCGTCCCATGAGCTTGGAACGGGCGTCGGAAGACACTACAGAGCGTTCCTTGACCCGTGGCACGAAGTAATAAAGGGCGCCGATGTAACCGGCGATCCAGAGCAGCAAGGGAATCATCAGGCGCCAATCGGCTTCGGCAAACAGCACCAGGGAACTGACGGCGTAGATCAGCACATGCCACAGGGCATCCACGGCCTGGACCGCCGAGTCGCGCAGGGAGTTGCCGGTCTGCATGATGCGCTGGGCGATGCGCCCGGCAAAGTCGTTCTGGAAGAAGTTCAGGCTCTGCTTGAGCACGTAGCTGTGATTCTGCCAGCGGATCAGGCTGGTCATACTGGGGCTCAGGGTCTGGTGCACCAGCAGGTCATGCAGGGCCACGAAAATGGGGCGGAAGATCAGCGCCACCACGGCCATCCAGGCCAGTTCCAGGCCATGGATCTTGAAGAAGTCGACATTGGGCGTGCCCTGGGTCAGGTCGATGATGCGGCTCAGGTAGCTGAACAGTGCCACTTCGATCAGCGCGCCGATCAGGCCGACCACCAGCAGCACGGCGAAGCTGGGCCAGACCTGTTTCAGGTAATACGTGTAGAAGGGCAGGACGCGGTTCGGTGGGGCCGAGGTCGGGGCGTCGCGGAAGATATCGATCAGTGTTTCGAAGCGGCGATAAACCATTTGTAAATGCCCTGGCAGGGGCTCTCCTTATTGCTATGGGCGGCACGGGATCACCGCGCCGCCCAGGCTTGCCGTGTGCCTCTTCAGTCGATGCGCTTGGCCGACTTGATGATCACAGGGTCGACCGGCACGTTTTGCATGCCTTGTTTAGTGGTGGTCTGGGAGTTGACGATGATGTCCACCACATCCATGCCTTTGACCACTTTGGCGAACACCGCGTAACCGGCGTCGCGGCCCGGGTCGAGGAAGGCGTTGTCGGCGACGTTGATGAAGAACTGGCTGGTGGCCGAGTCCGGGTTGGAGGTGCGAGCCATCGACAAGGTACCGCGAACGTTGTGCAGGCCATTGCTGGCTTCGTTCTTGATCGGTGCCTTGGTGTCTTTTTGTTGCATCTGTGCGGTAAAGCCACCGCCCTGGGCCATGAAGCCTGGGATCACACGGTGGAAAATCGTGTTGGTGTAGAAACCACTGTCCACGTACTCGAGGAAGTTCTTGGTACTGATGGGGGCCTTGACCGGGTCCAGTTCGATTTCGATCTGGCCGTTGGTGGTGTCCAGCAATACATGGGGTGCCTTGGCTGGCGTGGCGGCCATCAGGTTGGCAGCAAACAGTACGGTGCCGGCGGCGAGGGCGATTTTTTTCAGCATGGGGTCAGTGATCCTGAGTGGTGGAATCGGTTGCAGTCAAAAATTCGAGCAGGGTCTGGTTGAAGCGTTCGGGTTGATCCAGCGGGGTAGCGTGCCGTGAATCGGCGATGACCGCCAGCCGTGCATCGGGCAGCAGCTTTACATAGGCTTCTTTCAGCGCCACCGGGGTGTAGTCGTGGTCGGCGCAGATGACGAGGGTTGGACAGGCGACCTGTGAAAGTCGTTCCTGAACGCCCCACCCTACGATCGCATCGAAGCTGGCGAGATAAGCACGTTTGTCGTTCTTTGCCCAGCGTCGGGCCATTTCCAGGCGTAACTCGGTTTGCTCTGGCTTGGGGAACAACTTGGCGCCCAGGGCCTTGCCGATGGTTTTCAGGCTGAGCAGACGCATCAGGCTCCAGCGCTTGAACCACTGCCAGCAGTCGTCGGGCGTGCGGACCTTGACTTCAGGGGCGCTGTTGACGATGCACAGGCTCTTGATTCGCCCGGGTTCATCCACGGCCAGTTGAAAGCAGATCATGCCGCCCATGGACCAGCCCACCAAGTGCACCGGGCCAAGGTCCAGGTGTTCGATCAGGGCGCTCAGGTCGGCGCTGAAGCCTTTGATGCTGTAGCGCTCCCGTGGTTTGTCGGAGCGACCGTGACCGCGCACATCTACTACGATCAGATGGTAATGGGCGGACAGCACCGGGATCTGCTTTTCCCAGTCCCGAGTGCTGGAGCCCAGCCCGTGGATCAGCACCAGGGGCGTGCCGTGGCCGTATTCCTCGTAGTGCAGGTTGCAACCTTCGTGTTCGAAGTAGGCCATCGGCGAAGTCCTTGTCAGGCTTGTTCAGGGGCGGCGAACGGCGCATCCAGCGGCGCGGTGTCGAAGGTGCGCAGCAATTCGATCAGGATTTGCGTGGCCGGGCCCAGGGGTTTTTCCTTGTTTGAAAAAAGATAGAAGGTCGAGTTGCGGCTGCCTCCCTGTTCCAAGGGTAGACGCTTGAGCAAGCCTTCCTTGAGTTCCCGTTCGATCATGTGCCGGGGCAACCAGGCGAATCCCAGGCCGCTGCCGACAAAGGAGGCGGCGGTGGCCAGGCTGCCCACGGTCCAGCGCTGTTCGGCGCCGAGCCAGCCGACGTCCCGGGGTTGCTGGCGGCCGGAATCGCGGATAACCACTTGCAACTGGCTTTCCAGGTCCTGGAAATTCAACTCGCGATTGAGGCGGTGCAAGGCATGCTCGGGGTGGGCCACCGCAATGAACTCCACATCGCTCAGTTCCGCGCCCAGGTAACCGGGAATGCTGAAGCCACTGATGGCCAGGTCGGCCACGCCTTCGAGCAGCACTTCTTCGACACCCGACAACACTTCTTCGCGCAGCCGCACCCGGCAGCCACGGCTTTGTGGCATGAACGCGGTCAAGGCGCGAACGAGGCGGGCGTTGGGGTAGGCCGCGTCGACCACCAGGCGCACTTCCGCTTCCCAGCCTTGCTCCATGTGGTGGGCCAGGTCTTCCAGTTGGCTGGCCTGTTTCACCAGTTGCCGCGAGCGGCGCAGCAGCACGCCGCCGGCTTCGGTCAACACGGCCTTGCGCCCATCGATGCGCAGCAGCGGTACACCGAGCTGATCCTGCATGCGGGCCACGGTGTAGCTCACTGATGACTGGGAGCGATGCAGCACTTCGGCGGCCTGGGCGAAACCGCCATGGTCGACCACGGCCTGCAGGGTGCGCCATTGATCAAGGGTCACGCGGGGCGCTTTCATAATGAGCTCCTCTTGTCCTAAGCTGGCGGTCCCTTGGTGGAGACTGCCGAATGAAAAAAATCTGTTGTGCGGTGCTGGCCTTGCTGCCGCTGACTGCGTTTGCCTACCCGATCGATGTGGAAAAACACCTCAACGGCCTGAGCATCGACTACAACGCCTATGACACCGATGCCGACATCGGCTCTATCCAGGTGAACAACTACGGCAACGTCGACGCGGCCTGTACCGTGGTCTTCAACAATGGCCCCGAGGCGCCTCGTACCCGCAAGATCGAAGTCGCCGCCGGCAAGTTCAAGAACGCCACGGCCAAGTTCAACCGCAACATCATCAAGTTGCGCATCAAGCTGACCTGCCAGCCGAAATAACCCGGCAGCGGGGCAAGCGACATGGCTTGCTCCGCTTATAAACGAAATTATCGATGCTTTACAGCAGTTATTTGCGCTTTTTCATCGATAAGCTCGCGTTTAACCTTCACTCCATCGACTGACAACATTCTCAGATGGAGCCTACAAGCCATGTCCCGCGTTCTGATCATCGAAAGCAGTGCCCGCCAGCAAGACTCGGTTTCCCGTCAACTGACCCAGACCTTCATCAGCCAGTGGAAAGCTGCACACCCGGCCGACGAAATCAGCGTTCGCGACCTGGCCATCAATCCGGTGCCGCACCTGGATGCCAATCTGCTGGGTGGCTGGATGAAGCCTGTCGAGCAGCGCAACGAGGTTGAAAATGCCTCGCTGGAGCGCTCCAACCAACTGACCGATGAGCTGCTGGCCGCCGACGTACTGGTGATGGCTGCGCCGATGTACAACTTCGCCATCCCCAGCACTTTGAAAGCCTGGCTCGACCATGTACTGCGTGCCGGCGTGACGTTCAAATACACTCCAACCGGTCCCCAAGGCCTGCTGGCCGACAAGCGCGCCTTCGTGCTGACTGCCCGTGGCGGCATTCATGCCGGTGGCAGCACTGACCACCAGGAACCCTACCTGCGTCAGGTCATGGGCTTCATCGGGATCCACGACGTGACCTTCATCCATGCCGAGGGCATGAACCTGGGCGGCGACTTCCAGGAGAAGGGCCTGAATCAGGCCAACGCCAAACTGTCCCAGGTCGCCTGATCCGTTAATCCTCGGGTAATCGCCAGGTGGTCTAGTGTCCTGGCGCTTCCCTTCAAACCGTTTTGCGCATCGAACCTCCCTTTGCACTTATTGCTCCTGAGTGCATCAGCCCGATTGAACGCGTTAGCGAGATCGGGCTTTTTTTTGCCTCGATGATCTGCGCCTGACTGGGCTCAGGGTACAAACGCCATGACGGAAACAGGAGAGCCCGAACCCTTTTTCAGTCGAAGCACACCAATCACCAGCGTCGTGCCTTTCGCGGGCAACTGATCGAGATTGGTCAGGCATTCCAGGACGATGCCCTCATTTGCCAGGATCTGGCTGTTGGTGGCGTAAACCGTGTCCTGGCCCGGATCGGCGCCATGGGTATCGATACCAACGCCAGCTATACGGCGTTGCTCAAGCAGAAATGTGGTGGTTGCGGCACCTATGCCGGGAAAGTGCGGGCCCTTGTCATCCGCATTGATAAAACGCCTGGGGTCGTCCCACAGGGTCTGCCACCCCGTGTAAAAAAGCACGACGCTGCCCTGATCGATGCGTCCGTGAGCCTGTTCCCATTTTTCGATGTCTTGGATGCCGATCACGTAATCTGGATTGTCCCGCGCCTGGATGCGTAGATCGATCACGACGGCCGGCCGGACCAGGGACGCCGGCTCATAGGCATCAATCCCGATGGCATTGGGGTGAAAGCTGTTCGGCGCGTTCATATGGGTTGCACTGTGCTCGCCCATGGCGAAACGGCGCAGGTAATACCCGTCCTTTTCCGGTGATGCCACCTCATCGAACGTCACCGGAGGATCGCCAGGCCAGAGCGGAATGTCCGGGCTGATGATGTGGCTGAGGTCGATGACTTTTCGAAACTCAATACGTTGCATGGAGGGGCTTCCTTATCCTTGGCGAAACTTTGAGCGATGCTGAGCGGACAGTACTGCGCTCAGCCTTCCTGTGCATACCCGTGACCCGAAACTAGCGGCCCATCACGCTCGCGCCCATCCCTCAAAACCGCTATCTTCGCCGCCATTCGAAACGAGGGGCTTATGGGCTATCTACTTTTTGTGACGCTGATCCAGGCGTTTTCCTTCAGCTTGATCGGTGAGTACCTGGCCGGACATGTGGACAGTTATTTCGCGGTGTTGGTGCGGGTGCTGCTGGCCGGGCTGGTGTTCATTCCGCTGACGCGCTGGCGCCAGGTGGAGCCATCGTTCATGCGCGGCATGCTGTTGATCGGTGCCTTGCAGTTCGGCGTGACCTACGTATGCCTGTACTTGAGCTTCCGGGTCTTGACGGTGCCCGAGGTGCTGCTGTTCACCATCCTTACGCCTTTGCACGTGACCTTGATCGAAGACGCGTTGAACCGTCGCTTCAATCCCTGGGCGCTGATCGCGGCGCTGGTGGCCGTGGCCGGCGCGGCGGTGATTCGCTACGACCGGATCAACCCGGATTTCTTCATGGGCTTTTTGCTGCTGCAACTGGCCAACTTCACCTATGCGGCCGGACAGGTGCTGTACAAGCACCTGGTGGCCCGTCACCCGAGCGACCTGCCGCATTACCGACGTTTCGGTTATTTCTATCTTGGTGCACTGATGGTGGCGTTGCCGGCTTTCCTGCTGTTCGGCAAGGCGGATTTCTGGCCCGAAGCGCCGCTGCAATGGGGCGTGCTGGTGTTCCTCGGCCTGGTCTCCACCGCGCTGGGGCTGTACTGGTGGAACAAAGGCGCGTGCCTGGTCAACGGCGGGACGCTGGCGGTGATGAACAACCTGCACGTGCCGGTAGGGCTGCTGGTGAACCTGCTGATCTGGAACCAGCACGAGGAACTTGGGCGATTGCTGCTGGGTGGGTCGGTGATACTGGTGGCGGTGTGGATCAGTCGGTTGGGCGTGCGCCAACCGCTAGTCACACGCTGACTCTCTGTGGGAGCGAGCCTGCTCGCGAAGGCGTCATATCAGTCGGTATATCTGTTGTCTGGCACTCCGCTTTCGCGAGCAGGCTCGCTCCCACAAGGGATCTTGGATGGTTGAGGGTCAGACCACCTGCTTCTGCGGCTCCGGCAGATGGCTCGCCCCCAGCACCGCCGGCAGCAGCCCGGAGCGCAGGTCCATGCCGCTAGGCTGCTGGTACAGGTTCAACCCGAACTCCGGCATCACCGCCAGCAGGTAATCGAAAATATCCCCCTGGATGCGCTCGTAGTCGGTCCACGCAGTGGTGCGGGTGAAGCAGTAGATTTCCAGCGGGATGCCTTGGGCGGTGGTCTGCATCTGCCGGACCATGCAAGTCATGTTCGGCTGGATTTCCGGGTGGCTCTTCAAATACGCCAGGGCATAGGCGCGGAAGGTGCCCAGGTTGGTCATTCGCCGACGGTTGGCCGACATCGCCGCGACGTTGCCCTGGGCCTCGTTCCAGGCCTTGAGTTCGGCTTGCTTGCGGCCGATGTAGTCGGTCAGCAGGCGAACCTGGGTCAGGCGCTGCTCTTCCTCGTCGTGCAGGAAACGCACGCCGCTGGCATCGATGAACAGACTGCGCTTGATCCGCCGTCCACCGGATTGCTGCATGCCGCGCCAGTTCTTGAACGATTCGGACATCAGGCGCCAGGTCGGGATCGAGACAATGGTCTTGTCGAAATTCTGCACCTTGACCGTGTGCAGCGTGATGTCCACCACGTCACCGTCGGCGCCGACCTGAGGCATCTCGATCCAGTCGCCGACCCGCAGCATGTCGTTGCTGGTCAACTGCACACTGGCGACGAACGACAGCAAGGTGTCCTTGTAGACCAACAGGATCACCGCCGACATCGCACCCAGGCCCGACAGCAACAACAGTGGCGAACGGTCGATCAGGGTGGCGACGATGATGATCGCCCCAAACACATACAGCACCATCTTCGTCAGTTGCACGTAGCCTTTGATCGAACGGGTACGCGCATGTTCGGTGCGTGCGTATACATCCAGCATGGCGCTGAGCAGGGCACTGAGGCTCAGCACCATGAACAAGATGGTGAAAGCCAGGGCGACATTGCCGAGGAAAATCATGCTGGTCTTGCTCAGTTCCGGCACCAGGTGCAGGCCGAACTGGATGATCAGTGACGGCGTCATCTGCGCCAGGCGATGGAACACTTTGTTCTGGCGCAGGTCGTTGACCCAGTTCAGGGCCGGTTGGCGCCCCAGCAACTTGGCGGCATGCAAAATCAGGTAGCGCGCCACGCGCCCAAGCACCAGGGCGATGACCAGCAGCAACACCAGGGCGAGGCTGGAATGCAGGAGCGGGTGCTGGTCAAGGGCACCCCAGAGGTCTTGGATGTTGACCCAGAGTTGTTTGATGTCCATGGACGAAACGGTTCTTCTATAAAGATGCGACGTGGCGATTAGAGCATTTAAGCCTGCTCAAGTGACCGTTGATGCAATAACGGCTGATAAAAATGCACTGATTTACCGCCGTTTGTATAAAGAAACTCGGCCTTCGCGCTCGAAACCGTTACCCTATGCAGCTGTTTTTTTGCATTTCTTCGAGGTAGCACCCGTGTTTTCCCAATTCGCCCTGCACGAACGCCTGCTCAAAGCCGTGGCCGAGCTTAAATTTGTCGAGCCAACGCCGGTGCAGGCAGCGGCCATTCCGCTCGCGCTCCAGGGGCGTGACCTGCGGGTGACGGCGCAGACCGGCAGCGGCAAGACCGCCGCGTTCGTGCTGCCGATCCTCAACCGCCTGATCGGCCCGGCCAAGGTCCGCGTCAGCATCAAGACCCTGATCCTGTTGCCGACCCGTGAACTGGCCCAGCAGACCTTGAAGGAAGTGGAGCGTTTCTCGCAGTTCACCTTCATCAAGTCCGGCCTGATCACCGGCGGCGAAGACTTCAAGGTCCAGGCCGCCATGCTGCGCAAGGTGCCGGACATCCTGATCGGCACCCCAGGGCGGATGATCGAGCAGTTGAACGCCGGCAACCTCGACCTCAAGGAAGTCGAAGTACTGGTGCTGGACGAAGCCGACCGTATGCTCGACATGGGCTTTGCCGAAGACGTGCAGCGCCTGGTGGACGAATGCGTCAACCGCCAGCAGACCATGTTGTTCTCCGCCACCACCGGCGGTTCGGGCCTGCGCGAGATGATCGCCAAGGTGCTGAACAACCCCGAGCACTTGCAGCTCAACGCGGTCAGCCAACTGAACTCCACCACCCGCCAGCAGATCATTACCGCCGACCACAACCAGCACAAAGAGCAGATCGTGAACTGGTTGCTGGCCAACGAGACCTACGAAAAAGCCATCGTGTTCACCAACACCCGGGCCATGGCCGACCGTATCTATGGCCGCCTGGTGGCCCAGGAATACAAGGCGTTCGTCCTGCACGGCGAGAAAGACCAGAAGGACCGCAAGCTGGCCATCGACCGTCTCAAACAGGGCGGGGTGAAAATCCTCGTCGCCACCGACGTCGCCGCCCGCGGCCTGGACGTGGAAGGCCTGGACATGGTCATCAACTTCGACATGCCCCGCAGCGGCGACGAGTACGTGCACCGCATCGGTCGTACCGGTCGTGCCGGTAACGATGGCCTGGCGATCTCGCTGATCTGCCACGGCGACTGGAACCTGATGTCGAGCATCGAGCGCTACCTCAAGCAGAGCTTCGAGCGCCGCACCATCAAGGAAGTCAAAGGCACCTACGGCGGACCGAAGAAGGTCAAGGCCTCGGGCAAGGCTGTTGGCGTGAAGAAGAAAAAGGTCGACGCCAAGGGCGACAAGAAGAAAACCGGCGCCAAGGCCCCGACCAAGCGCAAGACCGCCAACCGCCCGAAGAGCGACGCTCCATCGCTGGTCAGCAAGGACGGCATGGCCCCGCTCAAGCGCCGCAAACCAGAGGCACCGGCGGCTGAGTGAGTCGGCGTTAGTGCTTGATAAAAAACCGGACGTTGAGTCCGGTTTTTTTATGGGTAACTGAATCTGACGCAAAACCCCGTGGCGAGGCAGATTTGTGGGAGCAAAGCTTGCTCTCGACACAGACGCCTCGATTTCTGAAAGACCGCATCGCCTTCATCGCGGGCAAGCCTTGCTCCCACAAATCCCCTCGCCACCAAAGCGGGTTGTGCGGCTTTGGCTGATCACCCAGCCTTCTTCTCTGCGTTCTTCAACTCTTCCAGACGCTTATCGATCAACTGGCACTTGTCCGGCAAATCCTTGCTGGCGGTTTTCAGGTCCATGTTCTGCAACTCGTCGTTGATCTCCTTGGCCTTGGCCGGGTTCTGCTCGGTGAGTTTGCTCACTTCCTGGGCCAGTTGCTCTCGCTTGGCGGTGGCTTCCTCGGGGGTGCAGGCCCAGGCGGGCAGGGCGCAGGTAAGGGTGGCGGCCAAGGTGAGTTTCAAGAGGGTTTTCATGGCAGGGCCTCATATTCCTTGTTGGGCAGGTAATGGGTTGAGGCCCGGGTTGGCTGGAAAGTTCATCTTGAGTCGCCACCGCTTGAGGTCTTTTTTGGCGTTCTCCTAGCCGATATTAAACAGTCGACTACCATGGAGGATGCGCCTGCCGCACATCCGCTGCAAAACACGGAGCGTGCCTGCAGTCGATGCCTTCCACCCCATGCGTATCCCCGAATAACAACGGAGGTGAGTTGAACCTGGACACTTCGCTGTCGGTATCGATCACGCTTTAGCAATGGAATAATTACCCAGGCACACGTATGGCCTGGAGTAGCCACTCACTCAAGGAATGAATCTATGAGCGTTAAAGCAATACTCAGTCGGCTGATGTTGTGCTTGTGTGGTTTATTTATTATCTCCTCGGCCTATGCGGAGAGTGTGATTGTTGCGACGCCGCAACAAGGCGTGGGGATCGAAGTCAATGTATTTGATAATCCAGATGCCTCAAGTGGCAAACCCTCTTCAACGAGCGTGGTGCGCTACAGTTCATCGTACTTTGTCCCCGTGGTGCAGTCGTTCAAGGGCAAGGTCTACATGTTCTGGGCCAGCAACAATGATCAAAAAAATATCTATTTTTCCTCTTCAGCAGAGGGGAAGGTCTGGTCCGCGCCGAAGCCCATCCCGGTCGATAACATCTACAGTGGCGTCTCCGCCACCGTCTTCAAGCAAAAACTGGTACTGACCTTTGCCGACGCCCCGCGCCAACAGTTAAAGAGCATCAGTTCCGACGACGGCATCAATTGGTCACCTGTTGATTCGATCAATACTCGCCATACCGCCCTGAATAACAAAGCCGTCGTGTACAACGGCCAGTTGTTCGTTTTGTATAACGAAAACGGCGGCAAGGCTGTTTACTACGTGACCTACGATGGCCTTAAGTGGAGTCCGGAAAAAACAGCGTTTCAGGAAACCGCCGACACGATCTTGAACCTGGTACCCGTGGTCTATAACGGTGACTTGAGGGTCTATTACACTTTTTTTAACGGCGGCCTGTTCGAACGCACTTATGACCGGGGTGGTAACTGGGGTGCGAAGCAGGGGCTGACCGGTATACCTGAAAAGGGCTTCCTCAACAGCGCTGCGATGGTCAATGAGCGCCTGTTCATCAGCAGTGGCGCCACTACTTTTTATTCAACCGATGGCCTCAAATGGGCGCCCTATTTCGCTTTTTCCGGGCGTTCTGCCTATCCCTCGGGATTGGGCGTTTCCTATGGCATTACCGAAAACGATCTAACCGTACGCAACCCGCAACTACCGTCGGACCTGGCCACAGGCCTCAGCCATACCGACTATGCCACTTTCGCCTGGCGGAGCTTTTTCGCACTGAACAATACGGCCAAGGCGCCGTTGCCGGCCAACCGTGGCGTCGGCAACCCTGCCAGCAGCTTTGCAGATTCGGGCAAGGTGCCACAATCTCCAAGCCCCTTGTTGTGGCAAACCTTCGCCCACCGCACCGAGTTGTTTCCAGCGGGACCAGAAAAAAACACTGCAGGTGGTCCGACGCGTCCGTTTGGTTCTGACCCGCAATACAGCTATATCAAATTCCCCAACGGTATTCGTTTGGCGCCAGGCGCTACCTTTAATCATTACAACAATCTGGACGAAGCGACCCAAATCGGTCAGAACGCCATATTTTTCCCGGTTAATCCTCCAAATGTGGCGAAGACAACAGACGCAAGGGGTGACTATGCCCCTTCACATGACAGTCAGATCCTGTTCGAGGCCAAGGCGAACCCCGTTGTCTACGAGTATGCGAAAGGCCTGAGCAGCTTCCCGGATAATATTGTGCTGCCCGACGGCGCGGTGGAGGTCAAGGCGACATGGCGCAAGCTGGCAGACATCCCGGCACAGAATCGCGCGCGCTACCATACGGCGACGGTGGTGACCTATAAGGGCCTCGACAGTGACCCGGTGGCGCAGAACGAAGACTATGCGCTGGTAGCCTTGCACATCATCCATAAGACGCCCAACTACCCGACCTTCATCTTTGCCACGTTCGAGCACGAAGATGCCTTGACGCTGGCCGACGGTAAATCGCCGACCGGACTCTACTACATCGCCAACTACAACAAGATCGATTACCCCGGCCTCGATTCAGCCAGGCCGCCGAGCGCCACCTTCTCTGACGGCAACAAGACCTATACGGTTTCCCTGCCCAAGGAGGGTGCTGTCGCAAACGCGTCCCTTAATCCGCCGGTCTACTCCGGCAGCAACGGGATCCCCGAAGGGCAGGCCGGCCCGATCCGGGTCGTGCAACCGCTCACCATGCATTCCGAAGTCAAGGCGGTGAACAACCAAGTCAAGCAACTGATGGACGGCAGCAGCGAATTCAACAATTCGGTCTGGAAGCACTATCAGCTCAAAGGGGTGCAGGCCATCCCGTCGAGCACTCAAACCGACCCGGATTATTACCTGGCCAATATCATGGTCGAAAGCAGTCAGCCGGGAATCCAGCTGTTTCGCGGGAGCAACGTATTCCCCATCCCGAATAACAACACCTTAACCAATGCCCGCAACCAACCGAACATCAAAGTGCCGGATTACGACCACAGCACTCAAAGTCTGACCATGGGCGGCTGCATGGGCTGTCACGGCATCGCCCAGAGCTCGCTGAAACAAGGTTTCAGCTTCCTGTTCGATGCGATCAATCCCACGCTCGGCAACGGGATCACCGGTTTCGCGAACCCGGAAACCGTAGGTTTACCTGATCCGCGCACCATGAAGGCACGGGCCCTGAAATACTCTTTCGGTCCTCAGAATACGGAGGCAGTCGAGGAGGCCAACAAGTAGTCGTAAACCTCTGCTAAGCAGGAAAACCCCGCTTTCTGAGGCGGGCGCCATAGCCCTTTCGATAAAAAACCGGACCTTGAGTCCGGTTTTTTTATGGGATGGACGAGGGCTACAGCTGAAGCGCGAAACCGTGGACGAGTGCTGCTGGTACGTTTTGTAGGAGGTTTACAGATATGCCTCGGGACCTTTCGTACCTCCGTACCGGAGCGATCTGATTTCAGACGAATGGTTCCAGCAATAGCCTCAAAGCCAAATCCATTTAGTTGACGTCAAAATGATGGCTCATTAATATCGCGCCACTATTTTGATGTCACTTTCTGCTCGAGGGATCGAACATGTCCTCACCCGCCTTTTGGGCGAGGTTGTGCGTGGCTTTGCTGTGCCTTTCTCCACTCACCCAGGCTCACGCCGCCCCCACGCCTGGTGACACGGACCTGATCCGCGAGCGCCAGAACCGTTTGCTCGAAGAGCAGCGCCGTCGCCTGGAGGAACTCAAGGACCTGCCCGGCAAGGAGGCGAAGCCGACCCAGCCGAGCGCACCTGTCGATACCCGTTGCTTCCCCATCAAGACCATCGAGCTCAAGGGTGCCGACAGCCTTTCCGCCAGCGAGCGCGAGGAACTGCTCAAGCCCTACATCGGCCAATGCCTGGGCGTGCCGCAGCTTAACGAACTGCTCAAAGTCATCACCGACCACTACATCGAAAAGGGCCTGGTCACCAGCCGCGCCTATCTGCCACAGCAGGACCTGTCCGGCGGGCATTTGAGCGTGCTGGTGGTGGAAGGGCGGCTCGAAGGTTTGAAGGGCGCCGAGAATAGCCAGCTATCGGACCGAGAGTTGGCAATGGCATTTCCCGGCGCGACCGGCGATCTGGTCAACCTGCGGGAGATTGAGCAGATGGTGGACCAGCTCAACCGCCTGCCATCGAATCAGGCCAAGATGGAGCTGACCCCCGGGCAGAATGTCGGCGGCAGTGAAGTCCATGTGACTAATGATCCACAAAAGCCCTGGCGTGTTGGACTGTCGCGCAGCAACGACGGCCAGCGCAGCACGGGCGAGCAGCAGTGGGGCAGCAGTTTCGAGTGGGACAGCCCGCTGGGCCTGGCCGACCAGTTGATGCTGCGCGGCGGCCACGATGGGATGACCGATCACCAGCACACTTCGCGCAACGCCATGCTTTATTACAACCTGCCGTTTGGCTGGTGGAACGTCAGTTACACCTACAGCCAGAGCGAGTACCGCTCGCAGATCCCTGCCAACGGTTTCAACTTCAAGCAGACCGGCGACAGCCAGAACCATCAGTTGCGGGTCGAGCGGGTGATCCATCGCGACGCCCTGAGCAAGACCTCTCTCAACACCGGCCTGGCTTACCTGCGCACCAACAACTTCATCGAAGACAGCAAGCTGGCGGTGAGCAGTAACCGTCTCAGCGAAGCGCAGTTCGGCATCAACCATGGCCGGCGCATCGGCAGCGCCTTCGTCAACCTTGACCTGGGCATGCAGCAAGGCATCGGTGTCTTCGATGCCCAGAGTGACAACGATCCGGGGCCCGGCCAGGCCGATGCCCGTTACCGCAAATACACCGCCACCCTCAGCTATCTGCAACCGTTCCAGGTGTGGGGCGAATCGTTCAGCTTCAGCAGCCTGATGACTGGCCAACGCAGCGAGGACGTGTTGTTCAGTCCGCAGCGCATGAGCCTGGGCGGGCAGTCGTCGATTCGCGGCTACAAGGACCAATCCCTGTCCGGCGACAGCGGTGGCTACTGGCGCAACGACCTGCGTTGGAGCCGCCCGGTGACGCTGGAATGGCTGCGCCCGGTGTTTGGCGAATACGGCACCAGCCTCGGTTATGACCAGGGCGTGATTCGTGGTGATCGCTACAACGGCGACCAGCACGGGCGCATGTCGAGCAACTCGCTGGAGCTGTTCGCCCGCGGTGAGCACCTGAACACCAGCGTCACCTTTGCCCATTCCCTGGAACGTCCGGACGCCCTGACCGAGCGCGAAGCGCCGATCTACTTCCGCGTGGATGTACTCCTTTAAACAAATTCTGCTGCAACGAGACCTGAACATGGACGATCGCCAATACACTTTCCTGGCCCGCCAACCCTCCGCTGCCCTGCAACCCCGCGAGCAGTTCTGGGGCATGCCCAAGCGCGGCCTGGCGTTCCTGTTGGCCAACGTCATGTTCTGGCAACCGATGTGGGCCCAGGCCGACGGTATCGTGGTCAGTGCGCCGGGCACCGGCCTCGATCGGGCGGGCAACGGCGTACCCATCGTCAATATCGCCAGGCCCAATGGCAACGGCCTGTCTCACAACCAGTTCACGGATTACAACGTCGGCAGCAACGGCGTGATCCTCAACAACGCCACCGCCCGCACCCAGTCCACGCAGTTGGGCGGGATCATCCTCGGCAACCCGAACCTCAACGGCGTGGCCGCCTCCACCATCCTCAACGAAGTCAACGGCGGCAACCCCAGCCAACTGCGTGGCTACACCGAAGTGGCGGGGCAATCGGCGCGGGTGATTGTTGCCAACCCCTACGGCATCACCTGTAACGGCTGCGGTTTTATCAACAGCCCGAAAGTGACCTTGAGCACCGGCAAACCGATCGTGGAAAACGGCCGGCTGGATCGTTATCAAGTCGACCAGGGCAGCGTTGCCATTGAAGGCGTAGGCCTCAACGCCAACAACGTCGATCACTTCGAAATCATCACCCGCAGCGCCAAGATCAACGCCGAGATACAGGCCAAGAACCTGACCATCGTCGCCGGGCGCAACGACGTCAACGCCGACACCCTCAACGCCACTGCCCGCGCCGACGACGGCAGTGCCAAACCACAACTGGCCATCGACTCCTCGGCCCTGGGCGGCATGTACGCGGGCGCCATCAAACTGGTGGGCACCGAGGCCGGCGTCGGGGTGAAGCTGGACGGCAAACTGATCGCCAGCGGCGGCGACATCCAACTCGATGCCAACGGCCGCCTGAGCCTGGCCGAGACCTCGGCCAGCGGCGCCATCAACGTCAAAGCCGCCAGCCTCGACGCCCAGGGCGCGGTCTACGCTGGCACCACCTTGAACGCCCAGACCCAGGGCAACCTGAGCAACCAGCAAACCCTCGCGGCGCGGGACAGCATCACCCTGAACGCGGGTGGGCAGTTGACCAACAACGGCATCATCGAAGCCGGGGTCAAGGCTGATAACACCCGTAACGCAACCGGTGATGTGAGCCTGACGGCGCAGAACCTCGGTAACAGCGGCAGCGTTATTGCCAGCCGCAACCTGACGGCCAATGTTGCACAGACGTTGAGCAACCAGGGCGGGACCTTGAGCGCTGGACAAACCGGCACGGTAAAAGCCGCGACCCTGGACAACCAGAACAAGGGACGGGTGTTGAGCAGCGGCACCCTGGATGTCACCGCCGATAAGCTCATCAACGCTCAGGGCCTGGTCAGCAGCAATGGCAACCTCACGGCCCATGTCGGGCAACTGAACAACAGCAGCGGCGAACTCAACAGCTTGAGTAACGTTAAGTTGCGCGTTGCGTCTTTGGATAACGTTGCGGGTTTGGTGGCGGCGGGGCAAGGACTGGATATCAATGCCAGTGGCCGGGTGAACAATAGAGGCGGGCGGCTTACCGCAAGCAAGAGCGTCCAGCTGAATGTCGGGTCGCTGGATAACACGGCAGGTCGCTTGCTCAGTGACGGCGCGCTCACCGCAAGCATCTCGGCGCAGTTGCTCAACCAGGCCGGGTTGCTGTCATCGGCCGGGCTGCTGACCCTCAACGCGGCGAGTCTGGACAACCGGCAGAGCGGCGTCGTCACCACAACCCAGGCCGCCAGCCTCAGCGTAGGCATGCTGGATAACCGAGGCGGCGAAGTGTCGAGCCAGGGTGTCCTGGCGCTGACCGGCACCGAACTGGACAACAGCAACAGCGGCAAAGTGATTGCCTATGGCGACCTGCGCCTGACGCTCGAACGCTTGATCAACCAGAGTAAAGGATTGGTCTCCACTCGTACCGCCCTGACTATCAACGCGGGTCAAGTGGATAACCGCCAGGGATCGCTGTATGCCCGACAAGGGTTGAATCTGGACCTGCGCGGTCAATTGCTCAACGCCCAGGGCAGTGTGAAAAGCGACACCACGGCCAGCGTCAAAGCGGCCGAGATGAACAACGACGCCGGTCAGCTATCCAGTATCGGCGCACTGGCCATCGACAGCGCCTCAACCCTGAGCAACCTGGGTGGTAGCGTAATCAGCGGCGATACGCTGCTATTGAAGGCCGGCCAGGTGAATAACGCCGGCGGTCGCATCGCCAGCGCTAAAGCCTTGGATGCCAGCGTCAGCGGTCTGGATCAACAGAACGGTCAATTGGTCAGCAACACCAGTCTTTCCCTCGACCTTAACCATGGGCAGTTGAACAACCAGGGCGGATTGATCAATGCCCCAGGCAGTCTGCTGCTGAAAAACCTCGCAGCAGTGAACAACCGTGACGGCGAGATTTCCAGCGACCAGGCCTTCAGCCTGAACGCCACGAGCCTGGACAACAGCGCCGGTTCGATTGCCAGCAAGCAAAGCCTCAATCTGGTCGTTGCCCAGGCCTTGAACAACACCAAAGGCCTGATCTCGGCCCATGGCCTTGAGGTACGTGCCGCCAGCCTGGACAACGGCGGCGGTACCCTGGGCAGCGATGCCGACCTGACCGTGAATGTCGACGGGACCCTGACCAACCTCAATGGCGAAATTTCCAGCGCGGGCCTGACCCGGCTCAACGCGATGGCGCTGAATAACGGCAATGGCCAAGTCCTGGGCGACAACGCTTTGAACATTACCCTCGGCGGTGCGCTGGACAACCGCCAGGGTGTGCTGGGTTCGGGCAAGGCCGTGGATATCCAGGCGGCCAGCCTGAACAACAGCAATGGCGGGCAAGTGATCAGCGACGGCACCCTGACCGCGCGCATCAGCGGTCTTCTGAATAATCAGGGCCTGGGCGAAGTGGCGGCCAAAGGCGCACTCGACCTGCAAACCGGCGCCCTCGACAACCGTAGCGGTCGCCTGTCCGGCAATGACCTGCTGACGTTGCACAGCGATTCGCTCGACAACCGGGGCGGGAATATCCGTGCCGACAAGACGCTGCAATTGACGGTTGATCAGATGGACAACCGGAGCAACGGCATCATCGCCGGCAAGGCTGGCACCTACTTCGAAGGCTCGCGTCTGGACAACAGCGGCGGCCTGCTGACAAGCGCAGGTCCGCTGACCTTGAAGGCCGGCGAAGTGCAGAACGGCCTCGGGCGCATCTCCAGCCAAACCGACCTCACTGCCGTTATCGATACCCTGCAACAACAGGGCGGTGCGCTGGTGGCCCAAGGCAACCTGAGCCTGACCGGCAGCACACTGGATAACCGCAACGGCGGTTTGGTCGGCAGCACAAAAGCGCTGGATTTGCAGGTTGGGCAGATCGATAACCGGGCGGGCGAATTGTCCGCAGGGCTTGGCGTGAAGGTTGGCGGTCAACGGCTGGACAACAGCGCTGGCGGCAAACTCATCGCCGGCACCGATCTGGAATTGAAAGTCGCTCAACTCATCAACCAGAGCAAGGGGTTGATCCACGCTCAAGGCAACATGACGCTCAGCGGCGGCACGCTGGACAACACCGATGGCGCGCTCGCTAGCCTCAACGGCCTGGTGATCACTCTCGATAACGCACTGTTGAACAGCAAAGGCTTGATCAGCAGCGAAGGTGAACTGAGCGTCAACGCGAGCAGCCTCGATAACTCCGCTGGCAGCTTGGGCAGCGCCGGGGCGTTGTCGATCGTGAGCAGTGGCGGGCTGAGCAACCAGGGTGGCTCCATCAGCACCGATGCCGCCCTGACCCTCAAAAGCGCCAGCCTGGACAACAGCCAGAAGGGCCTGATTTCGGGCAACGCCGCAACCCAAATCACCACCGGTGCTTTCGACAATAGCCAGGGCGGGCGCCTGACCTCAGGCAATACCCTCAAGCTCAACGCCACGCAGGTGAATAACGCCGCCGGCCGCATCGCCAGCAGCCAAGCCTTGACCGCCTCGGTCACCGGGCTGGATCAACAGCAAGGGGAACTGTTCAGCAACACCCGCCTGAGCCTGGACATGAACCAGGGCCAACTGAACAACCAGGCGGGCCTGATCAACGCCTCGGGTGCGTTGCTGCTGAGCAACCTCAAGGACGTCAACAACCAGAACGGTGAAATCTCCAGCCAGCAAGCCTTTACGCTGGCGGTGCAAAACCTTGATAACAGTGGCGGTAAATTGCTGAGCAACCAAGGCCTGGTGCTGAGAACCGCCCAGGTACTCAACAACGCCCGCGGCGTGATCTCGGCAACGTCCGTGGACAGTCGCAGCGACAGCCTGGACAACCGCGATGGCCTGATCAGCAGTCGCGACCGTCTCGATCTGAATGTGGCAACCGTTCTCGACAACCAGCGCGGCTCGTTGATTGCCGACGGTGCGCTGCTGCTGGTTGCTGATCGTCTGGACAATCGTGCCGGGAATATCGCCGGCAAGACCGGGCTCGATGCCACCCTCGACAGTTTCGATAACCGCCAGGGCGCGCTGATCAGCACCGATGCCTTGACGCTGAAAGCCGCCAGCCTCGACAACCGTCAGGCCGGTTTGATCGGCGCGACAAAAGCGCTGGATCTCGACGTTGACGATCTCGACAACCGAGGCGGTGAACTGTCGGGCAACGCGGACGTCACGCTGGTCAGCCAGAACTTCGACAACAGCGACGGCGGCCAGGTGTTCGCCGGGCAAGCGCTGAAGTTGACCGTGGACAAACTGCTCAACCGCAGCAAAGGCCTGCTCAGTGCCAAGACTCAATTGAGCCTCGATGGCGGTTCCCTGGACAACAGCGGCGGTTACCTGGTCAGCCAGCAGAACCAGCGCGTCAGCCTGAGCCGCGATCTGGATAACACCCAAGGCCAGCTCAGCAGCGAAGGCACGCTGAATGTCAGCGCCGCCAACCTGACCAACACCGGCGGCAGCCTGTCCAGCGCGGCGGACCTGACCGTGAACAGCCTGGGGCGTCTCGACAACCAGGGTGGCGAACTGGTCACCGACGGTGCGTTGCTGCTCACAAGCGCGGCACTGGACAATCGTCAGCAGGGCAACATCAGCGGCAAAGGTGCGGTGAATGTCACCACCGGTGCGTTCGACAACAGCCAGAAGGGGCGGCTCAACAGTGGCAGCACGCTGAACCTCACGGCTGCCCAAGTCACCAACCAGGACGGCGGACGCATCGGCAGCCAAGGCGCGTTGACCGCATCGGTTTCCGGCCTGGATCAACAGGGCGGTCAACTGTTCAGCAACACTTCGCTGAGCCTGGACATGAACAATGGCCAGCTCAACAACCAGAGCGGCTTGATCAACGCCCCCGGCGCGTTGCTGCTGAACAACCTCAACGGCGTGAACAACCAGGGCGGCGAAATCTCCAGCGCCCAGGCGTTCACCCTGGCGGCGAACAACCTCAACAACGACACCGGCCGGCTGCTCAGCAACCAGGGCCTGACCCTGCGCATCGCCCAGGCCTTGAACAACGTCAAAGGCATGATCGGCGCGGCCACCCTCGACGCCCGGGCGCAAAGCCTGAACAACAACGGCGGTACCCTCACCAGTCGCGCTAACCTCGACCTGACGACGGTTGGACAACTGGATAACCAGGCTCAAGGCCTGATCAGCGCCGCGCAACGGCTGACACTCAACAGCGGCGACCTGAACAACCAGGGCGGCAGCGTGCTGGCGGGCGGCGCTTTGGTCCTCAACGCGATGGCCCTGAACAACAGCGCCAATGGCCTTATCAATGCCCAGGAGAATCTCACCCTCGACGCCGATTCGCTGGACTCCAGCAACGGCGGTGAAGTGTCGGCCAAGGGCGACATGAACCTGACCCTGGCGGCACTCAGCCAAAACGGCGGTCGCCTGCTGGGCGAGAAAGCCCTCACGCTGAACCTCGGCGGCCATGACCTGAACAACCGCAATGGCCTGATCACCGCCAAAGGTCCGCTGACCCTCAATGGCTTGCGCGACCTGAACAACCAGGGCGGTGAAGTTTCCAGCAGCCAGAGCTTCACCCTGGCCGGGCGCACCCTCGACAACACGGGCGGCAAGCTGATCAGCAGCCAGAGCCTGGGCCTTAACGGCGGCACGTTGGTCAACCAGAACGGCTTGATCTCCGGCTGGCAAGGGCTTCAGGTCAACGGCACCAGCCTCGACAACCGCAACAGCGGCACGCTTTCCAGCCGCAATGGTGACGTCGGCGTCACCCTCGGCGGAGCGCTGCTCAACAGCGGTGCCGGAGCCTTGGTCGGCCAGAACAAACTGACCGTCAGCGCCGCCAGCCTGGACAACAGCGGCGGCATTCTGTCCAGCGGCAGCGACCAGACCCTGACCGTCACTGGCGGCTTGCTGAACAACGCCCAAGGCGGCCTGATCGACAGCGGCGCGACCCTGGTCATGAACGCCATGACCCTGGGCAACGCTGGCGGCACCGTCAACGCGCAAAAAGCCGTGAGCTTCACCGGCACCTCCCTGGACAACAGCGGCGGCAACCTGATCGGCAACGCCGCCGTGACCCTGGACCTGCTCGGCGCCCTGACCAACACCAACGGCAAGATCGCCAGCGTCGGCCCGCTGCGGGTCGAACGCGCCACGCAAATCAACAACCAGGGCGGCCAACTCGCCAGCCAAGGTCTGTTGACCTTGCTCACCGGCGGCCTGGACAACCGCAATCGCGGCACTGTCGCGGCTAATGATCTGTTGGTCTTGAACGCAACCGGCGCCGTGCAGAACGACGCCGATGGCCTGATCTACAGCCAGAACGGTGGCGTGCAAATCGATGCGGCCAGTCTTGGCAACGGTAAGGGTGTGGTGCAAAGCCAGGGTGATCTGACGCTCACCGTAAGTGGCGATGTCGACAACCAAAGCGGCCGGCTCCAAGCCAAGGCCGGCGACGTGACCGTAACGGGCCGCCATTTCGATAACCGTGGCGGCGTCCTTGCCAGCCTGCAAGGTTTGCTCACCACACAACTGACCGGCGTGCTGAAAAACGGCTACGACCTGAACAACAACCGCCAGGGCGGCATCACCCAGGCCCAACGCCTGAGCCTGACCGCACGGGGCGGAGTCGATAACTACGGCGGACGCATTTCCGCACAGACCGGCGACGCCACCGTCATCACCGGCAACTTCGACAACCGCAACGGTGGGTTGTACGCCAAGGGCAAGGTCAACGTCACCGGCGCCAATTTCGATAACAGTGGTGATAACGATGGTCAGATCGCGGGTAGCCAGATCGATCTGGACCTGAGCGGCGCTTTGAACAACCGCCTGGGCATCATCGAAAGCGACAGTACCTTGGCGATCAAAGCCGCCAGCCTGGATAACCAGACCGGTCAGTTGCGTGCCTTGGGCAGCAGTGGCAAGACCAACTTCCAGATCGGTGGGCTGTTCGATAACCGTAACGGCACCCTGGAAACCGCCAACAGTGACCTGACCCTCAACGCCACGAGCTTCCAGAACTTGGGCGGCAGCTTGTTGCATGTGGGCGGCGGCGTCTTTGACATCTCCACGGCCAACATCACCAACGCCGGTGGCAGCCTTGTCACGCGCGGGGGGCTGACGCTGACTGCCGATAGCTGGACCAACAGCAGCGTGATCCAGGCGGGGCGGCTGACTGTCAACGTCAACAACCTGAGCCAGACCAGCACTGGGCAATTGCTGGCATCCAGCAGTCTGGTGGGCAGCGGGGTCAACTGGAGCAACGAGGGGCTGATTGCCAGTGATGGCTCCATTAGCCTAACGTTGGGCGGCAACTACGGTGGCAACGGACGAATGTCGAGCCTCGGTGGTCTTGCCTTGACGGCGGCGCAACTGAATCTGAATGCGGCTTCCAGCATCGCCGGTGGCGGTGACTCTACGGTAAACATCGGCGGACAACTGACCAATGCTGGGCGTCTGACTTCCAATGCAAACCTGACCATTCAGGCCGGGAGCCTCGTCAATTATGGAACGCTGGGTTCCGCCCGGAACCTCACTCTGAAAACCCCTTCGCTGCTCAATGATCGTGGGCTGGTATTTAGCGGCGCTGACATGACGCTGGGCGTCGCTGACTTCACCAACCAAAAGGGGAACCTATACGGGCTTGGTAATGTTGTAATCGGTGGTTATGGCGCAGCCGCACGAGCTGCTGGTGTTCACAACGTTTCCGGCGCAATGGAAAGTGGTGGCGCATTCACGTTAAACGCTGATGTATTTCAGAATCGTACCGAGGGCGAAGTGGCTTCTGGTGGCCGCAAGCTGATCTCAGGTTTTATCGCCAATATATGTAACGACTGCCGGGGGGACTATTTCACATTTACATTGGCTGCTCGCGAGGTGTTCGAAAGCATCGACAACGACACCAGTGCCTCCGCGCAGCTCTTCGCCGGTAAGGATTTCGTTTTTCAGGGCGGGTCTTTTCTCAATAGCAAAAGCACCGTGAGCGCTGCTGGCAATATCAATATCACGGCTGACAGTTTTCAAAACATTGGCGCACAGAATGGGACCATCGAGCGCACGCGCAGTTATCAGGTCGCGGGCATGAGTGACGGTAATACTGACCGGTTTTTTACCAATGTCTTGACGCCTTACAACCAACGAAACAACCCTGATTTCCCTTATGTGTATTACCTCGACCTGGACGGTGGCATTCACAAAGCCATACCTAAATCTGGCCGTGAGAGAGAGGGCGGACGAGAGGGGGAGTCGTACGAAGTAGTGTCTCTCAAGGACAGTGAAACCGGAGCAGTTGTCAGCGCTCGCTTTGGTTACAACATTGTATTGCCCGGATTGAAGTATGGCTTCGAAACGTCAATGTCATCCCAGTACGATCCGAATAACCTGCTTGAGCTGCCGAACCTGGACCAGTACAAGTTGCTCAGTGACATCGAAATCGCCAAGGACAGTTCCGGGGCCGTTAGTACGGTCGGCAGTCGCAACGCCGTTGTCCAGGCGGGTGGCAATGTCTCGATCTCGGCCACCCAGGATCTGCAGAACAGTGTCATCCATCAGGACTACAACACTGCCGGTGGTGCGAACAAAGTCGCGGATACCAGGGCAAACGGTACCGGGACTACCGTGGTCAGGATCAACAGTCAGCTGCCTCCTGATCTTGCCCAGCAGCAAGTCAACCCACTGAGTTTGCCTGGCTTTACCTTGCCAACGGGGCAAAACGGCCTGTTTCGCTTGAGCGGCCAGGGTGGGTCGGCTCAACAGGTAACCCTGGCCAGCGGCGGGCCACAAAACTGGAGCATGAGCAGCGCCTCGATCAGCGCTGCCCAGCGCCAACAAGACCTGCCTGATACTCAGGCTCGAAGCGTTCAGGTCGGTGCTGTTGCCCCGGTGGCAACCACTGATCGGCAACTGGCCCTGATCAGTCGTCAAACCAACAACGGTAATGTGAGCGCCAGTGCGCTCAATGTCAGCGCCCCCGTCGAAACCGGCCACTCCCTTCCAATGCCGAGCCGCAACAGCGGTTCCGGCGGCATCACCGAAGTAGGGACCGTGAACGTCGATGGCTCCAGCGGGAACCCGGCGACCAACGTCGTCCCGTTCGTGGGCAATACAGCAGCCGTTGCCCCAGTGGCCAGTCAGACACTCGAGCGGGTTCAGGGACTGCCGGACACCTCGTTCCAATCCAACCCGCAGAAATACCTCATCGAAACCAACCCGGTGCTGACCGAGTTGAAACAGTTCATGAGCTCGGACTACCTGCTCTCCAACCTGGGTTACAACCCCGACGAGAGCCAGAAGCGTCTGGGTGATGGCCTATTCGAACAGCGCCTGATCCAGCAAGCGGTCGTCGCTCGCACCGGCCAGCGCTTCATTGACGGCCAGACCTCCGACGACGCGATGTTCAAGTACCTGATGAACAATGCCATCGCCAGCAAACAGCAACTCGGTTTGTCGATGGGCGTAACGCTGACTTCAGAGCAAGTCGCGGCGCTGACTCACGACATCGTCTGGCTCGAAGAGCACGAAGTGAATGGAGAAAAAGTCTTGGTGCCGGTGCTCTACCTGGCTCAGGCCAACAACCGCCTGGCACCTACTGGGGCATTAATTGCCGGTCAGGACGTGACGCTGATCGCCGGTAAAGATCTGATCAACGCTGGTACGCTCCGGGCAACCCACAACCTGTCCGCCATGGCAGGCCAAAACATCGCCAGCAGTGGATTGATCGAAGCCGGAAACCGTCTCGATTTGCTAGCCGGCAACACTATAGTCAATACCGCTGGCGGCATCATTTCTGGGCGTGACATCAGCATGAATACGGTGTCGGGGGACATCGTCAATGAGCGCACTGTTACCACTGCAAATTACAGCCGGCGGCAGGATTACATGGACAGCGCCGCACGCATCGAGGCTGCTAATGATCTGAACATGGGCGCCGGTCGGGACTATAAAAATATTGGCAGCGTCACGGTCAGTGGTCGCGATACCCGGATCGATGCCGGTCGGGATGCCAGCATTGTCTCGGCACAACAGGAAAGCTCCAGCAATATCGGTGCTCGCAAAAGCTCGGTGACGCAGTTTGGTTCGAGCGCGGAAGCGGGTCGCGACATCATTGTTAGCGCCGCCCGAGACTTCAACGCCGTCGCCAGTCAGATCAGCGCTGATCGCAATGTCGCGCTGGCCGCAGGAGAAGATATGACAGTCTCCTCCGGGGCCGATGAAACCCATTTTTACTCCAAGACGAAAAAAGTCACGATCCAGGAAGACCACGTCAAACAGATCGGCAGTTCCATCAGCGCTGGCGAGGATGTCACGATGAGCGCAGGTAAGGACCTGGCGCTTATCTCCAGCCGCATTAGCGCGGGCGACGAAGCTTATCTTGTGGCTGGCGAGAAACTTGGGGTGCTGGCTGCACAAGACAGTGATTATTCACTGTATGACAAAAAGAAAAAGGGTAGTTGGGGGAAAAAGCAGACTCAGCACGATGAGGTCACGAAGGTCACTAATGTGAGCAGTCAGATCACCACCGGGGGGGATCTGACGTTGGTCAGTGGGAGTGACCAGCATTATCAGGCTGCGAAGCTGAACAGTGGCGATGACATTACGGTGCAGAGCGGCGGTTCGATTACTTTCGAAGGGGTGAAAGACCTCCATCAAGAAACCCACGAAAAAACCAACAACAGCGCTTTTTGGGTCTCGTCCAAAGGCAAAGGAAACACTGACGAAACCTTGCGCCAGACCCAGATGGTGGCCGCTGGCAACATCATGATCAAAGCCGTCGATGGCCTCCAAATCGACGTCAAGCAGGTCAATCAGGAAACGGTCAGCCAATCCATCGATGCGATGGTCAAGGCCGATCCGAAATTGGCCTGGCTGAAAGAGGCCGAAGCACGGGGGGATGTGGATTGGCGGCAAGTGAAAGAGATTCACGAGTCGTTCAAGTACAACAATTCCGGGCTGGGTCCTGCTTCGCAGCTCATCATTGCCATTTTGATGTCGTTCGTTATGGGGCCGGCAGGGCTGGGCGTGGTGGGCGCTGGTGCCGGTGGCGCTGTTGCCACCAGTCTGGCGACTACTGCGGTAACCAGCACCATCAACAATAAAGGCAACCTGGGGGCTGCGCTTAAGGAAACGTTTAGTTCGGACAGCCTGAAGGGGGCCGCTATTGCGGGGGTTACCGCTGGCGTACTCAATTATGCGGACAGCAATTGGTTCTCCGCCGCGTCGCAAGGTCCAAAAAACGCCAACCTGCTTACCAGCACTAACTTCACCGATGTTGCTATCCGAACGGGTGGCCGTGCGGTGCTCTCTAGTGGAATCTCAACTGCCATTGGGGGCGGCAGTTTTGGTGACAACCTGGGGGCGGCGTTGTTGGGGGAGGCCGGCAATGTGGCCATGGCCACGGGATTCAAATGGGTTGGCGATACCATCAAGTTCCCCGATGGCGGCCTTCAGAAAATCGTTGCCCACGCGATCATGGGAGGGCTACTGGCTGAACTGACGGGGAGTGATTTCAAGACAGGTGCGGTCGCCGCTGGTTTGAACGAAGCGCTGATTCCCGGCATGACCAAAATTGCGAACGGGAACGACGAGCTGCAAGTGGTGCTGTCGCAGCTAACGGGTTTGTTGGCGGCAGCTGCGGTCGGAGGCGATCTGGATACAGGCTCGAAGATTGCCGAGAACGCGACCACCTACAACTATCTGTTTCACGCGGAACTGGTCGAAAGAGAACAGAAGCTGAATGCTTGCACGTCGCCAGCCGAGTGCCAGTCCATCCGGGATTATTACAACAATCTTGATGCTACCCGCAACAAAGAGTTTGGACAGTACTGCCGACAAAACCCAGCAGGGTGCGCGAACGTTACGCAGCAGTTAGCAGACGAGATTCCTGCAAATGAGAAATTGCTGGAGGAGGTCAGGGTTTCCGGTAGCGAAAGCAGTTTTGCGCATTCGATACAACTTTGGCTGTCCGCACAGAATAACCAGCAAGCCATTAATACCAGCATTGCAGAGAAGTCGCGGTCTGAAAATGGCGAGGTAGTGGGGCTGCTGACGGACGTTGCTTTGGATGCGCTGTATCCGGGGACGGATCTGTTCTCGTCGACTGCTGGGGGGAAGGGTGGTACAACCGGGGTTAAGGTCGGTATTGTAGGGGGAGACGATAAAAATTCTGGAATTAGAAATGTATACGAATCAATAAGGAAAGCTCCTCAGTACCCAGAAGGTTTTCGGGAAAAAAATGGTGGGACGACAAAAAATGTTGTGAATAATATGGCCGTCCTAGATGACTTACGTAAGGTTGAACCAGGTAAATGGACGAAAGTCTATAAGGATGGCTTCTCTTCGGATGGATCTAGAGTCTCGGTTCATTATTTTCAGAGCGAGAGTGGAAAGGTTTTTAATGTGAAGACTAAACCCGGTTGGAGCAATAACTAAATGAAAGATATGTCTTTAGTATTGGAAGTTTTTGAGGCTGAAGAGGCAGCTAGATTTTTATCTGCTTTGTCGATAGGGCTATTGATTTCTGTGCAAAATGGCACGATGTCTCTGGAAGAGGCTGAAAGGCTTCTTTTTTCACCAAGGAATTCGAGAATTCTGAGAGAGAAGGGTATCTCTCCAGAGCTTAGTAGATTGGTGATGGATTGCTGTGAGTTAGAGGATGTGCTTAGTTTAGTTCCTTCAGAATTTAATAATAGCCTTCAGATGGTATTGGACAGATTTATATCTTTTTTAAAGTCTTCGAAAGTTAGAGAAACAGATTTGAATTTTTTAGAAATACGATAGAGATAAGAAAAAAAGGGACAGATTTGAAAGGGAACCGGGGGAACCGGGGACAGACCCTGAGGGATCCCCACAAATCTACTCCAAGCTCTGCGCCTGATGATGCACCTCATCGCGCAGAGCCTGCTCCAGTTTTTCTAAATGCTCTCGTCCGCCAAAATCCGTACAGCAACGCCAATACTCCAGCCCTAAACGCCACAACGAAAGCACTCGCCGATCTTTAAGACTGTTGCTTTGATAGCGCTGTTCCAATTTGCTTTCACGCGCCTGTAGCCCTATCAGGAAGATGAGGTAATTGGTCAGAGCCGCAATCGACCCCTCAGGGTCTGTCTCCGTTATTTGTCTTTGTATTTGTCTTTGGATAATCATACATAATGATCATTTGGAGGTTTTTGATAGGTTTGGTAACGTGAGATTTGTATTGAGTTTGGATGGCTCGATAAATGCAGATGAGACAAAAAAAGCTGTGGCGGCTGGGAGGAAATTGAGATGAGCGATTTGGAAGAGTTAAAGGGCGTAATTGTCAAGCTGATGGAAGCGAAGGAAGGAGGGGGCGAGGGAGCAGATTGGGTTGCTGATTATAGCTTGAATTGGGATGCTGAGTTTCTAGAAAGGTTCGAAGAAGGCAAGAAATGCATTGCTAAGGCTTTGGAGTCACTAGAGAGAGAAGATGATGTTGGATTGATTGTGGCAATAATTTTAGGGCGCACGAGATTTCTAGATCTTTCAAATTTTTTTAGGGATATATATGATGATCTTGATGTTCTGGCAAAACACCCGTCGTGGCCAAAAATTCCAGATGATTACAGATGTGATTGAGAGGGAAAGGATCCCTCAGGGTCAAACCGAATAAACGGGGACAGACCACGATTAGGGGTTGACCGGTAGCAGTCTAGTATTTTAATAGTGGTCTGTCCCCGAATTCTCTATCAGCAGGACAGCAATATCTGGGTCCTGGGTATAGGGAAATCGGTAAGCCTGGTTCTGGTGTGTTCCATAGCGCGGATGGTACAAGAGAATTCCGTATCGATTCAGGATCTATATCAGGAGCACACGCTCCAGGAGTTCCGCACGTGCATTTTGGAGTTAAAAATCCTGTGACTGGAAGTTATATATCTAATAATCATGTTCCCTACGTGGATTAGGATGTAATTATGTCTATAATTCGAAAGGGTGTAGTTGTTAGTGGTGAGTATCTAGGTTGGAAAATATTTGTTGATGATGATCGCGATGGAGGCACCGGTGGGTATTATTTATTCTTGGAAAAAAATGAAGGTGAAGGATTCGATTATTGGTTTGAGCATGAAACGGGACTTCAAGCCCAATTAGTCGATTTTGATGTTGAGTGGATGGCCTCATCCTCCTGAAAAGTGGATTGGAAGGTGTAAACCTTATTCAGTACGGGTTAGTGAAATATATAAAACTGATGGCGGATTATCAGTGCTTTCCTATTTGGAATATGTTGCCTGGTGATTATCGGGATATGGATCCTTGTGAACTCCCTATCTCTAAAGAGCTTCAGGTGAGAATATTAAAATGGGCCGCCATTTATGATGAGACGTTGGATGCTGATTATCCACCAAACTCCGGGTTTAAGAGTGAGAAGTTGGAGCGTGAGTTTAGGCGAGAGGGGGAGCGGTTAGTCATGATGTTGAGAGAAGAACTGGGGGCGGATTTCTCTGTTGTGCTTAAAGTTTAAAGTGGGGTGGGGATAGACCATGTTATCAAATAAAAAAAGAAAATGGGAAAAGGGGATAGATTTGAATGGCACTTACTTAACATGTTTGGCGTGCCCATTTTAGCAGTCCCCCTTTTTAGCACCTTTTCGCTTCCAAAGTGATGGAGGGACTATGGTCAACGACGGTTTGGTTGAGCGGTTTATCGTTCAAGAATTAAGTCCCCATGTTCGCAAGGTTTTAAAGGAGGCTCTTCAGCAAAGAGCTGGCTCCGATAAAATTCTAGCTAGGCAGTGTGAATTTAATTGCTTTGATATTGAATTTGATTTTTTAAAAGATGTGGTTGTCGTTCAAGATGTTCTTGGCTCAGGGGAAGAGAGTAGTGTGGAAATGCCGATTTCAGACTTTGTTATTCTCTGTGGTCTGAATGAGCGTTAAGGGGCTGTGCGCTATTAATAATGTGCTTCCTGGCGCGTGCGACCACTTCCATTGCTTTGGCGATATAGTTTGCATCACCGGTTTCCAGGGCATCTCTCATAAATTCCTCAATGGCCTCTGGAGTGCTGAGGTATTCCGCGGGGTCAAACTCTGTAAAAGTCTCAATCATTTTGTACTTTCCATGTTTATGAAAACGGACGACCCAGAGGTCGCCCGTTTTCATTATTCAGCTGCCTGTGCCCGCAACCGCCTCCCAATCACGTCCATCACATCACACCCATCACGCAACGCTATTGTCAGCATCTTGCAAAAGTCTGAAAGCACCACCGTATCGGAGCTGATATCCGAACGGAACGCGATATTTTCCAGTAACTGGGTCACCGTGCGGATGCGGTAGTCGGCGGTTTCGAAGAGAACATCGAGCGGGGCTTCGGTGTCGATGAGCAGGGTGGCTGGGATGCAGTCGATTCCGGTGATTGGCATGTATTTGGTCATAAGCAGAGCCTCGAAAGTTGATGAGTCTCTCTGTAGATCGGGTCGCCAAACCCGGTCGCCTTTTTGGGTGACGAGGGACTATAGGGCGATCCGCTCTTGAGCTACAAGACACCGCTTTCCGAGCTTCATGTAGGACCTTTGGCCTGGAAGTTGTCGGCTTTGGTTCAGGCAACGCAGGCGACTGCTGCGCAGTCGAGCGGGAGCAAGCTCCCTCGCCACGGGGATCGCGCTCGACTGGGCGGGTTGGCGTATCAGCCATGGCAGCAGCCATGGGGCTTGGCCTCTTCGTATTTATCGTGATGCCGCACCCAGTCCATGATTTCGTCTTCGTTGCGGCCCTTGGGCGTCAGGTCGAGGTAGTTGTAGGTGCCGACCAATATGTCCAGGCCGCGGGCATAGGTGGAGTAGGTGTGGAAGATGTCACCGGCTGCGTTGCGATAGAAGACGCTCAGGCCGGGGAGTTCGCCTTCGGTGGTGTCGGTTTTTTCGTAGTTGTAGGTAGCTTGTCCGCCAGCGGTGTCTTCGGTTTTGAAGCTGACCCCGAAGTCGTAGTTGAAGTCGCAGCCGTTTGACGAGACCCAATCGAATTTCCAGCCCATGCGGCGTTTGAAGGCTTGGAATTCGGCGAACGGGGCGCGGGAGACGGCCACCACGGCCACGTCATGGTGGGCCAGGTGTTGGTTGGCGCCGTCGATGTGGTCGGACAGGAACGAGCAGCCTTGGCAGCCTTCGGTCCAGCCGGGGCCGAACATGAAGTGGTAGACGATCAGTTGGCTGCGGCCGCCGGACAGGTCGGCCAGGCTCAGTTCGCCGTGGGGGCCTTGGAAGCGGTAGGGTTTGTCGATTTTTACCCAGGGCAGGGCGCGGCGTTCGGCGCTGAGTTTGTCCCGTTCGCGAGTGAAGGCTTTTTCGTGGGCCAGGTGTTGGCGGCGGGCGGCGAGCCATTCTTCCCGCGAGACGACTGGATGCTTCTCTACGTTCATGGTGATTTCTCCTGTGGCTGAGCTGCGAAATCGGCTTTCAACAGGTGGTCGTTTGGCCTTGGCGCAATTCGACAGGCCGTTGGTCGGCTTGAGGCCGAGACCGCCTGGAAACCCGGCTGAACGGCGACGCAGCGCCTCGGTCACACCTTAAGTAGGCATCTCACTCTTTGGAGGATGGACCAGGATGACGACTTATAACTGGGACTTGATCGAACGGTTGTTGCACGAAGTGCAGAACGGCGCCGGCCACAGCTTTACCCCTCGGCCTTATGCGGAGCAGTACGCGGCAGAGAAGGCCGCCGCAGGCGAGGCGATCGAGAACCTCGATCATCTGAAAGCGGTCGCCGGGGAGTACGAAAAGTTGTTGCTGGAGCGTAGCTATATCGAGCCGCGGCCGGAGGAAGAGGGCGGTAATGGCGAGAACTTTGTGCTGACACCGCGTGGCTCGCGGTTGTTGAGCCTGATCGACAGCAGCATTCCGGGCAATGATCATCCGCGTCAGGTGTTGGATGAGCAGGAAGATGCGCTGGATGAGTTTACCTTTGATGATTTGGCTTCGAAGGCGCAGATTGCCTGACAGGTCTGCATCGATTCCTGATGTGGGAGCGAGCCTGCTCGCAATAGCGGCCTGACAGTCATAGATAAGTTGCCTGTCGGAATGCTATCGCGAGCAGGCTCGCTCCCACATAGGATCTCTGTGTTTTCAAGTTCGTGCTTATTCAGCTTTGTGCCGCTTTCAGGCACTTCAAGTCAGTGAAGTCCTTCTTCACTCCGTCGATTTTCTTCAGCAGCCGTTCGCGCTGGGCCGGAGTGCTTTCGGCCATCAGGTCCACCAGGAGGCTGCGGGCCTGGGCTTCGGTTTTGCTGAAGGCCTCGCGGTAGGCGGGGGTCCAGAGGCTTTCGCGGTTGACCAGCAGTTGCTCGATGCGTTTGGGGAAGTCGGGGCTGTGGCGTTGGGCCACGGCTTCGCTGAACTGGTTTTGCCAGTGGGCGCGGTTGGCGATCCATTGCTGGTTCTGGTCGCCCAGGGCAGTGGACCAGGCCATTACCCGTTGGCGCTGGGCGTCGTTGAGTGGGCCGAGCCAGTCGTCCAGGCGTTTGACCATGCGTTCGCTGCGCTCCTGGATCTGTTCCTGCAACGTCGGCTTGAGGTATTGCTGCTGGCGTTTGCGCTGGTCCTTGACGAAGGCTGCGTCCATGTCGTCGACCTGGTCGTCGCTCAAGCCTTGCAGCAGTTCAATGGCCGAGGGGGTGATTTCCCGGGCGGTCTCGGCGATGGCGGCCTTGGCTTCCCGGGTACGCTGTTGCAGGGCTTCGTCGGTCACCTGGTCGGTTTGCACCATGGTCTTGAGGCGATCCAGCCAGTCGAGGTAGCCGGGCAGTTGCGTGGTGCAATGCCAGCTCAGGTGCTCCTTGAGGCGTTCGTTGAACCAGTCTTTTTTCTCGCCGTTGATCTCCAGGTAGTCGTTGAGGGTCCAGGGGATGATCAGGTCGAGGTTGCGGTAGGCCAGGCCTACACGGCTGCAGGCGGTAAGCGTCAGCAGCAGGGCGATGAACATGGCAGTGCGAGTCAACCAGCGCGGCATGAGCGAGTCCTTGCGAAGGCGTAGGTGCTTTGTTTGAGCATGGCAGGCGCGCGGCAGTTCAGCCGATCAAATAAGTAACGCTTAGTAAAAAGGATGGGCCATCTTGAGGGTCAGCAGGCTGTCGCATTCGCTGTTGTGGCCGGAGTATGCCGAGCAACTGCTGCCGCTGAGGCTTGAGTCGCTGTAGATCAGGTCCAGGTCGATGCCCTTCCATGGCCGGGAAATTTTCAATGACCAGTCGCTGAAACTGCCTACATAGCCGTTCTCGACCGAGACCGGTGTATTGAGTTGGTGGGTGGTGTATTTGGCGCTGATGCCAATGCCGAACGGCACGTTGCCGCCCAGGTCGGCAAACAGCGTGCTGTTCTGTTTGTCCGGATCGTTGCTCAGGGCCGCGCCGAAACGGCTGCCGAGCACGGTCAGGCCGCCGTAGAACTCCTGGCTATCGAGGGTATCGGCGGTGGGATAGCTGTAGTGGATCAGGCCGACCTCGTAGCCCAGGGTCTGGTCGAAGGGTTGTTTAAAGCCCATGTAGGAATCGACTTCCAGTTCGGTGGAAGGTGTGAGGCCGGCGCTGGGTGACCATTGGCCGACGTACCAGCCGCTGTCGTGGCTCAGGTCCAGGCCGCCATGAAACGAACCGGTGCTCGACGGCGTGACCAAACCTTCGGCCATGCTGCGGCTGGGCGTGGTGCCGAGTTTGAGGTCGAAGTCGCCGAGTTCGCGTTGGAACACCTGCCCCTGAGCGAGGGAACATGTCAGTAGGCTGATCATCAGCAGAACGATAGAGCTGCGCATGCTTCCTCCATGAATAGCGAGAAGCAGGATCGGTATTAAGCTGAAACGCTTGAGCTAGAGAGGTGAAAGCATACCGGCGAATGCTCGGCAGCGAAGGCCGTTCGTCGATTCATGGGAAATGGGTGGGGCGGGGAGGGTTCCAGTCCAAGCGCTTCGAAGTTCAAAGCGCCTTGGGACCAGGTGACACGCAGGTTACTTCTTGCCCAGGCTGATCTGCTTGGACGGGCCGAATGTCTGGCCGCTGACGCCTTTGGCAATTTGCTGGATCTCACCGCCGGACTTGAGGAACGCAGCGATCTGATCGTTGATCGACTCGCTGGTTTCAACGGCTGGAGCTGGCTTCGATTTGCTGTTGGATGCTTTTACGCGCATGACGACCATTAACCTGTAAATAATTAATTGGGCCAGGCATCGTACAGTAAATACTTGACAATTGCTTGGCAAATATCCTTCTCAATTATCGCTATGGTGACGGCAATAATGCGCGATTACCCTGCAATTATTGCCCTAAGCCTCTGTTTTAAATAACAACCGTGAAAGAAATAGGGTGCTGATGGCGAGCGGTATGCACCGTCGCCGGCCTGACGAATGGCCGTGTGCCGGGGGAAAACCCAGGAAAATCAATGATTGCGCAGGGGCTTGCCGGCAAACCTTGCTGGCGGCCACGAATCGCGCTGCAAAACCGGGTAGAATGCCGCCCACGCAATGAGGGTATTGGAAATGGCTTTAGTCGGGCGCTACAACAGTTTGCAAGTGGTTAAACACACTAACTTCGGTTTATATCTGGACGGCGGTGCGGACGGCGAAATCCTGCTGCCCAACCGATATATTCCCAAGGATATTCCCAGTGAAGATGAAGATTGGCTCAATGTTTTCATTTATCTGGACAGCGACGACAAACTGATCGCCACCACGGAAAAACCAAAAGTGCAGGTGGGTGAGTTCGCCAGCCTGAAAGTGGTCGAGGTCAACAGCATCGGCGTGTTCCTGGACTGGGGCCTGCCCAAGGATCTGCTGCTGCCGTATTCCGAAGAAAAGCGCCAGATGACCGCTGGCGAATACTGCGTGGTGCATGTCTACCTCGACAAACACACCCGTCGCATCACCGCCACGGCGCGCCTGGATCGTTATCTGGACAAGACCCCGGCCAACTACACGCCAGGGCAGGAAGTGGATTTGTTGGTCGCCGAAGCCACCGACATGGGGTTCAAGGCGATCATCAATAACAAGCATTGGGGCTTGATCCACAAGAACGAAATCTTCAAGTTCATGCGCGCCGGCAAACAGGAAAAAGGCTTCATCAAGGAAATCCGCCCGGACGGCAAGATCAGCCTGAGCTTGCAGCCGGTGGGCCAGGAAGCCGCCACCAGCCTGAACGCCAAGATCCTCGCCAAGTTGCGCGAGAACAACGGCACGCTGGCAGTCAGCGACAAGAGCGACCCGGCGCTGATCAGCAGCCTGTTTGGCGTGAGCAAGGGCAACTTCAAGAAAGCCATTGGCGCGCTGTACAAGAATGGGCAGATTGTCATTCATGCTGATCGCATTGAGTTGAGCTGATCTTCAGCCGAGCCACAGCATCGGTGGCAAGTAAGGGTTTATGTGGCCAGGGAGGCCAGCTGTGGGAGCAAGGCTTGCCCGCGATGAAGGCGATGCGGTCTTTTCTGAAACCGAGGCGCCTGTTTCGCGAGCAAGCTTTGCTCCCACATAATAGCGACGTACTGCGACTTCCCTCTGTATACAAAACCCTGCACCTTTAGCATGCATCCGCGCCCTGTTCGTGGGCGCATGTCTGCTCTTGCTCGCCTTTTACTCCCGCTACACACCCCGGTTTGTCTCACATTTCGCCGCTATGGCACGCATTCTGCGTGGCAACGCGTATACAAACCATGCCGGCTCCCGTGCGCAGTATGGTGAGCAGGTTGATGCGGGGGCACGGCGGTACTCAAAAGGAGCCCCGCAATGTCCGAGCAATTGCCCAACGGCTACAGCCCCCGCCTCTATAACGAGGACTTGGGCCCGCTGCCGCAGAAATGGAATTGGTACAACATCTTCGCGTTCTGGATGAGCGATGTGCACAGCGTCGGCGGTTATGTCTTCGCCGCCAGCCTGTTCGCGTTGGGCCTGGCGAGTTGGCAGGTGTTGATCGCCTTGCTCGGTGGGATTTGCATCGTGCAGTTGATCGCCAACCTGGTCGCCAGGCCGAGCCAGCAGGCGGCGGTGCCGTATCCGGTAATCTGTCGGCTGGCGTTCGGGGTGTTCGGGGCGAATATTCCTGCGGTGATCCGGGGCTTGATCGCCGTGGCCTGGTACGGCATTCAGACGTACCTGGCGTCCAGCGCGTTGATCATCGTGGTGCTGCGGTTTTTTCCTTCGATGGAAGTCTACGCAACGGCGCATTTTGCCGGTTTGTCCTACCTGGGTTGGTTCGGTTTCCTCAGCCTGTGGTTCGTCCAGGCGCTGGTGTTCTGGACAGGCATGGAGTCGATCCGTCGCTTCATCGACTGGGCCGGGCCGGTGGTGTATGCGGTGATGTTTCTGTTGGCCGGCTGGATCGTCTGGAAGGCCGGTTGGAGCAATATCAGCTTCACCTTGGCGGAGAAGTCGTTGTCCGGTTGGCAGGCGTTCGGCCAGGTGATCGTGGCCACGGCTTTGGTAGTGTCGTACTTTTCCGGCCCAACCCTGAATTTCGGCGATTTCAGCCGTTACTGCCGGAGCATGTCTGACGTACGCCGGGGCAATTTCTGGGGGCTGCCGGTGAATTTCCTGGCGTTCTCCCTGGTCACCGTAGTGATTGTTTCCGGGACCTTGCCGGTGTTCGGCGAAATGCTCCATGACCCGATCGCCACCGTGGCGCGCATCGATAACGATGTGGCGGTCTTGCTGGGCGCCTTTGCCTTCGTGACTGCCACCATCGGCATCAACATTGTCGCCAACTTCGTCTCTCCGGCCTTTGACTTCGCCAACGTCGCGCCCAGCAAGATCAGTTGGCGCGCCGGCGGCATGATCGCGGCAGTGGCATCGATTTTCATCACGCCGTGGAACCTGTTCAACAACCCCGAAGTGATCCACTACACCCTGGACGTACTGGCGGCGTTCATCGGCCCGCTGTTCGGGATCCTGCTGGTGGATTACTACTTGATCAAAAAACAGCAGATCGACGTCGACGCGCTGTTCAATGATGGGCCGAGCGGGCGCTATTACTACAGCGGCGGTATCAACTGGACCGCGGTCAAGGCGCTGATCCCGGCAACGTTGATGGGGGTGGCGATCACCTTCACGCCACTGCTGCAACCGATGGCCAACTTTGCCTGGTTCACCGGTTGCTTCCTCGGTGGGGTGTTGTATTTCGCCTTGGCACGACGTGAGCCGGTCACGCACTTGAGTTCATCGCTCAGCCAGGCCTGATCAACGCAGGGCGGTCTGGACGCAAGGGCTCACCGCGCCCCGGCTGGCGGGCCGCAGCAACAGCCCGCCGGCCAGCAGCAGGCCACTGCCGGCAATGATCAGCGCCGGTTGCAGGCCGCCGCTGAAATGGCTGCTCAACGCCGCCAGCAGTGGCCCGCTGAGCTGGCCCACGGCAAAGCAGGCGGTCAACAGGCCCGCGTTGCGCTGGGTGGCGTGGGGCGCCAGTTCCCGGGAGTGCTGCATCACCAGCTGCATGCAGGCCAGGAACGGTGCGCCACACAGGATCACGCCCAACGCCAGCCCCGGCCCGCTGCCCAGCAGGCAGGCGAACACCCCGGCGGCTTGCAGCCAGAGCGTACCGATCAGCCAGCGGCCGGTGGTGTTCGGGTTGGGGCGACGCAGGCTGACCAGCAACACGCCAGTGGCGGCGGCCAGGCCGAAGCAGGGCCAGAACAGGTCGGCCTGCCATTGCCCATGGAACTGCGCCGAGGCCATCTGCGACAGGAACGTTGCCGGGATGATGTAGCCCACGCCGTACAGGGCGTACACCACGCCAAGTCGAGCGATGCCACGGTTCGGCGAGGCGCTCACTGGCGCGGCAACGGTCGAGGCTGCGGCGGGTTGCGGCAGGATCGGCAGAATCACCAGCAGCATCGCCAATGCCACGCCGGCATACACCAGCCACAGGGTCGCGGAGGTCTGGCCCAACAGGTTCGAGCCCAGGGCGAGCAAACCGGTCAGGAAAATCCCCAACCCAGGGCCGGCAAACACCAGGGCGCCGAGCCGTGGCCGTCCCGCCGTCGCAGCCAAGGGTTGGCTCAGGGCGGTGATCATCACCAGCACCCAGGCGCTTGCCACACCAGTGCCGAAACGCAGCGCCAAGTGCGGCCAGAAGCCCCAGGCCCAGAACGACGCCAGGGTCAGCAGTACGCACAGCCACAGGCCACCGAGCAAGCGCCGGCGCACCTGTTCCGGGCGGCGGGCGAACATGGCGTCCAGCGCGCCGAGGAAGTAACCCAGGTAGTTGGCGGCGGCAATCAGACCGGCGGCGGTCAAGTCGAGCTGACCTTCGCCGATCAAATGAGGTAACTGGGGTGTAAGGGCGAAGCGGCCAATGCCCATGGCCATCATCAGGGCGATGAAGCTGCCGAGCAGGCGAGTAAGAGGTGACATGGTCGTTCTCCGGGTATCGGGGCGAATGACCGTCAGGCTAGGACTGATTGACTTTCATTAAAAATGAATAATAGTGAGTAACTTGTTCTTTTTTGGAGAATGTCGTGGAGTTCAGCCAATTGCGGATTTTCCAGGCCGTGGCCGAGGAAGGTTCCATCACCCGGGCCGCCGAGCGCTTGCACCGGGTGCCGTCGAACCTCTCGACCCGGCTCAAGCAGCTTGAAGAGCAATTGGGTGTGGACCTTTTCCTGCGGGAGCGTCAGCGTTTGCAGTTGTCACCGGCAGGAAAAGTCCTGCTGGACTATGCGGCCAAGCTTTTTGCCTTGCACGACGAAGCCCATGCTGCCGTACAGGGCGGGCAGCCGGCCGGGGATTTCCTGCTGGGCACGATGTACAGCACCGCGGCGACGCATTTGCCGGACCTGTTGGCGACCTATCACCGTGCCTATCCAGCGGTGAACCTGCAAGTGCAATCCGGGCCCAGTGGCGAATTGCTTGAAGGCCTGCTCACCAACCGTCTCGACGCGGCGTTGGTGGACGGCCCACTGGAACTGGCGGGGCTCGATGGCGTGCCGTTGTGCGACGAGCGGTTGGTACTGATTACCGAGGCCGATCATCCGCCGGTACGCAGCGCGCTGGATGTGCAGGGCCGCGCGGTGTTCACGTTCCGGCGTGGTTGCTCCTACCGGATGCGCTTGGAAGCCTGGTTTGCCCATGACCATGCGACCATGGGCCGGGCGATGGAAATCGAGTCTTACCAGGGGATGCTGGCGTGTGTGATCGCCGGGTCTGGGGTGGCGTTGATGTCCGAGTCGATGCTGGCCAGCCTGCCGGGTCGCGAGCGGGTGACGGTGCATCCGCTGGCCGAGCCGTTCGCCAGCGCCACCACCTGGCTGATGTGGCGCAAAGGCATGGTCGGGGCCAACCTGAACGCCTGGATCGAATTGCAACAACAGGCCTGGCCGCGAGGGCCAATGATCACGGCGCAATCGGCTTGAACTCCGGGAGGTGGATTTGGATCAATTCAGTAACAGATCATTGCAAACTGAGACGAGCATTGCGTAGAACATCGGACTATTATCAGTGCGAAGGGGCCACAGAAATCTGCCGCTCGCACCACCCTGAGGGGGCACCACGATGAAAGAGAAAATCCAGAACTGGCTTCACGACCTGGGTGTCGCGCTGGGGCTGATCGAGCCGCCAATGCAACCGGTACCGATCCGCACCGATGACGAGCAACGCCGCCGTCAATCGCGCCGCCGGTAAATACAGCGCAGAATTTGGGAGAGATCGCAGTTCCGGACCATTTCATTGAGATGGGCCGGAACTGCGATCTTTTTATTGCTGAAGACCCCCCCTGTGGCGAGGGAGCTTGCTCCCGCTGGGCTGCGCAGCAGCCCCAAACCAGCCACCTCAACCTAATCGGGTACATCGAGGTGCCTGGCTTTTGGGCGCGCTTCGCGCACCAGCGGGAGCAAGCTCCCCTCGCCACGGGGACTGCGTCGTACCGGTCAAACCGCCTTGGTTACCACACCCGGGCGTGGCGCCAACACACTCACCAGCACGAAACTCACCAGCGCCACGCTCAGGCTGTAGTAGATCGGCGTGTTCGCGTCCAGGCCATCCTTGAGCATGAAGAACAAGGCGGTCAAGAAGCCCAGCGACATGCTGGTGATCGCGCCGGCAGTGGTGGCGCGCTTCCAGTAGATGGCACCGATCAGCGGGATCAGCATGCCGCCCACCAACAGGTTGTAGGCCAGGGTCAGGGCGCTGATGACGTCGCTGACCACCAGGGCGATCACCAGCACCACGGCCCCCATCAGCAGGGTCGCGATACGGTTTTCGTGGACGTCGCCACTGCCGCTTTCACGGCCCTGGCGCAGGCGTGGCAGCAAATCCTGGACCACCGTGGTGGACGCCGCGAGCAGGCCTGCCGCGGCGGTGGACATCAAGGCCGCCAGGGCCGCGGCGATCACCAGCCCGCGAATGCCGTTGGGCAGGCTGGTCTGGACGACGCTGGCAAAGGCGTTGTTGACGTTCGCAAGGTCCGGCAGCAAGACTTTGGCCGCCATGCCGATCAACGCCCCGGCCAGGCCGTACAGCACGCAGTACAGGCCGGCGGCGGTGCCGGCGACTTTGGCCACGCCTTCGCTGCGAGCGGTGAACACCCGTTGCCAGATGTCCTGGCCGATGAAGATGCCGAAGAAGTAGATCAGGAAGTAGGTGAGGATGGTGTCCCAGCCAATGGCGGTGAAATCGAAGTAGCTGGCCGGCAGCTTGGCCACCATGGCGTCCCAGCCGCCGGCATCGACGATGGACATCGGCATCAGCAGGAACACCAGGCCAACGGTCATGATCAAGAATTGCACGATGTCGGTGAGGGTCAGCGACCACATGCCGCCAATGGTGGAATACAACACCACCACGCCGCCGCCCACCAGGATCGAAACCCAGAACGGCAGACCGAACAGCACCTGCATCACGGTGCCAATGGCGATGGTCGAGGTGGCGCCGATCATCAGTGCGTAAACCAGCATGATCAGTGCACTGGCCTGGCGCGCGGCGGGGTTGTAGCGACGTTCCAGAACTTGGGTCACGGTGTAGATCTTGAGCTTGAGCAACGGCTTGGCGAGAAACAGGCTCAGGCCGACGATGCCCAGGCCGATGGCGCCGCACAGCCAGAATCCAGAGATGCCGTAGACGTAGCCCAGGCGTACGGTACCGATGGTGGACGCGCCGCCCAGCACGGTAGCGGCCATGGTGCCCAGGTAAAAGCCCGGGCCGAGGTTACGCCCGGCGACCAGGTAGTCGTCACGGGTCTTGGCGCGGCGCATGCCGTACCAGCCGAGGGCGATCATGCCGGCAGCGTAGATAAGAACGACGATTAAGTCCAAAGCCATGGTGGCGTGTCTCCGATTGTCTTTTTTTATAGTGAGTCGGGGTGCTGCCGTCCCTGGCACCTCAACCCCTGCGTGAGCGCGCTTTTTGTGGCGAGGGAGCTTGCTCCCGCTCGACTGCGCAGCAGTCGCCATCAGCGGCCGCGACGCGCCCCAGCGGGAGCAAGCTCCCTCGCCACGGGTCTTTCGTTGATCTCGGGTCAGGCGGTCTGGCTGAGGGAGGGTTTATCGATTGGCTCCGCAGCACCCTTGCTACGCGGATCCCCCGGCCCATACACCGCTGCCGGCTCTGGAAACAGCCCCAGCAACACCAGGTACACCACCGAAGCCAAACCCAGGGTCACCGGCAGGCTGATGTCGATCCCGCCGGCCAGTTCCCCCAGCGGCCCGACGAACTGGCCCGGCAGGTTGACGAAGCACAAGCCCACCAACGCGCTAGGGATCCACGCCCCCCAGGCCGCGCCAGTTCCAGCCGTGGCTGAACCAGTAGCGCCCGCCGGTTTCGCCACGGGTGAACACTTGCAGGTCATCCGGGCAGTAGAAGCCGCGGCGTATCAGCAGGCCGATGATCATGATCACCATCCACGGCGTGGTGCAGGTGATGATCAGTACGGCGAAGGTGGACACGCTTTGCACCAGGTTCGCGGCGAAGCGGCCGATGAAGATGAAGGCAATCGACAACACGCCGATCAGCAGTGTCGCCTTGACCCGCGACAGCACCCGTGGGAACACGCTGGACATGTCCAGGCCGGTGCCGTACAGCGACGTGGTGCCGGTGGACATGCCGCCGATCACCGCGATCAGGCACACCGGCAGGAAGAACCAGCTCGGCGAGACCACCAGCAGTCCGCCTACGTAGTTGTTGGCCGCGATGTAGTCCGGCGCCTTGATCGCCACGATGGTGGCGGTGGCGAGGCCGAACAGGAACGGAATCAGCGTCGCCAGTTGCGCGGCGATCACCGCCAGCATGATGCGGCGCTTGGGCGTGTTGCGCGGGATGTAGCGCGACCAGTCACCGAGGAACGCACCGAAGGAAATCGGGTTGCTCATGGCCACCAGCGCCGCGCCGATGAAGGCGGCATAGAAGCCCGGCTGGCCGAGGCTGACGGTGCCGGCGAACTGGCTGTCGAAGGTCGGCGCGAAGGCCACGATGCCCAGCAAGAACAACAGGCTGGCGGCCCACACGGCGATGCGGTTGACCCACAGCATGAAGCGAAAGCCGTAGATGCACACGGTCAAGACCAGCAAGGCGAACAGGCCGTAGGCCAGGCCCAGGCTCAGGTCGGTTTCCGGTACGCCGATCAACCGCTTGGCACCGCCGATCAATGCGTCTCCGGAACTCCACACCGACAGTGAAAAGAACGCGATGGCGGTCAACAGTGACAGGAACGAACCGACGATCCGTCCGTGCACGCCGAAGTGTGCACCGGAAGACACCGCGTTGTTGGTGCCGTTGAGCGGGCCGAACAGGCCCATCGGCGCGAGGATGATCGAACCCACCAATACCCCCAGCACAATCGCCCAGACTCCAGCCTGGAATGACAGGCCGAACAGCACCGGGAAACTGCCGAGCACTGCGGTGGCAAAGGTATTGGCGCCGCCGAAGATCAGGCGAAACAGATCGCCTGGGCCGGCGGTGCGTTCGTGGTCGGGGATCTGTTCGACCCCGAAGGTTTCGATTTGCGTAAGGCTGTTGTCGTTATTGTTATTCATGATCTGCTCCGATCATAAAGGCGCGCTCATCGAGTGTGAGCGTCGCCTGTTTGGCTAAGGGATTGGCAGCCCTTCCGGCATTGCGGACAAATGTTCGTGACAGGCCAGCCATAGGCCTTGTTGTTCTTGGCGAAACACAATGGTTTCGCGCTCCTGGCTAAAGTGAAGCTCCCCTTGCATGCGCAGCTCAGTGGCCACGTCATGGATGAAAACCGCCACGTCCCCTTGCAGGCTGACGAAGGCGTTGCTTGAGGTGCAGTCCAGCACCTCGAAGCCATCCTCGGAGCGCCAGCGGTCCCACAACGCCTGGTAGGCATCGCGTGACAGCAGGGGCTGTTCGAGGGTGTGGAACACGAAACTCGCATCGGCCGTGAACGCGCCGAAGTAGGCGTCACGGTCATTACGGGCGAAGGCCGACACCAGTTGTGCGGCGGCCTGGCGTACTTGGTCCTGTTGGTTCATGGGCGCACCTCAGCGATGAACCACGCCGGGCAGTACGCAGAGCATCTCGTACAGCAGGTTGGCGCCCAACAGCGAAGTGTTGCCGGTGGTGTCGTACGGTGGCGAGACTTCTACCAGATCGCAACCGACCAGGTCGAGACCCTGGCAGCCGCGCACGATTTCGATTGCCTGGATAGTGGTCAGGCCGCCGATTTCCGGGGTGCCGGTGCCAGGGGCCCAGGCAGGGTCGATGCCGTCGATGTCGAAGCTTAGGTACACCGGACCGCCGCCGACTTTCTCGCGCACTTCGGCCATCAGCGGGGCCAGGGACTTGTGCCAGCACTCTTCGGCCTGGACCACGCGGAAACCCTGGTTGCGGCTCCAGTTGAAATCATCGGCCGTATAGCCCTGGGCCCGCAGGCCGATCTGGACCACGCGGTCGCAGTCGAGCAAGCCTTCTTCCACGGCGCGGCGGAAGGTGGTGCCGTGGGCGATTTTCTCGCCGAACATGTGGTCGTTCACATCGGCGTGGGCGTCGATGTGCACCAGGCCGACCTTGCCGTGTTTCTTGTGGATCGCCCGCAGGATCGGCAGGGTGATGGTGTGGTCGCCGCCCAGGGTCAGGGGAATGACGTTGTGTTCGAGGATCTTGTGGTACGACTCCTCGATGATCCGCACCGCATCCAGCAGGTTGAAGGTGTTGATCGCCACGTCTCCGATGTCGGCCACCGACAGCGAGTCGAACGGCGCGGCGCCAGTGGCCATGTTGTAGGGGCGGATCATCACGGATTCGGCGCGAATCTCCCGCGGCCCGAAACGGGTGCCAGCGCGAAGGGAGGTGCCAATGTCCAGCGGCACGCCGACGAACGCAGCGTCCAGGCCGGCAGCGGTCTGCAAATGGGGGAGTCGCATCATGGTGGCGATGCCGCCGAAGCGCGGCATTTCGTTGCCGCCCAGTGGTTGGTGAAGAATCTTGTCCACGGGTAGGGCCTCATCGTTGTTTTATTTATCAGGGGCCGATTCTGCGAAAAGCCTGGGAGGGGAAGAATCGCTGGGGGCAAATACTTAGTTCAGATTTTTCTAAACTAATGTGGGAGAGGGCGATAGACTTCGCAGCAGTGCAGTCCTGGAGGACAGGATGCCCCTGTGGCGAGGGAGCTTGCTCCCGCTGGGCAGCGAAGCGGCCCCAAAACCATTCACCTCGGTGAATCAGACAGACCGCGTCGCCAGGTTTTACGACGGCTGCGCCGCCGAGCGGGAGCAAGCTCCCTCACCACAACAGCGCGACAAGTGCTATCCATATGTGATCGGGAGACACCCAATGGCCAACGCTCTACCCGACCTGAAACTGCTGCGCATTTTCGTCAGCGTGGTCCGGCACCAGGGGTTCGCCAATGCCCAGCACGAACTCAACCTTTCCACGTCGGCCATCAGCACCTATATGAGCCAGCTTGAATCAGCCCTGGGCCTGGTGTTGTGTCATCGCGGCCGGGGCGGGTTCAGCCTGACCAGCAAGGGCGAGTTGTTCCATCAGGAAACCCTGCGCCTGCTGGGCGAACTCGAAGGGTTCGAGCAGTACGCCGCCGCGCTCAAGGGCGAATTGCGCGGCACGTTGAACCTGGGGGTGATCGATTCCACGGTCAGCGACAAGGCCTTGCCATTCGCCGAAGCCATCGGCGCCTACAGCCAGGAGCATCCGGCGGTGCATTTGCACCTGTCGGTCATGAGCCCTTACGAACTGCAACTCGGCGTGCAGGACAACCGCCTGGACCTGGCCATCGGTGCGTTTTCCACGCGCATGAGCGGGCTGGTCTACATGCCGCTGTACCGCGAGCAGCACTGGTTGTATTGCAGCAACCGCCACCCGCTGTTCAACGAGCGGCGCATCCCCGAGCAAGTCATCACCCAGCAGCGCATGGTCGGGCGCGGTTACTGGAGCCAGGCCGAGCTGGCCCGCCATGGCTTCAAGCACAGCGCGGCGACGGTGGAGAGCATGGAGGCGCAATTGATCCTGGTGTTGTCCGGTGCCTACGTCGGTTATCTGCCTGAGCACTATGCCCAGGCGTGGGTCGACAAGGGCGATTTGCGCGTGCTGCTGCCGGCGACCTTCGGTTATCAGGCGCCATTTTCGATGATCGTGCGTCGTGGTCGCAGCCGCGAGCCGCTGATCCAGACATTCCGTGATTTGCTCAAAGCTCAACTGAATCAGGCCTGACCATGTCCAGAACTCAATGCCCGCGCTGCCAACGACCGCAAAGCCATTGCTTGTGCCCGTTGATCCCCAGCCTCGACAGCCGCACCCGGGTCTTGCTGTTGCAGCATCCCAGCGAAGTGAACCATGCCTTGAACACGGCCAGGCTGGCGGCGCTGGGGCTCAATAATGCCGAGTTGATCGTGGGCGAGGTGTTCGAGGACTTGCCCAGGCTGCTCAATCCACCGGGTTATCGGGCGCGGTTGCTGTTTCCCAATGAGGATGCGCAGCCGCTGCAGGCTTATGTTCCGTCCGAGGAGCCGCTGCTGTTGGTCGTGCCCGACGGTACCTGGCGCAAGGCGCGCAAGCTGCTGCACCTCAACCCGTTGTTGGCGGCGCTGCCGAGGGTGACCTTGGCCGAAGGCGGCGTGTCCCGTTATCGCTTGCGCAAGGCCCCGGGGCCGGGGGCGTTGTCGACGGTGGAGGCGATTGTCCAGGCGTTGCAGACATTGGAAGCGCCAAGCAGCTTCGAGCCGTTGCTCTGGCCGTTCGAGGCATTGATCGAGGGGCAGATTGCGGCGATGGGGGAAGAGACCTTCCAGCGTAACCATGCTGAGAATAGGTCGTGACTGTGCTGGCCTCATCGCGAGCAGGCTCGCTCCCACATTGGATCTGTGGTGTTAGCAGATTTGTGCATGCACTGGAGATCAACTGTGGGAGCGAGCCTGCTCGCGATAGTGGTAGAACAATCAATGAAAGTCTCAGCTCAGGGGCTACCGCTCGCGCATCGCCTCGGTCCGCGCCTTCAACACCGGCTTGAGCAAGTAATCCAGCACGCTTTTCTCCCCGGTAATGATATCCACCGTCGCCACCATCCCCGGAATGATCAGCAACGGTTTGGCATCCCCGCCCAAATGATTTTTATCGGTGCGCACCTGGATCAGGTAGAAGCTGTTGCCCTTGTCGTCGGTGATGGTGTCGGCGCCGATCAGTTCGAGCTTGGCGCTCAGTCCGCCATAGATGGTGTAGTCGTAGGCGCTGAACTTGACCATGGCTTTCTGACCCGGGTGCAGGAAAGCCACGTCCTGGGGGCGGACCTTGGCTTCGATCAGCAGGTTGTCTTCCAGGGGGACGATTTCCACCATGTCGTTGCCCGGCTGCACCACGCCGCCGATGGTGTTGACCTTCAGTTGCTTGATCACCCCATGCACCGGCGAGACCACGGTGGTGCGGGTCACGCGGTCGTCGATGGCGATGCTCGAGGCGGTGATTTTCGACAGTTCGGTGCGTTTCTCGTTGAGGTCCTTGGCCGCTTCGGAGCGGAAGGTCTGTTCCGATTCGTCGATCTTGCTCTTGATCTCGTTGATCGCCGATTCGGCCCGGGGAATGGCCAGGGTGGTGGCGTTGAGTGAGCCGCGGATTTCCACCGCGCTGCGCTTGAGTCGCAGGATCTCCACTGGCGACACTGCCCCGGTGCGCACCAGCGGTGCGGACATGTTCATTTCTTCTTGCAGCAAGGCCAGGGCAGAGCTGAACTGGCCTTGCTTGGAGCGAAACTCCGCCAGTTCCTGGGTCTTCTGCCGCAGTTGTTCGGTCAGGGTCCGTTGTTCGCTGGCCAGGCGCCGTTGCCGTTGTTCGTACAGGGAGCGTTCGTCCTCGGCCACTTGCGGGGCCTTGGCGGTTATCTCTGCCGAGAGTGCGAATGGCCGCCCTTCAGCCTCGGCCGACAAGCGTTCGACCTGGGCGGTCAAGGCATAGCGGTCGGCCTCGCTCTCGCCCTTGTTCGACAGATAGCGCGTGTCGTCCAGGCGCAGCAGGGTGTCGCCCTTGTTCACCATCTGCCCTTCGCGCACGAAAATCTCGGTGACGATGCCGCCCTCCAGGTTCTGGATCACCTGGACCTTGCTCGACGGAATCGCCTTGCCTTCGCCTGTGGTGACTTCTTGCAAGACCGCCAGTTTGGCCCAGACCAGCCCGGTGACGATCAAGCCGGTGGCCAGCCACACGGTGACCCGCGAGCGGCGCGGCGAATCCTGCAATGTGGCGCCGGCGGTTTCCGCCATGAACTCGCTTTCGGCGCTTTTGCTGAAACTGCCGAAGTAGCTTCGGGCGGCTGAATCCGGGGTTTGAGCAGACATGGGGCGGTACCCGTCAGTTAAGTGAAATAAAGCCGAACACATACCTGTGGCTTGAGAGGGTTATCTGTGGGAGCAAGGCTTGCCCGCGATGAAGCTAATGCGGTCTCACTGGAACCGAGGCGCCTGTATCGCGGGCAAGCCTTGCTCCCACACAAACCTTGCCCCCACAGGTTGCTGTATTGGCAGCTATACCGCCGCAGACCCCACCCGTCCCTTGCGCAATGCATCGATCACCGCGTCCTTCGGTCCATCCGCCACGATCCGGCCGTTGTCCAACACCACCAAGCGATCCACCAGACTCAGCATCGAGGTGCGGTGGGTCACCAGCAGCACGGTCTTGCCCTGTACGTGGGTGTGGAGCTTTTGTCGCAAAACGTCTTCGCTGCTGTTGTCCATAGCGCTGGTGGGTTCGTCCAGCAGCAGGATCGGCGGGTCGAGCAACAAGGCCCGGGCCAGCAGCACGGCCTGGCGTTGGCCGCCGGACAGCAGTTGCCCGCGCTCGCCCACCGGGCGGTCGAAACCTTGGGGATGCTGGCGCGCCAGTTCGGTGACACCGGTCAGTTCCGCCACTTCCAGCATGCGCGCATCGCTGATGTAGCGGGCGCCCAGGGTGAGATTGTCCCGCAGGCTGCCGGCCAGCAATGGCAGGTCATGGGCGACATAGCCGATCTGTTGGCGCAGGTCGGCGACGTCCAGTTGCCGCAGGTCCAGGCCGTCCAGCAGCAACTGGCCTTCCTCCGGCGCGTAGAAGCCCATCACCAGGCGCGCCAGGGTGCTCTTGCCCGAACCGCTGCGACCGATGATCCCGACCCGTTCGCCGGGCTTGAGGCTGAAGCTGATATTGGCCAGCGCGGGGGAGCTCTGGCCGTTGTAATGGAAGGTCACGCCGTTGACCTCCAGCGCGCCCTGCAATTGGGTGCGATCCAGTGGCCGTTGCTTGGCGTCACGCTCCTGGGGCAATGCCATCAAGGCATCGGTGCTGCGCATGGTGAGCTGGGCTTGTTGGTAGCGAGTGATCAGCCCGGCGATCTGCCCGAGAGGGGCGAGCACTCGGCTGCCGAGCATGTAGGTCGCCACCAGCGCGCCGACGCTGAGGTTGCCGGCGATGATGCTGTAGACCCCGGCGACGATGGTTGCCATGCCGGCCAGTTGTTGCAGGAACAACGTGCCGTTGGTCGCCAATGCCGAGAGGTTGCGCGCATGGCTGTCCAGGCGGGTGAGGGCGCCGTGGGTGCTTTCCCACTGATGCTGGCGTTCGCTTTCGGCGCTGCAGGCCTTGAGGGTTTCCAGGCCGCCGAGGGTTTCAATCAACAAGGCTTGGCGCTGGGCACCCAGGGCCAGGCTTTTTTGCACGGTGTCGCGCAGGCGCACCTGGATGATCATCGCGAAGACAATGGTGATGGGAAACGCCACCACTGGAATCACCACCAGCCAGCCACCGAGCAGGCCGATCACCACCAGCATCAGCAGGGCGAAGGGCAGGTCGATGAGGCTGGTGAGGGTTACGGCGGTGAGAAACTCCCGCAGGCCCTGGAAGTCATGGATGCTCTGGGCGAAGCCGCCGATGGTCACCGGCTTGGCCTTCATCGCCATGCCGGTGATGCGCTCGAACAGGGTGGCGGAAAGAACCACGTCGGTTTTCTTGCCAGCAGTGTCCAGCAGGTGGGCGCGTACCACCCGCAATACCAGTTCGAAACCGGTGCCGATCAGCAGCCCCACGGCCAGCACCCATAAGGTCGACGTGGCCTGGTTCGGCACCACGCGATCGTAGGTCTGCATGACGAACAGCGGCACCATCAGGCCCAGCAGATTGATCAGGAAACTCGCCAGGATCGCGTCGCTGTACAGCCAGCGCGACAGTTTCAAGGTGTCGCGAAACCACGCCTCGACCCGCGGCACCAAAGGCGAGCGCAGGTCTTCGAGTTCATGGCGCGGCCGGGCGAACAAGGCCTGGCCGCTGTAATCGAGGGCCAGTTCCTCGCGACTGACCCATTGTTCGCCGCCGTCGGCTTCGCTGGGCAGGATCAGCGCCTTGCCATCCTCACCCCAGCGCCGCAATACCGCACAGCGGCCGCCCACCAGGACCAGCATCACCGGTAGGTTCAGGGGCGAGATATCCGCCAGCTCACGACGCAACAGTCGCGCCTGCAAGCTCGCCCGGGCCGCTGCGCGTGGCAGCAGGTCCAGGCTCAAGCGTTGGTGCGCCATAGGAAGCCCGGCGCTGAGGCTGGCGCGGCTGACCGTCGCGCCATGGAGTTTGCAGAGGATCAACAGGCCGTCCAGCAAGGGATCATCGAAATTCAGCCGCGGATCAGCGCCGGGGGTTGCAGGTTCCATGCTGGTCACATTGATCGCTCCCATTTTCCGGGGGGACTACTTCAGTTCCGGCAGCCGGGCCTGATTCTTGACTTCGGTCTGCGCGACCGCGTCGGCCGGCAGCACGATCCGTTGCTTGTGCAACAGCAGGCCCATGTTCGCCAGCACCCGGTACATCGAGTATTCCTCGGTGTAACGCACCTCGGTGTAGCGACGGTTGGCGTTGTACAGCTCGTTTTCGCTGTCGAGCAGGTCGAGCAGGGTGCGCTGACCGAGACCGAACTGATCCTGGTAGGCGGCCCGCACGCGGGAAGTGGTTTCGGCGTATTCCCGGGCGGTAGGCGTCTGTTTGCGAGCGTTGAGCATTGCGTTCCAGGCCAGGCGCGTGTCTTCGTTGAGCTGGCGCAGGGCATTGTTGCGAATGTCCATGGCCTGGTTGATCTGGTGGGCGTTGGAGGCCAGCCGCGCCTTGTCGCTGCCACCGCGGAACAGGTTGTAGTTCATCACCACGCCGACCCGCCAGTTGTTGTCATGGCCTTCTTCGCCACCGATGTTGTTATTGGCGCCCACCGCCGCCTCGGCATCGAAACGGGGGTAGAACGGTGACTTCGCCACTTCGTACTGGCTTTCGGCGGACTGTATGTCGGCCTGGGCCGATTTCAGGTACGGGTTGTTATCCACCATGCTTTGCTGGGCTTCGCGCAGATCGGCGGGGATTTCGCCCTTGGTCGAGGGCGGCATTTCCAACTCATCGGGCATGCGCCCGACCACGCTGTAGAAATTCGCCTCGGCGTCGGCCAGGTCCACCTGGGCGGTGTCGTAGTTGTTTTCCGCCAGGGCCCGACGGGCATTGGATTGGTCGGAGTCGGCGGTGCTGCCCACCCCACGTTCGGTGCGCAGGCCGATCTGGTCGTTGACCCGCAGGTGCGCCTGCAGGTTGTTCTTGGCCAGGGTCACCAGTTCGCGACGCTTGAGCACTTCCAGGTAGACCTCGATGGTACGCAGCGCCAGATCCTGGGCGGTGCCCTGGGCGTAATAGGCCCGGGAGTTGACCACGCCCTGGGTACGTTCCACTTCATTGGCGGTGTTGAACCCGTCGAAGATCATCTGCCGCAGGCGCAGCTCTGATTGGGTGTAGGTCAGGATATTGGTGTGGTGGTTGCCCAAGGCCCGGGTGTTGGTGTTGTCGCTGTAGCCGCGACCGTAACCGGCATTGAGATCCACCGACGGGAAAAAGCCCCCCCTGGCGACCTTGACGTCTTCATTGGCCGACAGACGGCTGTCCACCCGTTGTGCCAGCTCTGGGTGGGTAGCGATGGTGCTCTGGATCGCTTCGGTCAAGGACATGGCCTGCGCCTGAGAAGAGCAGGCCATGGCCAGCAAAACCGCGCTGCAGAGGGGGGTTAGAACGCGCATGGGGTGCATCTCCTGAGGTCTGTAGTGCTTCGTTGTCGCCAATATATTGACGTATTTAAGATCAAAACCGTTTCAACCTTGTAACAACACAGCTAAGAACATCCTGCGCAAAACCTAAGAAGAATTTCTCATAACGCTTATGCCGAAAAAAACTTATGTACTTGAAAAAAACCAGCACATTGTTCAAAGCGAAAGCCTTTGAATTCGCGGGTTCTGACGGCTTTTAGGCGTCAATAAAAGTTCCGTTCAGTTTTTTAAGCGATGTGAAGAAGTGCCGAAAGGGCGATGTGAGAAGCAAGTTTGTGTGACGGTTTTTTGTCGTTTTGGCGAATTGCCAGCACCTTCCGCTTTCACGAAAGCTGGCAGATTTTCCAGCTTTCCCGGTCGCCAACCTGAGGACGGATTCTTCACCCAGACAGGTGCCGATTGCGGTCGGCAACGGAGGAAATGCACATGGCAGCGCTCATCGGTATCGTCAGTAAAGTGGTCGGGCAGGTTTTCGCAGAAGCGGCCGGTGGCCTGCGGCGGCCTCTGGTCGAAGGCGACCGGCTCTATGCCGGCGAACACCTGATCACCGGGGGCGAAGGGGCCGTGGCGGTGCATCTGCAAAATGGCCAGGAATTGACCCTGGGACGCGGAAGTAACCTAACCCTTACCCCACAGCTGCTCGCCAACCACGCACCCCATGTCGACACGCCTGAAGCGCTGACACCGAGTAACGCGCAACTGACCGACGTACAAAAACTGCAACAAGCCATCGCCGCCGGTGCCGACCCGACCCAGACCGGCGAAGCCACGGCCGCGGGCCCCGAGGGTGGTAACCCCGGTGGCGTGGGCGGCGGGCACAGTTTCGTGCTGTTGGAAGAAGTCGGTGGCGAGGTCGATCCGCAGATTGGCTTCCCTACGGCCGGGTTCAACGGGATACCCGAGTTTCCGCAACTGCGCCTGGCCGGTGATCCGGATAACGACGGCGATAGCACCGTGCCGCCAGTCACCCCCGAAACACCAGACAACCCCGTGACCTTGGATGGCGTGGACGTGGAAGGCGGCGAACTGACCACCAATGAGGCCAATCTGGCCGATGGTTCGGCGAGCAACCCAAGTGCACTGGTGCAAAGCGGCACCTTCACGGTTTCTGCCCCCGATGGGCTGAGCAGCCTGAGCATCGGCGGCATCAGCGTGATTGCTGGCGGTGTGCCCGCAGGTTTCCCTCAAACCATCACCTCGGCGCTGGGCAACACGTTGACCATCACCGGCTACAACCCGACTACCGGCGTGGTCAGCTACACCTACACTCTGACGGACAATGAAACCCATCCTGCCGGTGGCGGTGCCAACAACATCACCGAACAGTTCCCGGTCGTTGCCGTCGATTCCGATGGCGACACCGCTACCGGGACCCTGGACGTTAACATCACCGACGACGTGCCCCAGGCGATCGACGACAGCCACGCCAACACAGCCTCGGAAACCCTCGTCACCCTCACGGGTAACGTATTGACCAACGATCACCAGGGCGCCGACCGTATCCCCACCGGCCCCGACAGCGGGCCGATCATTGGCGGGACGTTCACCGGTACCTACGGCACCCTGGTGCTAAACCCCAATGGCACGTACACCTACACCCTGAACACCAGCGACCCGCAATTCGTCGCGTTGCACGGTGGCGGAAGCGGCACCGAGACGTTCACCTACACCCTGACCGACGCTGATGGCGACACCAGTACCGCGAACCTGGTGCTGCAGGTGCATAACAACGACGATCCAGTGGTGTTGGTGGGCCTCGATACCGAAGGTGGAGAGTTATCACTGCAGGAAAAAAACCTCAGCGACGGCAGCAGCCCGGATGCATCGTCCCTGACGCAAAGCGGCACGTTCACCGTGACGGCGTTGGACGGTGTGCAGACCTTGAGCGTCGGCGGCATCAATGTGGTTACGGGCGGCGTGGCAGCCGGTTTCCCACAATCGATTACCACCGCTTTGGGCAACACCCTGACCATCACCGGTTTCAACGCTGCGACTGGGGTGGTCAGCTACAGCTACACGCTGCTGGACAATGAAACCCATCCAAACGCCAATGGTGCCAACAGCCTGAGCGAGCAGTTTGCCGTGGTTGTCACCGATGACAACGGCACCACCGCCAACGGCAACCTCGACGTGAATATCGTTGACGATCTGCCAAAAGCCGTGGACGACAGCAACGCCGGCACCGCCTCGGAAACCAACCTGACCCTGACCGGCAGCGTGCTGACCAACGACACTCAAGGTGCGGATCACGTGGCCTCAGGCCCTATCACGCCCGGCACCTTCACCGGCACTTACGGCACCCTGGTGCTCAACGCTGACGGTTCCTACACCTACACCCTCAACACTGCCGACGCCGATTTCAAAGGCTTGCACGGCGGCGGCAATGGCAGCGAGACCTTCACCTACACCCTGACCGATGCCGATGGCGACACCAGTACCGCGAACCTGGTGCTGCAAGTGCACAACAACGACGACCCGGTGATCATCACCGGCCTCGACACCGAGGGTGGCGAGTTGGCGGTCCAGGAAAAAAACCTCAGCGACGGCAGCAGCCCGGATGCGCCGGCCCTGACGCAAAGCGGTACTTTTACGATTACTGCTTTGGACGGTGTGCAGACCTTGAGCGTCGGCGGCATCAACGTCGTCACCGGCGGCGTGGCAGCCGGTTTCCCGCAATCGATTACCACCGCTTTGGGCAACACCCTGACCATCACCGGTTTCAACGCTGCGACTGGGGTGGTCAGCTACAGCTACACGCTGCTGGACAATGAAGCCCATCCAAACGCCAACGGTGCCAACAGCCTGAGCGAGCAATTTGCCGTCGTTGTCACCGATGACAACGGCACCACCGCCAACGGCAACCTCGACGTGAATATCGTTGACGATCTGCCAAAAGCCGTGGACGACAGCAATGCCAGTACCGCTTCGGAAACCAACCTGACCCTGACCGGCAGCGTGCTGACCAATGACACTCAAGGTGCGGACCATGTGGCCTCCGGTCCGATCACCCCCGGTACCTTCACCGGCACCTACGGTACCCTGGTGCTCAACGCCGATGGCTCCTACACCTACACCCTCAACACTGCCGACGCCGATTTCAAAGGCTTGCACGGCGGCGGCAACGGCAGCGAGACCTTCACCTACACCCTGACCGATGCCGATGGCGACACCAGTACCGCGAACCTGGTACTGCAAGTGCACAACAACGACGACCCGGTGATCATCACCGGTCTCGACACCGAGGGTGGCGAGTTGGCGGTCCAGGAAAAAAACCTCAGCGACGGCAGCAGCCCGGATGCGCCGGCCCTGACGCAAAGCGGTACTTTTACGATTACTGCTTTGGATGGTGTGCAGACGTTGAGCGTCGGCGGCATCAACGTCGTCACCGGCGGTGTGGCAGCCGGTTTCCCGCAATCGATTACCACCGCACTCGGCAATACGTTGACCATCACCGGCTACAACGCCACCACGGGCGTGGTCAGCTACAGCTACACGCTGCTGGACAATGAAGCCCATCCAAACGCCAACGGTGCCAACAGCCTGAGCGAGCAATTTGCCGTAGTTGTCACCGACGACAACGGCACCACCGCCAACGGCAACCTCGACGTGAACATCGTCGACGACCTGCCGACTGCCCACGCTGATTCCGCCTCCGTGGATGAGGGCGGGACGGTCAGTGGCAACGTCCTGAATAACGACGAAGGCGGTGCCGACGGGCCGGCCGCGAGTGGAGCGGTGATTGGCGTGCGTGCTGGCAACGACACCTCGACCCCGGCGATTGGCGGCTTGAATACCCAGATCAACGGCACCTATGGCTACCTGACCCTGGACGCTAACGGCAACGCCGTCTACCACAGCAACCCGAACACCGTCAGCGCCCCGGGTGCCACCGATGTGTTCACCTACACCGTGCGCGACGCCGACGGCGATGAAAGCACCACCACCATCACCATCGATGTCCACGATGTCTGCCTCGTCGCTACGCCAGACCAGGAAGTCAGCGTCTACGAAAAAGCCCTCGACCTGAACCAGGACGGCCAGGACCTGGCGCCCGGCACCGTCACCGGCAGCGCCCCAAGCGCCACCAGCGAGACCGCCAGCGGCAGCCTTGTCGGTTCGGTCAGCGGCGCCGTTGGCGCAGTGACCTTCGCGCTGGTGGGCAACGCCACCGGTGCCTACGGTCAACTGTCGCTTCAGCCCGACGGTTCCTATACCTACACATTGACTGCGCCAGCCACCACCACGCCTCACGCCAACGACGGCCCGAATGTGTTGAGCGAAAGCTTCACCTATCAGGCGACGGACTCGTTGGGCAATACGGTCACCAGCACCATCGTCATCGACATCGTCGACGACGTGCCCAGCGCCCATGCCGATGTTGCCTCGGTGCTGGAAGGCGGCACGGTCAGCGGCAATGTGCTGGACAACGACGTACTTGGCGCGGACGGCGGCATGGTGATTGGTGTGCGCGCCGGCAACGACACCTCGAACCCGGCGATTGGCGGCTTGAACACTCAAATCAACGGCACCTACGGCTACCTGACCCTGGACGCCAACGGCAACGCGGTCTACCACAGCAACCCGAATACCGTCAGTGCTCCGGGCGCGACCGATGTCTTCACCTACACCGTGCGTGACGCCGACGGCGATGAAAGCACCACCACCATCACCATCGATGTTCACGAAAGCTGCCTCGTCGCCACATCGGACCAGGAAATCAGCGTCTACGAAAAAGCCCTCGACCTGAACCAGGACGGCCAGGACCTGGCCCCCGGCACCGTCACCGGCAGCGCCCCGAGCGCCACCAGCGAGACCGCCAGCGGCAGCCTTGTCGGCTCGGTCAGCGGCGCCGTGGGCGCAGTGACCTTCGCGCTGGTGGGCAACGCCACCGGAGCCTACGGTCAACTGTCGCTTCAGCCCGACGGTTCCTACACCTACACCCTGACGGCGCCAGCCGCCACCACGCCTCACGCCAACGATGGCCCGAACGTGTTGAGCGAAAGCTTCACCTATCAGGCGACGGACTCGTTGGGCAATACGGTCACCAGCACCATCGTCATCGACATCGTCGACGACGTGCCCAACGCCCATGCCGATGTTGCCTCGGTGGTGGAGGGCGGCACGGTCAGCGGCAATGTGCTGGACAACGACGTACTCGGTGCCGACGGCGGTGCAGTCATTGGTGTGCGCGCCGGCAACGACACCTCGAACCCGGCCATCGGTGGCCTGAACAGCCAGATCAATGGCACCTACGGCTACCTGACCCTGGACGCCAACGGCAACGCCGTCTACCACAGCAACCCCGACGCGGTTGGCGCGCCAGGTGCGACCGATGTCTTCACCTATACCGTGCGCGACGCCGATGGCGATGAAAGCACCACGACCATCACCATTGACGTGCACAACAGCTGCCTCGTTGCGGAAACCGATCACGAGATTACCGTCTATGAAAAAGCCCTGGACCTGACCCAGGATGGCCAGGACCTGGCCCCCGGCACCGTCACCGGCAGTGACCCGAGCGCCACCGGGGAAACCGCCAGTGGCAGCTTGGTCGGGTCGGTCAGCGGTGCCACGGGCGCCGTCACCTTTACCCTGGTGGGCAACGCCACGGGCGCCTACGGCCAGTTGCTGCTCCATCCTGATGGGTCGTACACCTACACCCTGACCTCGCCGGCCAGCACCACGCCTCACGCCAACGATGGTCCGAATGCCTTGAGCGAAAGCTTCACCTATCAGGCCACGGACGCCTTGGGCAACAGCACCATCGGTAACCTGGTGGTCAGCATCGTCGATGACGTGCCAAAGGCCGTTGCGTCCGAGCGTTCGGTCACGGCGGTGGAGATCGATACCAACCTGCTGATCGTGCTCGACGTCTCTGGCAGCATGAAAGATGCCTCCGGCGTGCCGGGGCTCTCGCGGATGGACCTGGCGAAACAGGCGATCAGCGCCTTGCTCGACAAATACGACGACATGGGCGATGTGAAAGTCCAGCTCGTGACCTTCAGCGGCAGCGCCACCGACCAGAGCACCCTGTGGGTGGATGTGGCAACTGCCAAGACGCTGATCTCGGCGCTGAGCGCGCACGGTGACACCAATTATGATGCTGCCGTGGCGATGGCCAAGACTGCGTTCGAAAATCCAGGCCAACTGACCGGCGCACAGAACGTCGGCTATTTCTTCTCCGACGGCAAGCCGACCTTGGGTGAAATCGGCTCGGCAGACGAGGCCGCCTGGAAAGCCTTCCTCGACGCCAACGGCATCAAGAACTACGCCATTGGCCTGGGCAGTGGCGTCAGCAACGCCCACCTCGACCCGCTGGCCTACGACGGCAGCGCCCACACCAACACCAACGCGGTGGTGGTCACCGACCTGAACCAGCTCAACTCGGTGCTTTCCGACACCGTGCAAGGTGCGCCGGTCACTGGCAACCTGCTGGACGAGGGGGGCTCGTTCGGCGCCGATGGCGGGTTTGTCAAAAGCCTGGTGGTCGACGGCACCACGTACAGCTACGACCCGGCGGCCAACGGTGGCCAGGGTGCGCTGAGCGCCAGTGGCGGGGCCAACCACGGCTCTTTCAATACCGTCACCAATACACTGAGCATTGCCACCGACCATGACGGTACCCTGGTGGTCAACCTGGATACCGGTGCGTTCAGCTACACCTCTCAGACGGCCACCAGCACCTTGATCACCGAACACATCGGCTACACCGTCAGCGACAATGACGGTGACCTGGCGAGCTCCAACCTGGTGATTAATGTCGTGCCCAACAGCCCACCGATCGCTGTCGACGACAACATCATCACCAACGTGCTGTCGGGCAACATTGTGATCCCGGGTGAGCTGCTGCTGGGTAACGACAGCGACGCCAACGGCGATCCGCTCACCGCGTCACCCACCAGCTTCAATACCGGCTGGGCCGCCAAGGGCTCGGACTTTACCGGCAGCACCGGCACGGTCAGTTTCACCGGTAACAACGTGCAGTCAATCAACCTCAGCCGCAGCGCCTTTGTCGCCAATACCGCGAGCATGACGGCGGCGCTGGTGGTCAGCGGTGCACTGGGGATGGTGTCCAATAACAATGCCAACGATGAGGACCGGCTCAACATCAGCCTCAAGCAGGGTGAAACCCTCACCCTGGACCACAACCTGGCGGCCGGTCGCATTGCCATGGAGTATTCACTCAACGGCGGGCCTTTCATCGCGATCAGTGACGGCGCTTCTTTCACCGCGGCAGCGGATGGCAACTACCAGATCCACGTCACCAACATCCCCAATGCGGGCGGTGGAAACGCCAACGCTGCGGAAAACTATCAACTGACCCTGACCGTCAACTACGCCGGTGCCCAGGACAGCACGTCGGATTACCACGGCAGCTACACCGCCAGTGACAATCATGGCGGCAGTGATAGCGCGTCGGTAGGCATCAGTTACCAGGCCGGCCATACCCTGACGGGCACCGCCGGGGACGATGTGCTGATGGCCGGCGGCGGTGACAACACCCTCAATGCTGGCGACGGCAACGACATACTCAGCGCAGGTTCGGGCAACAACGCCCTGCATGGCGGGGCGGGCAATGACTTGCTCTACAGCGGCACGGGCAACGACCTGCTCGACGGCGGTACGGGCAACGACACCGCGAGCTATGCCCACGCGACCGCCGGGGTCACCGTCAACCTGGGCCTGCTGGCGGCGCAGAACACCTTGGGCGCCGGCACCGACACGCTGACCGGTATCGAAAACCTGGTCGGTTCGAACTTCAACGATACCCTCACCGGTGACGGTGCCAGCAACCGCATCAACGGCGGATTAGGCCATGACGTGCTCAATGGCGGTGGCGGCGATGACTTGCTGATCGGCGGCCTGGGCAACAACACCCTCACCGGCGGCAGCGGTGCCGATACCTTCCAGTGGCAAGCGGGTAACAGCGGCCATGACGTGATCACCGACTTCACGCCCGGCCTCGATAAACTCGACTTATCCCAACTGTTGCAGGGGGAAAACGGCAGTGCGGCGTCACTGGACGATTACCTGCACTTCACCGTCACCGGTAGTGGTGCGTCGCTCGTGACCAGCATCGACGTCAGCGCCACCGCTGGCGCCACGCCGAACCAGACCATCGACCTGGCCGGCGTCAACCTGGCCAGCCACTACGGCGTCACGCCGGGCGTGGACGGGATGATCGCGGGCGCGGATACGGCGACCATCATCAACGGGATGTTGAATGATCACTCGTTGAAGGTGGATACGGTGTGAGGTGAGCTGAAACAACAAACCCCGCCATGTCCAAATTGGACAGGGCGGGGTTTGCATTTGTGGCGAGGGAGGCCAAGTTCGTGCCCCATTCAAGGCCTACGCAGGGTTTTCTGCTTGAGGATATAAACCGTCACCAGCACCGCACTGGTAAGCATGAACCCTCGCGCCCACGGCAAGGGCACCAGGTAGCAGGAAAAGAGGATGCTCACCCACATCAGCCCAATGGCGTAGACCTTGCCCTTGAGCGGGATGCCGTTGCCGCTGAGGTAGTCGCGGATCCACGGGCCGAGGCGGGGATGTTCCACCAGCCATTGGTAGAAGCGCGGCGAGCTGCGGGCGAAGCACGCTGCGGCCAGCAGCAGGAAAGGGGTGGTGGGCAGTACGGGGACGAAGATGCCGATGACCCCCAGCACCACGCTCAACCAGCCGATGGCCAGTAGAGCGTAACGCAGGATCAACGGGCGGTTGCCGATGGGCGCGGACACCCGGTTACTCAGTGGTGACGAGGCTTGAGGATCGCCGGTTTTTCGTCCGGTGCGTTGCACAGCAGGTACAGGGCGGTGAGGGCTTCGGGGATCTGGACGATCATGTCGTCCATCAGGTTCGCATCGGCGGCGATGTCGGAGAACTCCGGTTGTTCGTCGAACAGGCCGGAACCGACCATGATCGGCAGCAGCATTTCGCTGACTTCCTCTTCGGCGGTTTCGAACCAGGCGGCTTCGCGCAGGAACACGCCTTCCATGAAACCGATGCACCAGCCACGCAGTTCCGAATCGTCCGGGTCATCGCCCAGGTCCAGTTCGCAGGGCAGTTCGAATTCTTCGTCGGAGGCCAGTTGGCGGGCGATGTGGGCCTTGAGGCCGACCAGCGTGGATTCGATTTCGGCGCGCTGGGCTTCGCTGGCGTAATGCGGCTCTTCGGCGAACAGGGCGTCGATCCACTCACGGTCCGGCACCTGTTCGGAGCAGATGGACAGGGCGGTCAGGTAGCCATGAGCGGCCACGTAGTCCAGCGCTTCATCGTGCAGCTCATCGGCATCGAGGAAGACTTGCAGGCGGGTCAGTTGCTCAGCGAAGGACATTACGGGCTACCTTGGGGAATAAACAATGCGGGAATTCTAGGCCTTCTTGAGCGCCCAGGCCAGCCGCGTGGTGTATTTGCCTTGCCCATGAGGGCAGGGTTGGGGGGCGTACCGAAAAAGAAGGGCTGAACTCGGTCCCTGTGGCGAGGGGATTTGTCCCCGTTGGGCTGCGCAGCAGACCCAAAATGGCCACCTGAGTTTGCGATCCACCTGGTAAGCCGAGAGAGCTGCTGCGCAGCCCGGCGGGGATAAATCCCCTCGCCACACATGCAGTGTTCGGCTTCCTTATCTTCAAAGTCCAAAGAGCCTCTTGTCAGCGACGCCCTTCGCAACGAAGGCCTCGGGTATACTGCCGCGTTTTGTGATGCCCTGCGGCGTCCGCCGGTCTGAAACGCGCACTTACGATTCGCCGGTGCAGCTTTTGCGATTCTGAACCAGCCTTGCAGGGATGTTTCGGTGATTTTTGGAGTTTCTATGCTCGAACAGGCTCAACGCGTCCTCAAGGACATCTTCGGCTACGACAGTTTCCGTGGCCGCCAGGGTGCCATTATTGAGCGCGTGGCCAGCGGTGGCGATGCCCTGGTGCTGATGCCCACCGGCGGCGGCAAGTCCTTGTGCTTCCAGGTGCCGGCGCTGCTGCGCAACGGCCTGGCGGTGGTGGTTTCGCCGCTGATCGCGCTGATGGACGACCAGGTCGCGACCCTCGAGGAGCTGGGTGTCGCCGCCGCTTCGCTGAACTCCACCCTCAGCGCCGAGCAACAGCGGGACCTGGCGACGCGCATCAAGCGCGGCGAAGTGAAGATGTTGTACCTGGCCCCGGAACGCCTGGTGCAGCCGCGCATGCTGGCGTTCCTGCAGAGCCTGGAGATCGCCCTGTTCGCCATCGACGAAGCCCACTGCGTGTCCCAGTGGGGCCATGATTTCCGCCGTGAATACCTGCAACTGGGGCAACTGGCGGAACTGTTCCCCGACGTGCCGCGCATCGCCCTGACCGCCACCGCCGACAAGCGCACCCGCGAAGAAATCGTCGAGCGCCTGCACTTGCAGGATGCCGAGCGGTTCCTGTCGAGCTTCGACCGTCCCAATATTTTCTACCGCATCGTGCCCAAGGAGCAGCCGCGCAAGCAGTTGCTGGCGTTCCTCGCCGAGCGCCGTAGCGATGCAGGCATTGTCTATTGCCTGTCGCGCAAAAAAGTCGATGAAGTGGCAGCGTTTCTGTGTGAGCAGGGGTTCCCGGCGTTGCCATATCACGCGGGCCTGCCCAACGACCTGCGGGCCTATCACCAGAAGCGCTTCCTCAACGAGGAAGGCCTGATCATGGTGGCCACCATCGCGTTCGGCATGGGTATCGACAAGCCCAACGTGCGCTTTGTCGCGCACCTGGACCTGCCCAAGTCCCTCGAGGCGTATTACCAGGAAACCGGGCGGGCCGGCCGTGATGGCTTGCCGGCCGACGCCTGGATGGCCTACGGCCTGCAAGACGTGGTGATGCTCAAGCAGATGCTGCAGAACTCCGAAGGCGATGAGCGCCACAAGCGCCTGGAACAGCACAAGCTCGACGCCATGCTCTCGCTGTGCGAAGAAACCCGCTGCCGTCGCCAGACCCTGCTGGCCTATTTCGATGAAGACATGCCTCAGCCGTGCGGTCATTGCGACAACTGCGTCGATGGCGTGGAAACCTGGGACGCCACCGAGCCGGCCCGCCAGGCCCTGTCGGCGATTTTCCGCACTGGCCAGCGCTATGGCGTGGGGCATCTGGTGGACGTGTTGCTGGGCAAGGACAACGAGAAGATCCGCAACTTCGGTCATCAGCACCTTTCGGTATTCGGGGTGGGCAAGGCCCGCACCGAGAGTGAATGGCGTTCATTGTTCCGACAACTCGTGGCCCGCGGCCTGGCCGACATCGACCTGGAAGGCTACGGCGGCCTGCGTTTGTCTGAAACCTGCCGGCCTTTGCTCAAGGGTGAGGTCACCCTCGAACTGCGCCGCGACCTCAAGCCGGCAACGGCGATCAAGAGCAGCAAGAGCCAGGCCAGCCAACTGGTGCGCGGCGAAGAGCGCGATCAATGGGAAGCCTTGCGCGCCTTGCGTCGCAAGCTGGCCGAAGAACACGGCGTGCCGCCGTACGTCATCTTCCCCGACTCGACGCTGCTGGAAATGCTCCGCAGCCAGCCCACCTCCCTGGCGGAAATGGCCCGGGTCAGTGGCGTCGGCGCGCGCAAACTGGAACGCTATGGCGAGGCCTTCCTCCAGGTACTGGGCGGCGAGGCCGAAGCACCGAAAGCGGTGGCCGATGTACGCCACGAACTCATCACCCTGGCTCGCGCCGGCATGACGCCGTTGCAGATCGCCGGGCAATTGCAGTGCTCGGAAAAGAACGTCTACACGATGCTGGCCGAGGCCATCGGCAAACAGCAGTTATCCCTGGAACAGGCACTGGATCTGCCCGAAGAGCTGATGGGAGAGGTACAGGACGCGTTCCTGGATGGCGAAGGCGAGTTACCGCCAGTGTCTGAAGTCGCTGCATTGTTTGTCGGACGAGTTCCCGAAGGCGTGCTGTACTGCGTCAGGGCTGCGTTGCAGTCGGAATTTGAAGTCTGATCAGTCAGTTGCGTTCCTTTAACGATTCAGTGCAAGGCGAACCTTGCTTGAATCCAAAGCTCATGCTTAGCTGACTAATAATTAGTTTTTCTCTATTTCAGATCTGATGAGTTTTTTATGCCGTTAACCGATCAACACCGTTTTGGCATGCAGTTGGCGCAAATGTCTCGCGGCTGGCGTGCCGAACTGGACCGTCGCCTGGCCGGGTTGGGCTTGTCCCAGGCGCGTTGGCTGGTGCTGCTGCACCTGGCCCGTTTCGAACAGGCACCGACCCAACGTGAACTGGCCCAGAGTGTCGCCGTCGAGGGGCCGACCCTGGCCCGGTTGCTCGACAGCCTGGAAACCCAGGGGCTGGTGCAGCGCCAGGCCGTGGCCGAGGATCGCCGGGCCAAGAAAATCGTGCTGTGCGCACCGGCCCTACCGTTGATCGAACAAATCGAAACCATCGCCACGCAATTGCGTCGTGAGTTGTTCGAGGGTGTCGACGAGGCGGACATGCGCGTGTGCATGCGGGTCCACGGTACGATCCTGGCCAACCTGGAAAAATCCTGAGGCAGATCCCTGGCGTCAGACTTTTGAGATTCGCCGGTTAGCGAACTATAACCAGTAGTAAGCGTTCCTATTGGGGGCGTTTACGCCGAGGTTGGTTCTGGTAATCGAAAGGGATGCCCATGCTTGAAAGTTTGCAGTCCACGTTGCGCAGTTGGGTCAACGTGTCGGTCGTCGTGGGTGCCCTGGGGTATTCGGCCTTGGCGTCAGCGCTGGGGCTTGGCGAGATCACGCTCCATTCTGCCCTGAACCAGCCGTTGCGCGCCGATATCGCCTTGGTCGATGTGGCTGGGATCGGCGAGGGCGATCTGTCGGCCAGCCTGGCGAGCCCGGACGATTTCAGTCGTGCGGGTGTGGAGCGGGTGTTCTTTCTCAATAACTTGCGCTTCACCCCGGTATTGCGCGGGGAGCGCAGCTTCATTCGGGTGACTTCCAGCAAACCGGTGGAGGAACCGTTTCTCAATTTCCTGGTGCAGCTCAATCAGCCCAACGGGCGCCTGTTGCGCGAATACACCGTACTGATCGACCCGCCGGGCACACCGGGTATCGTGCCGGCCCGCGACGAACCTGCCGAGGCCCCGCAGCCCGCGATGCCGGCGATCAAGCCGCCCCCGGCGCTACAGGGCAAGCGCTACACGGTGGTGCCGGGAGACAACCCCTGGATCATCGCCAAGCGCCTGCATGATGCCGGTAGCAATGCGTCGGTCAATGAACTGATGCAGGGCATCCAGGCCTTGAACCCCGGCAGCGACCGGCTTTCCATCGGCCAGCGCTTGTTATTGCCTGACTCAGCCGTGCTGCCGACGTCTGCTGCAACCAGCGCCGGCCAGGCATCCGTTGCGTCCGATGAACAACTGGCCGCCAGCGTGCTGCAAAACCAGCAGCAACAGAAAACCATCGAGGAACTGCAGACCCGGCTCCAGGCCCAGGATGAGGAAATCGCTGGCCAGCGCAAGCAGATCAGCGAATTGCAGACCCGGTTGGCCGAAGTGGCGCCAGCCCCCGTTGCAGCGGCGCAACCGCAGCCGCAGCTCCCTGCATCGGAACCGGCACCGGACGCACAGCCCGCTACAGAGCCGGTTGTCGAGCCAGAGGGCATCAATTGGTCATGGGTGGCGGGGTTGGTGGGCCTGTTGGGGTTGCTGGCGCTGTTGCTGGTGGTTCGGCGCCGGCAGCAGCAGGCCGAGTTGGAGCCGATAAGCGGGCGTCCCGGGCCGATGCTGGAGGAGGGCGACGAAACCTTTGCATCAATTCCCGATACGGAGCCGTCCGAGCCCGCGGCATCGTTCAATAATGGGGATGCGCCCTTGGGTGATGTGCTGGAGGGCGTCGGGATTTACCTGACCTACGGTCGTTTCGCCGAAGCCGCGGGGCTGTTGCGTGCCGCGTTGCTGGCGGAGCCGGAACGCACCGACCTGGGTCTCAAGTTGCTGGAGGTACTGGGCAAGCAGGGCGATGTCATCGGTTTCCAGGCCCAGGAACATCATCTACTGGCACAGGGTATCGATGCCGGGATGTTGGCGGAAATCCGTGGGCGTTACCCCAAGGTTGCCGCGATCGCTGCACCGACAGTGGCATCGGCGCAACCTCAGGTACCGGTTCCTGCATCTGCTCCCGAACGTGAGCCGGTGCCCAGTGACGAATTCGAGTTGGACCTGGATGCACTGTCCATGGAAACCAGTTGGGACCTGGCTGATGCCCAGGACAACACTGTCAGAAAAGACGCTGATTCTCCCCTTGCCGCCGATGTTTTGTCGCTTTCAGGCTTCGACGAACCGGACTTGCAATGGGAAGCGCCGCTGGAAACCGAGTCATTGGACGATGCCTTTCTCGACGGTTTTGCCGATGAGGAGCAGTCGCTGGAGCTTGAGCCGCTGACCCTTGAACCTGTTTCCCTGGACGCCATGCCCCTCGAACCCCAGGCTCCGGAACACTCGCTCAAGCTGGAGCAGGCGCAGAATTGCATCGATGATGGGGACCTGAAGACCGCCGTCTCCCTGCTTGAAGAACTGCTCGAAGAGGGGGACGAACCTTTGAAGCAGACTGCGCGAGTGCTATTGGCCGGGATTCGCTGAACTTCGGATTGGTGAACCCCAGCGAGCCCGTGTGGGAGCAAGCCTGCTCGCGATTGCGGTGGGGCAGCTTGTTCGATATTGAATGTGCCGACGCTATCTCGAGCAGGCTCGCTCCCACAATGGATCGGCGGCGGATAATCCAATACCGCATCGCTATCAGAACGTCTGCCCCAGGTTCAGATAAACCGCCTGTTCATCATCGTCGTTAAAGCCATAGCTGAAATTCAGGGGCCCCAGCGGTGTATCGAACCCCAGGAAAATACTGGCGGCGTTGATGTAGCCGCTGTCGAATTCGTTGTCGTTGTTCCAGGCCCTGCCGCGTTCCAATGAGCCGCCGATGTACAGCGGCAAGTCCAGCGGCAGGTAGGCCCGCGGTGTGAGCCGGCGGTAATACACGGCGCGCATCAGGCTGATGTTCTGCCCGGAGACCCCGTCTTCGCGAAAGCCCGACAGTTGCCGTGCGCCGCCGAGTACAAAGCTGGATGTCACGACCTCCGCGGTGTCCATTGTCCGGCCGTAGCGCCCGCCCAGGATGAAGGTGTCCGGGCCGCTGCTCAGGGCCTTGTCCAGTTTGAATTCCCACTGGCGGTAACGCTGGTCGGAACCCAGCCCCGGTTCGTATTGGCGCCAGGTCAGGCCGATGTCCTCCCCTTCATGGGGGAAGTACACGTTGTCGAAGGAGTCGAAGGAGTACTTGAGGTCATAGAAGCCTTCATTGAAGTTTTCGCTGGGCTGGTCGTGATCGCCAATGCGCACATCCGCCTTGCCCCAGGCCTGGCCGACACCCAGGCGGATTTCGCCGCTGTTGCCGATCTGTCGGCCGACGTTCAGGCCGAAGCCATAGCGTTCGACGCGATACTGGGCCACCGGATCGTTGTCCAGGATGGATTCCACGTTTCGCGATTCAAACTGCCCATAAGGGGCGATGAAGTAGCGCGAGCCGACATCCAACGGCTGGTAGAACTCGCTGTACAACTCCTGCCTGTCGCCGATCTGCGCCCGGGTCAGCCATTCGGCGCCCAGGCGGTTGATACCGTTGACCCGATAGCTGGCCCCCAGGTTGAACGCGCTGTCGCCGCGCATGTCGTCCGACAGGCTCAGCCCCAGCCGCAGGTAGTCGGTGCCGGTGCGTCGGCCCCGGGCGCTGATGACCAGTGTGTGGTCCGGGCCCTTGCGGACCACGCGGTATTGCACCTGTTCGAAATAATCCAGGCCGTAGAGCGTGCCCATGTCGGTCTGCAGGCGCCCCAGGTCCAGCGGCTCGCCAATCTGCTGGCGAATGTAATAGCGGATCACGTCATCGCCGACTTTCGAATCGTTCTCCACACGAATGGCGGTGATGACCGGCGTGCGTTCGCTTGGGGTGCGTGCGGCCATGAGTTCGGCGTCGGGCGCTTCGGAAGGGCGTAGAGGGGCCAGGCGCGCCTCGAGTATCCGGGTGGCGCGGTAGCCGGCGTCGATCATCTCCCGGGCCCGGCCGAAGTCAGTGGAGCCGAAGCTTGCCAGGGCCGGCTGGATCAGGACGTCGTCTTTTTTCAGGGTTGCCAGTTGCTCTTCAGAGTTGCGCCGGGTCATCAAGGTGGTCGACTGGTTCAACACGTCGACCACCGTGACCAGTTGCTTGCGGTTGCGCAGGGGCGTACCGATATCGACCACGATGGCCACGTCCACGCCCATTTCCCGGGCCACATCCAGCGGGATGTTGTCGGTCATGCCGCCGTCCACCAGCAGCCGGCCGTCCAGTTCCACCGGGGCGAACACCGCCGGGATGGACATGCTGGCGCGGATGACCTTGGGCAGGTGGCCTTTGCGGAACACCACTTTTTCGCCGCTGGCGATGTCGGTGGCAACTGCACGGAAAGGGATCGGCAGTTTGTCGAAGTCCCGGGTGTCGCTGGCGTGGGCCAGCAGGCTTTCGAGCAGCAAGGCCAGATTCTGGCCCTGGATGACCCCCAAGGGCAGGCCAAGGCTGCCGTCGTCGCGAAAGCTCAGTTTCTGTTTGACCAGGAAGTCGCGGTCATCCTGTTTGCGCCGGAAGGGCACGTCCTTGCGCGGTGGGGCGTCGGACAACGCCTGTTGCCAGTCGATGCCCAGGGCGAGTTTTTCCAGTTCGTCGATCTTGTAGCCCGAGGCATACAACCCGCCGATCACCGCGCCCATGCTGGTACCGGCAATGGCATCGATCTTGATGCCTTGCTCTTCCAGGGCCTTGAGCACACCGATGTGGGCCAGTCCCCGCGCCGCGCCACCGGACAGCACCAGGCCGATTTTCGGGCGTGGCGTTTCGACGGCCTGGACGAAAAAGGGCAACAGCAGCAGAAGCAGGAGGGGCAGCAGGCGGCGCATCGTCAATCTCGGGGGCGGGCGATCAAAGGCAGGTATTATAACGACGCCTTCGAACCCAGGAGTTCACCCGCAATGACCGAACACAAACCGGAAGTCGTCATCACGTATTGCACCCAGTGCCAATGGCTGTTGCGCGCCGCCTGGCTGGCCCAGGAACTGCTCAGCACCTTCGCCGATGACTTGGGCAAAGTGTCCCTGGTGCCGGGCACTGGTGGTGTGTTCCACATCAGTTGCGACGGCACGCAGATCTGGGAGCGCAAGGCCGATGGCGGTTTTCCCGAAGCCAAGGTCCTCAAGCAGCGGGTCCGCGACCAAATCGACCCGGCGCGGGACCTGGGCCACAACGATCGGGTTCAGTGAGACGCGGCTTGAGCGCCAACACCCGGTTTCTTCGAACCGCCCAGTTGGCTTGAGATCACGATGGCCGCGATGATCACCACGCCGCCCAGCAGCATGCGCAGTGTCGGGTTTTCATCGAACAGCCACCAGGCCATGGCGATGCCGTAGACCGGCTCCATGGCGAAGACTACCGCCGCTGTGCGGGCCTTGATCACCGCCAGGCTGGCGACGAACAGGCTGTGGGCCAGGCCAGTGCAGAACACGCCGAGCAAGCCGATCCACAACCAGTCGATGGGGCGCACGTCGCTCAATTGTGGCGCGGCCATGGGCAACAGGCACAACCCGACCACCACGTTTTGGCACAGCGCGGCCTGTACGGGCGGTACGTGCGCCGAGCCGGCGCGGTTGGTCAATGACAACAGGGAAAACAGCAACCCCGAGGCCACGGCCCACAGCAAACCGGTGGTGGCGCCGCTGGCCAGGTCGAAGTTCGGCGTGACCAACACCAGGCCAATGCTCACCAGCACCACCAGCCAGATTTCATTGGCGCGAATCCGCTCGCGGAAAATCAGCCCCTCGAGCAATACCGTGAAGGCCGGGAAACTGGCGAACCCCAACGTGGCGATCGCCACGCCGGCAACCTTCACGGCAATGAAGAAACTCACCCAGTGCCCGGCCAGCAACAGCCCCCCGAGCAGCAACCGCCGGCCATCTTGTGCCCGCAGTTTTTGCCAGCGGCTGCTGCTGGCAAACCGGGCAAATATCGTCAGGGCGAGTACGGCGAAGACGGCGCGACCGAACACGATGACCGCCGGCGAAGCTGCGGCGAGTTTGCCGAATACACCGGTCAGGCCAAACATGAGTGCGCCAATATGCAGGGCGCCGAGGGCAGTACGGGGCGTCATTTCAATCCTTGTCCAACGGTTGAGCGTCAGGGTATTGAACCTGTTGCCGAGCGCTTCTGTCTGTCGCGATCCTAGCGATTTTTAGCGCGAATCTAGCGCTGACGCCGCAGCTTGCCCGGCGAGACGCCGAATTCGCGCAGTACCGCTGCGGCGAAGGCACTCTGGGAGCTGTAGCCGACCCGTTGGCCGATCTCGCCGATGGGCAATTGCGAATCACGCAACAACGCCACGGCCTTGTGCAAGCGGCGGCTGCGGATGTAATCCATCGGGGTTTGCCCGCACTCGGCGACGAAGCGCGCATGCAGGCGGGCGCTGGAGAGACCGGCGACCTGCGCCAGGTCCGCCACTTGCAGCGGATAGGCCGCGTACCGGTCGATATGGGCGTTGAGTGCGGCATAAGGCAGGCGCCGGCCACCGAGGGTTTCCTGGCGAGCACCATTGAGACTCGCCAGCAGCAGCACCGCGCCTTGCTGGGCGATCACCGGGTCGTCCACCGGGCTGCCGGCCAACCAGGTGACCAACTGGCTTTGCCCCGCATCCAGGGGCAGGCGCGCGGTGTCGTCGAGCAAGCGGCGGCTGGCGTCTGCGTGATCCCCCAGGCATTGCCCGACCCAATCATCACTGGGCACATCCAGCACCAGGCAACGACTGCCATGGGGGCTGCCACAGGCGTGATGCGCACCGGCCGGTATCACCACGAAGCTTTGTTGCACCACCTGGCTGCCCTGGCCTTCGACCTCGAAATCCAGTGCGCCAGACAACCCGAACACCAATTGGGCATGGTCATGGCTGTGGACGATCAAGTCGTGGCTGTAGTGGCGTAGCGTGAGGATCGGTCTCATCGCGGTCTCCCGTGTCAGGCCGCCAGCATACACCGAGGGCGCAACGCCCGGCGCTGTCATGCAATGGACTTGTGTTTGTCATGGGCCATTAACCGCTGGCGTGCACAGTGGCAAAAACGATCAGAGGGTTGCCCAATGACCAGCGCCGAGCTCGCCAGACCCAGCCGCAAACAGCGTGTTCGCACCCTGTGGATTTCCGATGTGCACCTGGGCACCCGGGATTGCCAGGCCGAGCACTTGTCGCAGTTCCTCAAGGGTTACCACGCCGACAAGATCTACCTGGTAGGAGACATCATCGATGGCTGGAAACTGCGCGGTGGCATGTATTGGCCCCAGGCCCACACCAACGTCATTCGCCGCTTGCTGACCATGAGCAAGCGCGGCACCGAAGTGATCTACGTCACCGGCAATCATGACGAGTTCCTGCGGCGCTATTCGAAGCTGATCCTGGGCAATATCCAGTTGGTGGACGAAGCGGTGCACGTCACCGCCGATGGTCGGCACCTGTTGGTGATCCATGGCGATCAGTTCGATGTCATCACCCGCTACCACCGTTGGCTGGCGTTCCTCGGCGATTCGGCCTACGAGTTCACCCTCACGCTGAACCGCTGGCTCAACCATTGGCGGGCCCGTTACGGCTACGGTTACTGGTCGTTGTCGGCGTACCTCAAGCATAAGGTCAAGACCGCTGTCAGCTTCATCAGCGATTTCGAAGAAGCTATCGCCCATGAATGCGTGAAGCGCGAACTGCACGGTGTGGTCTGTGGGCATATCCACCATGCCGAGATGCGCAGGGTGGGCGAGGTGGAGTACCTCAATTGCGGTGATTGGGTCGAGTCGTGCACGGCGTTGATCGAGCACTGGGATGGGTCGATCGAGTTGTATCGGTTGGCGGAGGCCCAGGCGCGGGAGGCGTTGGTCAAAGCTGAGTTGAAAGTGACCGAACCTGCCTAGGCCGGCCTGACACCGTCTCAAGCAAACATATAACCCCTGTGGCGAGGGAGCTTGCTCCCGCTGGGGCGCGCAGCGGCCCTGTTTTTGGGGGCTGCTGCGCAGCCCAGCGGGAGCAAGCTCCCTCGCCACGGGTTTGTTGGATCTGTCAGGCTGGTGTGTCGTCAGCCATCGCCGCCTTGTAGATCGATTGCTTCGGCGCGGCAAACACCCTTTCCAGCATCGGCTCGAAGAAACTCAACGGCAGTGTGTCGTACTTCGGATCGAACGCCGCCGCGTCATATTTCGCACAAAAGTCGATCGTCGCCTGGTACTGCGGATGTTCGCAAAACTGCTCGCGCAGGTGACGGTCCATGCCCAGGTGATGGAAGAAGTAATAGCCCTGGAAAATCCCGTGTTTCTCCACCATCCATAGGTTCTCGGCGCTGACGAATGGCTTGAGGATCGCCGCCGCGATATCCGGGTGGTTGTATGAGCCCAGGGTGTCACCGATGTCGTGAAGCAGGGCGCAGACCACGTATTCCTCGTCGCGCCCGTCGCGGTAGGCACGGGTGGCGGTTTGCAGGGAATGGGTCAGGCGATCCATCGGGAACCCGCCGAAGTCGCCGTCCAGCAATTTCAAGTGGGCCAGGATCCGGCCCGGCAACTGTCGCGCGTAGGCGCTGAAATCGGCTGCGATGATCGCCCAGTCTTCCTGGGTGCCGTCCTGCATGTGGGTAAAGCGTGCATGCGTATTCATCGAGGGTCCTTTGGCTCATGGGCATTCAACGCTTAGAACGCCACCTTGCCCAGCAGCATGTCGCGGTACATGACGAAATCGCCAAGCAGGCTGTAGAACGGATGCTGGAACGTGGCAGGCCGGTTCTTTTCGAAGAAAAAATGCCCGACCCAGGCAAAGCCGTAGCCAGCGACGGGCAGGGCGATCAACCACCACCAGGTGCCCGCGACGAGCGCTACGGCGAGAATCACAAAGAGCAGGGAAGTACCGACGAAGTGCAGGCGTCGGCAGGTGCTGTTGCTGTGTTCGCTGAGGTAATACGGGTAGAACTCAGTGAACGTATTGAATCGTCTGGCGTTTTCCACGACTGCGAGCTCTGTGGTCATTGTTGTTTATTGAAGTCTAGAGCGATCATGGACAGCGGCTAGTGACAATGGGCGCCACTCTAGTGTCCTGTGTTACAAATACCCCTTGTTTTTGTAATGAAAGACACTGCTATCCTTCGCCAATCCAGCCGTACCCTGCGGCTCGTCATGCAAGTAAAAACGTCATGAGCGAACGAACGACTTCTTCAAGCTGGGCGATGGGGATCGTCAAGGCATTGGAAATGGACGGCGTCGATTGCCGGGCGCTGTTCAAGCAGTTGGGGCTGGACTTCGAGGCCCTGGACGATCCGGATGCCCGTTTCCCCCAGGACTCGATGACGCGGCTCTGGCAACGGGCGGTCGAGTTGTCGGGTAACCCGGCCATTGGCTTGAACATGGGCAAAGTGGTGCGTCCGGCCTCGTTCCATGTGGTTGGCTATGCCTTGATGTCCAGTCGCACCCTGGCAGAGGGCTTCCAGCGGCTGGTGCGTTACCAGCGGATCATTGCCGAAAGCGCCGACTTGAGTTTTCGTCGCTTGGAAGAAGGCTACGGGCTGATCCTGACGGTGCATGGCGACCATCTGCCCCCCACTCGCCAAAGTGCCGAAGCCTCCCTGGCCTGTGCGCTGGCCCTGTGCAGTTGGTTGACCGGGCGTACCCTGCACCCGGTGAAGGTGCTGTTTCAGGGGGCCGAGCCGTTGGACCTGGGGCCTTATCACCGAGCCTTCCCCGCGCCGCTGGTGTTCGGCGCGCCTTATGATGCGCTGATTTTTGAACCGACCGACATGGAGGCGCCACTGCCGACGGCCAACGAAGCCATGGCGCAGCTTCACGACCGGTTTGCCGGTGAGTACCTCGCGCGCTTTTCGGAAAGCCGCGTGACCCACAAGGCGCGACAGGTGTTGTGCCGGTTGTTGCCCCAGGGTGAGCCCAAGCGTGACGTGGTGGCGCAGACGCTGCACCTGTCGCAGCGCACCTTGCAGCGGCGCCTGCAAGAGGAGGGCACGAGTTTCCAGAACCTGCTCGAAGACACCCGGCGCGAACTGGCCGAGCAGTACCTGGCGCAGCCGGGCATGACGTTGCTGGAAATCGCCTACCTGCTGGGGTTTGCTGACCCGAGCAATTTTTTCCGGGCCTTTCGCCGTTGGTTCGACACCACGCCTGGTGAATACCGGGCACGCCTGGCGAGCCAGCCTGCACCGGTCAGTGACGCCAGAACGCCGGGATACACAGCACGAACACTGTGATGATCTCCAGACGGCCCAGCAACATGCCCCCCGACAGAATCCACTTGGCTGCGTCCGGCAGCGGTGCGAAATTGCCCGCCGGCCCGATGGTTTCCCCCAGCCCCGGGCCGACGCCCGACACGGTACTGGCCGCGCCGGTCAGCGCCGTCATCCATTCCACGCCCAGCAGCGACAGCAGCAGGGCGATCACGCAGATGGTGATGGCGAAGAAGAACGAGAACGTGAGGATCGAGCGGACGATTTCTTCGTCGAGGCGATGACCGTTGTATTTCTGCTTGATCACTGCACGAGGGTGGATCAGTTGATTAAGGTTGGCCCGCAGCAGGATGTAGGCGACCTGGAAGCGGAAGATCTTGATCCCGCCGGCCGTCGAGCCTGAACAACCGCCGACGAATCCCAGATAAAAGAACAGCATCAGCGAAAAGTTTCCCCACAGGCTGTAGTCGCCCAGGGCGAAGCCGGTGGTGGTGATGATGGACGTCACGTTCAGCGCCACGTGCCGCAGGGCATCCAGCCAATGCAGGTCGGTGGTTGCCCAATACCAGGTGCCGAGCACCAGCCAGGTCACCAGCAGCACGCCGATAAGCCCCTGCACCTGCTGGTCCTTGATCAGCGCCCGGCGATTGCCCCGCAGCGTCGAGACGTACAGGGCAAACGGCAGGCTGCCAAGAATCATGATGACGATGGCGACCCAATGCACGGCTGGCTGGGTCCATTTGGCCAGGGACAGGTCCGAAGTGGAGAAACCGCCGGTGGAGATCGCCGACATCGAATGGTTGATGGCGTCGAACAGGCTCATCCCGGCCCACCAGAGCGCCAGGGTGCCGAGAATGGTGATGCCCACGTAGGACGCCACGATCAGCCGTGCCACCATGTGGGAACGGGGCATGACTTTTTCCGAACGATCCGACGATTCGGTCTGGAACAGCCGCATGCCACCGATACGCAGCAGGGGCAGGATCGCCACCGCCATGCCGATGAAGCCGATACCGCCGAGCCAGTGCAGCAGCGAGCGCCACATCAGGATGCCCGGGGACATGTTGTCCAGGCCACTGAGGACTGTGGCGCCGGTGGCGGTAATGCCGGACATGCTTTCGAAAAACGAGTCGGTATAGCTGATGTGTTGGGTCAGCAGGAACGGCAGCGCGGCGAAGATACACACCACCAGCCAACTGCTGACGGTCAGCAGGTACATGTCGCGCGGGCGCAGGTGGATGTGTTCCGGGCGCCCGGGAAGCACCAGGGCCAGGCCGGCGAGGAAGGTGATCATGCTCGACCACAGGAACGACGGCAGCTCGTGGGTGCGCTCGAAGACCACCAGGGTGGCCATGGGCACGACCATGAAGATCGCCAGGGTGATCAGGAAGATGCCGATGATGAAACCAATGATCCGCAGGGTCGGCAACGCCATGAAGTCCGCTCAGGCTGAAAGGGAAGGGCGCCATTCTACCTGTGGCAAGCGTCATGTAAACCGGCACCCGGCGGCGCTTGCGGGGCGCGGGCGCGTGGCAACGGAATTTGAACTAACGAACTCGCCAAACAGCCACTAGAATAGCCGGACATTCTTTCAGGAGGTGGCCGATGCAGGCTCTCGACGCTTTGCTCAACCGTGTTTCCGTCCCGCGCCTGGTAGACCCGGCCCCCACGTCCGAACAGCGCGAACTCATGTTCGCCGCGGCCATGCGGGCGCCGGATCATGGCCAGTTGCGCCCATGGCGTTTTCTGACGGTCGAAGGGCAGGCGCGGCATCGCATGGGCGAGCTGCTGGCCGAAGCGGCGCGGTTCAGTGACCCGCTGGTACCGGACGCGATCGTGGAAAAGGCTCTCAATGGCCCATTGCGCGCGCCTCTGGTCGTGGTGGTGATTGCCCGTCTGCAGGACCATTTCAAGATCCCTAAATCCGAGCAATTGCTGGCAGCCGGCTGTGCGGCCCATGGCATCCTGCTGGCGGCTTATGCCCAAGGGATTGGTGGCGTGTGGCGTACCGGTGAGCTGGCGTACTCGCCGCATGTGGCCAGGGGGGCTTGGCCTTGAAGACGGGGAAGAGGTCATTGGCTTCCTCTACCTCGGCACGCCGCAGAAAGAAGCGCGTACGGCGCCGCAGGAAGATGTCGGGCAGTTTGTCCGCGAGTGGACGGGCCCGCAGGTCTGACGTCTGGCGCAGCTTCTGCAGTGAAGAGGACTTATCTGTGGCGAGGGGATTTCTGTGGCGAGGGGATTTATCCCCGTTGGGCTGCGCAGCAGCCCCAAGATGCCTGGAAAGAGGCAGCCTGACACTCCGAGGTGGCGGGTTTAGGGGCTGCTTCGCAGCCCAGCGGGGATAAATCCCCCCTCGCCACAGCTATCCCTGCACCACACAGGGATGTGTTCGGCTATTTAAGATTGTTATCTGCACGCGTCCGCAATCGCCTCGGCCAGCAGGTCCAGGCGCGTGGCGTCGATGCCGGCGACGTTGGCCCGGCCGGTGCCAACCATATAGACGCTGTGGCGTTCGCGCAGGTGCTTGACCTGTTCCGGCGTCAGGCCGGTGTAGGAGAACATCCCGCGTTGCACGCCGATATGGGCGAAGCGCTCGCGCAGGCCATGGGGTTCGAGGGCCTCCAGCAAGCCGCTGCGCAATTGCGCGATGCGCAGGCGCATGGCCTGGACTTCATCGGCCCACAGGCTTTTGAGTTCCGGATTGCCGAGGATGGTCGCCACCACAGCCGCTCCATGGTCCGGCGGCGTCGACCACAGGTTACGGGCGATGTTGGCCAGTTGGCTGCGCACGTCCAGCAGTTTTTCACCGTCCCGGGCGCAGACGATCAACGCACCGGTGCGGTCGCGGTACAGGCCGAAATTCTTCGAACAGGAACTGGTGACCAGCACTTCCGGCAGCGCATCGGCAAACAGCCGAACTGACCAGGCGTCCTGCTCCAGCCCATCGCCGAAGCCCTGGTAAGCGAAATCGATCAGCGGCAGCAGGTCGCGGCTGCGTACCACTTCCAACACCTGGCGCCATTGCTCATGGGACAGGTCAAAGCCGGTGGGGTTGTGGCAGCAGGCATGCAGCAGCACCACATCGCCTTTGGGCGCCTGGTTCAGGGTCGCCAGCATCGCCTCGAAATCCAAGCGGTTGTCGGCGCCCACATAAGGGTAATGACTGGCCTTGACGCCAGCCGCGGCGAAGATGGTTTCGTGGATCGGCCAGGTCGGATTGCTCAGCCAGACGCCACGGCCAGGCAGGCATTGGGCGATGAAGTCGGCACTCAGGCGCAGGGCACCAGTGCCGCCCGGTGTCTGGGTGACGCCAGCGCGCTTTGCGCTGATCAGCGGCGAGTCGGTGCCCAGCACCAGTTCATTGATCAACTGGCCGAACGCGGGGTCGCCATGGCCGCCGATGTAGGTCTTGGTGGTCTGGCGATCCACCAGCCATTGTTCGGCCTGCTTCACGGATTGAAGAATCGGCGTCAGGCCCTGGGCGTCCTTGTAGACACCCACGCCCAGGTCGAACTTGCTCGGATTGCTGTCCGCGCCGTAGGCCTCCATCAGGCCGAGGATCGGGTCGCCGGGTACTCGGCCGATGGCATCGAAATGCATTACTTGCGGCCCTCGGCGGTCTTGGCCACGTCATCGGTGCGGGCGGCCATGATGAAGTCGTTGCGGTGCAGACCCTTGATGGAGTGGCTCCACCAGGTCACGGTGACTTTGCCCCATTCGGTGAGCAGGCCTGGGTGGTGGCCTTCGGCCTCCGAGATTTCACCGACGGCGTTGGTGAAGGCCAGGGCGTGCTTGAAGTTTTTGAACAGGAAAACTTTTTCCAGCTGCATCACGCCGTCGCGCACTTCGATGTTCCAGTCGGGGATCTGCTTGATCAGCGCCGGCAGTTCTTCGTCGCTGACTTGCGGGGCATCGGCGCGGCAGGCTTCGCAATGGGCTTGGTTCAGAGTGTTCATGGTGTGTTCCTGGATCGAATATTTGAAAAACGTCGATGCACCCACGCTAAAGCAAAGCCGCGTTGTGCAACAGACTCAATTGAGATTAAAAGACGCGGTTCACGCTGCCTTGGGTGGGAATTTCGGGGCGTGCAAGCCCAGTTCCCGACCGCGCTTGACCATGCCCATGATGTCTTCGTGGGCCAGGTCGAACAGGCGCTTGAGCTCGGGCAGCACGAAATACACCGGTTGCAGGATGTCGATGCGATACGGCGTGCGCATCGCTTCCAACGGATCAAAAGGCTGGTGTTCAGGCTCGTCCGACAGGCAGTAAACGGTTTCCTTGGGCGAAGACAGGATGCCGCCACCATAGATACGCCGGCCCTGCGGGGTCTCCACCAGGCCGAACTCGATGGTCATCCAATACAGGCGCGCCAGATAGACGCGTTCTTCCTTGGAGGCCTGTAGGCCGAGTTTGCCGTAGGTGTGGGTGAATTCGGCAAACCAGGGGTTGGTCAACAGCGGACAGTGGCCGAAAATCTCGTGGAAAATGTCAGGTTCTTGCAGGTAGTCCAGTTCTTCGCGGGTACGAATAAAGGTCGCTACCGGAAACTGCTTGCTGGCGAGCAGTTCGAAGAAGGTCTGGAAGGGGATCAAGGCCGGCACCCGGGCGACTTGCCAACCCGTGGTCTCGCCCAGCACCTTGTTGATTTCGCCCAGTTGCGGGATACGGTCGTGGGGCAGGCCAAGCTTGTCGATGCCGTCCAGGTATTCCTGGCACGCGCGGCCTTCGATGACTTTCAGCTGGCGGGTGATCAGCGTGTTCCACACCGCATGTTCTTCGGCGGGGTAGTGGATAAAACCTTGCGCATCGGGCTCGCGGGCCACGTACTGCGTCTGCTTCATGCTGCTCTCCTGCTGATTTCCCTCAGGGGGGAAGGCTGTTTGTTTTTATGTCCAGCGATGCATTAGAGATAACTCGAAGCAGGGATGTGTGCAGCAGGCAGACGAAGGGATGGATTGCGATAAAGGCATGAATTCGTAAAGTTTTCGTTACGTATTGGGCGGTACTCCAGTGTTGTCGAGATTTTCAGCTGGGAAATGGCCTACAGCTGTCACATAATCTTGACGTTTATTTGCGCTGCCATGCAGAAAACCTTGTGGCGAGGAAGCTTGCTTGCGCTGGCTGCGCAGCAACCTCCTCCCCATGCTTGCATACACATCGATATCGGGCCTTTTCATGCGCATCAAAGTCCATTGCCAAAACCGCATCGGCATCCTGCGAGACATCCTCAACCTGCTGGTGGAGTACGGCATCAACGTTGCCCGGGGCGAGGTCGGGGGTGAGCATGGCAACGCGATCTACCTGCATTGCCCGAACCTGATCAACATTCAGTTCCAGGCGCTACGTCCGAAATTCGAAGGCATCGCCGGGGTATTTGGCGTCAAGCGCGTAGGATTAATGCCTAGCGAGCGTCGGCACATGGAGCTCAATGCCCTGCTCGGTGCCTTGGAGTTTCCGGTGCTGTCCATCGACATGGGCGGTTCCATCGTCGCGGCCAACCGGGCGGCGGCGCAGTTGCTCGGGGTGCGGGTGGATGAGGTGCCCGGGATTCCACTGTCCCGCTACGCCGAGGATTTCGATTTGCCTGAACTGGTGCGCGCCAACCAGTCGCGGATCAACGGGCTGCGGGTCAAGGTCAAGGGCGATGTGTTCCTGGCCGACATCGCCCCGTTGCAATCGGAGCACGACGACAGCGAGGCCATGGCCGGCGCGGTACTGACGTTGCACCGGGCCGACCGGGTCGGCGAGCGAATCTATAACGTGCGCAAACAGGAGCTGCGTGGCTTCGACAGTATTTTCCAGAGTTCCAAGGTGATGGCGGCGGTAGTGCGTGAGGCCCGGCGTATGGCACCGCTGGACGCGCCGCTGTTGATAGAAGGCGAAACCGGCACCGGTAAGGAATTGCTGGCACGCGCCTGTCACCTGGCCAGTCCGCGCGGGCAATCGCCATTGATGGCGCTCAACTGTGCCGGGTTGCCGGAGTCCATGGCCGAGACCGAACTGTTCGGCTACGGCCCCGGTGCTTTCGAAGGTGCCCGGGCCGAAGGCAAGCTTGGCCTGCTGGAACTGACTGCCGGGGGAACGTTGTTCCTCGATGGCGTCGGGGAGATGAGCCCGCGCCTGCAAGTGAAACTGCTGCGCTTTCTGCAGGACGGTTGCTTCCGTCGCGTAGGCAGCGATGAAGAGGTGTACCTGGACGTCCGGGTGATCTGCGCTACCCAGGTGGACTTGTCCGAACTCTGTGCCCGGGGAGAATTCCGTCAGGACTTGTACCACCGCTTGAACGTCCTTTCCTTGCACATCCCGCCGCTGCGCGAATGCCTCGATGGCCTTGCGCCGCTGGTGGAGCATTTCCTCGACCAGGCCAGCCGCCAGATCGGCTGTGCGCTGCCCAGGCTGGCGCCGGCGGCGATGGAGCGTCTGAGTCACTACCACTGGCCGGGCAACGTCCGGCAGTTGGAAAACGTGTTGTTCCAGGCCGTTTCCCTGTGCGACGGCGGGACGGTGAAAGCCGAGCATATTCGCCTGCCGGACTATGGTGTGCGCCAACCCCTTGGCGATTTTTCCCTCGAGGGCGGATTGGACGAGATCGTTGGGCGTTTTGAGAAAGCGGTGCTGGAACGTCTTTACTCCGAACATCCCAGCAGTCGGCAATTGGGCAAGCGGCTGGGGGTTTCCCACACCACCATCGCCAATAAGTTGCGGGAGTATGAGGTCGGTAAAAGCGAGTCATAGCTGCTTGCTCTCGGTGCCCATGCGGGCCTCATCGCGAGCAGGCTCGCTCCCACAAGGTTACTGATTGCTCACAAATCTCAGGAGCACTGGAGGTCCAATGTGGGAGCGAGCCTGCTCGCGATGACGGCAGTGGCCATTACCCAAGGACAAGCATTGCCTCCAACCGGCACAACACCGCCGGTTTTTCGTCTTCGACACATTTCAAAAATCCCTTCCACAACCCTGAACCCCTTGTTTGCCGGGGCGCGAGGCGCCAGAAAAAAGTTGGTCTGCAAATTGCTTAAGGCTGTGCAACACAGCAGTGGGCGGCAAACGTCCGGCATGCAGAGGAACGACAGTGGACAAGTACCTTTATGTGGCAATGACCGGCGCCAGCCAGAACGCACTGGCGCAACGGGCCCATGCCAACAACCTGGCGAACATCTCCACCAATGGTTTTCAGAAAGACCTGGAGCAGGCTCGCTCGATGCCGGTGTTTGGCGACAGCTTTCCGGCGCGGGCCTTTGCCCTGTCCGAACGGCCTGCCACGGACTTCACCCCGGGGGCGCTGGTGGAAACCGGTCGTGACCTCGACGTCGCGGTCAGCGGCCCAGGCTGGATGGCCGTGCAGAACCCTGACGGCGGCGAAAGCTACGTGCGCACAGGAAGCCTCAACGTCGACGCCCTGGGCGTGCTGCGGGCCGGCAACGGCATGCCAGTGATGGGCAACGGCGGTCCGATCGCCGTGCCGCCCGAGCAGAAAATCGAAATCGGCCAGGACGGCACCATCAGCATCCGTGCCATGGGCGAAGGCCCGCGGGTGATGGCTGAAGTGGACCGCATCAAGCTGGTCAACCCGGATCTCAAGAACATGACCAAGGGCCTGGACGGTTCGATCCGTACCAAGGACGGCCAGCCGGCGCCCATCGATGCCAACGTGCAGTTGGTGTCGGGTTTCCAGGAGGCGAGCAACGTCAATGCCGTGGATGAAATGACCTCGGTGCTGGCCCTGGCCAAGCAGTTTGAGCTTCACGTCAAGATGATGAACACCGCCAAAGAAGGCGACGAGGCCATGGCTCGGGTCTTGCAGATCTAACCATTAATTAAAGCGTCGCGCCGAAAAACAGGCGTACGAGGAGAATCGAATGCTTCCGGCTCTATGGGTTGCCAAAACAGGTCTGTCCGCCCAGGACACCAACCTGACGACCATTTCCAACAACCTGGCGAACGTCTCGACCACGGGTTTCAAACGTGATCGCGCCGAGTTCCAGGACCTGCTGTATCAGGTAAAACGCCAGCCTGGTGCCCAGTCGACCCAGGACAGCGAATTGCCGTCGGGCCTGCAAGTGGGTACCGGTGTACGCATCGTCGGCACCCAGAAAAACTTCAACGCCGGCAGCCTGCAAACCACCGAGCAGCCGCTGGACATGGCCATCGACGGTCGCGGTTTCTTCCAGATCCTGCAGCCGGACGGCACCACGTCCTACACCCGTGACGGTACGTTCCACCTCGACTCCAATGGCCAGATCGTCAACGCCAGCGGTTTCGCCCTGGAGCCGGCCATCATCATCCCGAACGATGCCCAGACCTTTACCGTGGGCCGTGACGGCACCGTATCCATCACCGTGGCGGGCAACCCGGCCGCCCAGGTGATCGGCAACCTGCAGACCGCCGACTTCATCAACCCGGCCGGCCTGCAAGCGGTGGGCAACAACCTGTTCCTGGAAACCGCCGCAAGTGGCGCGCCGCAAGTCGGCACCCCGGGCCTGAACGGTTTCGGCACCACGCTGCAGAACACCCTGGAAACATCCAACGTGAGCACCGTCGAGGAGATGGTCAACATGATCACCACCCAGCGTGCCTACGAGATGAACTCCAAGGTGATTTCCACCGCCGACCAGATGCTCTCGTTCGTTACGCAGAACCTGTAATCGCGTCGCAACGTCCGTCATTACGTAGACAGGGCGACCCCAGGGTCGCCTGCAACACCAAGAGGTAGGGTCATGAAACGCTTCGCATCTGTTCTGGCACTGAGTGGGATCACCGCACTCGCGGGCTGTGTCGCACCGACACCCAGGCCCAATGACCCGTATTACGCCCCGGTGTTGCCGCGTACGCCGTTGCCGGCTGCGGCCAACAATGGCTCGATCTACCAGGCCGGTTTCGAACAGAACCTGTACAGCGACCGCAAGGCCTTCCGGGTCGGTGACATTATCACCATCACCCTGAACGAGCGGACCCAGGCCAGCAAGAACGCCAACTCGCAGATCGACAAGACCAGCGAGACCAGCGTCGGCCTGACCTCGCTGTTCGGCTCCAGCCTGACCACCAACAACCCGATCGGGAGCAATGACCTGAGCCTCAACGCCGGGTACAACTCTGATCGGGCCACCAAGGGCGATAGCAAGTCCGGCCAGAGCAACAGCCTGACCGGTTCGATCACCGTGACCGTTGCCGATGTGCTGCCCAACGGCATCATCGTCGTGCGCGGCGAGAAGTGGCTGACCCTCAACACCGGTGACGAGCTAGTGCGCATCGCCGGCATGGTTCGCGCCGATGATATCGCCACCGACAACACCGTTTCCTCGACCCGCGTAGCCGATGCCCGTATCACTTACTCAGGTACCGGTGCCTTTGCCGATGCGAGTCAGCCGGGTTGGTTCGACCGTTTCTTCCTTAGCCCGAAGTTCCCTTTCTAGGTGGCCCAGTTGAATCTTAAGCAGCTGTTGATCGGAGCCCTGCTGATGTCGGCGGCCTTTACCGCTCAGGCCGAGCGCTTGAAGGACATCGCCAGCATTTCCGGCGTGCGTTCCAACCAGTTGATCGGCTACGGCCTGGTCGTGGGCCTGAACGGCACCGGCGACCAGACCACCCAGACCCCGTTCACCCTGCAGACCTTCAACAACATGTTGTCGCAGTTCGGCATCAAGGTGCCGGCCGGTTCCGGCAACGTACAGCTGAAGAACGTCGCGGCGGTGTCGATCAGTGCCGATCTGCCGGCGTTCGCCAAGCCTGGCCAGCAGGTGGATATCACCGTCTCGTCCATCGGTAACTCCAAGAGCCTGCGCGGCGGCACCTTGCTGCTGACGCCACTCAAGGGTATCGACGGCAACGTCTACGCCATCGCCCAGGGCAACCTGGTGGTGGGTGGTTTCGATGCCGAGGGGCGCGATGGTTCGAAGATCACCGTCAACGTTCCGTCGGCGGGTCGAATCCCTGGTGGTGCGATGGTAGAGCGTTCGGTGCCGAGCGGTTTCAACCAGGGCAACAGCCTGACGCTGAACCTCAACCGTTCCGACTTCACCACCGCCAAGCGCATCGTCGACAAGATCAACGACATGCTTGGCCCGGGCGTGGCCCAGGCCATTGACGGTGGCTCGATCCGCGTCACTGCGCCGCTGGATCCGAGCCAGCGAGTCGACTACCTGTCGATCCTGGAAAACCTTGAGGTCGATCCGGGCCAGGCGGTGGCGAAAGTCATCATCAATTCGCGCACCGGCACCATCGTGATCGGCCAGAACGTCAAGGTATCTCCGGCCGCCGTGACCCACGGCAGCCTGACGGTGACCATCACCGAAGACCCGATCGTCAGCCAGCCGGGGCCGCTGTCCAACGGCCAGACCGCCGTGGTCCCGCGTTCGCGGGTCAATGCCGAACAGGAAGCCAAGCCGATGTTCAAGTTCGGCCCGGGCACCACCCTGGATGAAATCGTCCGGGCGGTGAACCAGGTCGGCGCGGCGCCGGGCGACTTGATGGCGATCCTCGAAGTCTTGAAGCAGGCCGGCGCGTTGCAAGCCGACCTGATCGTGATTTGAGGGGCGAGCCATGGATATGCGCAAGGGCGCTTTGATCAGCGGGGATTCGGGTTCCTACTCGGACCTGAACCGCTTGAACCAGCTCAAGGTTGGCGACAAGAACAGCGACGGCAACCTGCGTAAAGTGGCGCAGGAATTCGAGTCGCTGTTTCTCGGCGAAATGCTCAAGTCCATGCGTTCGGCCACCGAGGCCTTGGGCAAGGACAACCCCATGAATACGCCCGAGGCCAAGCAATACCAGGAAATGTACGACCAGCAATTGGCCGTTTCCATGTCCCGCGAGGGCGGCGGTATCGGCCTGGCCGATGTGCTGCTGCGCCAGATGTCCAAGAACAAACCGCTGGCGCCCGGTGAGGCGGCCACGTTGTCGGCTGCCAAGCAACAAGAGGCGCTGGACAAGGTCGCCAAGGCACCGGTGCCGACACCGGTGGCTGCCGGGACCCTGCCTACTGACGGTCCATTGTCGCGTACCAGCGGCCAACGTCCATTGTGGGCGTCGCGGGCCGTGAGTGCGCCGCAAGGGGCCGAGGGTGTCCACCGCAACGACATGGAATTGCTCAACCAGCGCCGCCTCGCCTTGCCGCCGAAACTGGCTGACCGTCTGCTCGCCGGCCTGGTGCCTTCGGCGTCGGCCAATACCGATGTGCCCGCACAGAACCTGCTGCCGGATCGCACCATCGCCGCCGTCAAGCCGGCCACCGGCGAACTGGCCAATGGCGACTGGCTGGCCGCGCTCAAGGCTGCCGAGCCCAAAGGCGACATGCAGGTCTATGGTCGTGCCGTGGCCCAGCCACCGCTGGCCCCGGCGCGCAAGGCCTTCCGCGATGCCGATGAATTCGTCAACGCCATGCTGCCAATGGCCAAGGAAGCCGCCGACCGCATCGGTGTCGACCCGCGTTACCTGGTGGCCCAGGCTGCCTTGGAAACCGGTTGGGGCAAATCGGTCATGCGCCAGCCCGATGGCAGCAGCAGCCACAACCTGTTCGGCATCAAGGCCAGCGCCAATTGGAAGGGCGATTCGGCGCGGGCGATCACCAGCGAATTCCGCAATGGCGCGATGGTTAAGGAGACGGCCGAGTTCCGTTCCTATGCCTCGTATCGCGACAGTTTCCACGACTTGGTCAACCTGCTGCAAAGCAACAGTCGCTATCAAGATGTGTTGAAGTCGGCCGATAACCCGGAACAGTTTGTACGCGAGTTGCAGAAAGCCGGTTACGCCACTGATCCGCACTACGCCAGCAAGATTTCGAACATAGCCCGGCAGATGACGAGTTATCAAAACTACGCTTCCGCAGGCGCCACCACGACTTTATAAGGTCTGAACCATGAGTTTGCTCAATATAGGGATGTCGGGTCTGTCAGCAAGCCAGACTGCGTTGGTGACCACGGGTAACAACATCGCCAACGTCGATACCGCTGGTTATTCACGCCAGCAGACCGTGCAGACCACCAAGGCGTCGAACCAGTACGGCAACGTGTTCATCGGTTCCGGCACGACCTTGGCCGATGTGCGTCGGGTGTATAACTCCTTCCTTGAAGCGCAACTGAAAACCACTACGTCGCTCAACAGTGACGCGGCGGCCTATCAGGGGCAGATCACCCCGCTCGACTCCCTGTTGTCCGACAGCGGTACCGGTCTCAACGGCGCGCTGACCAAGTTTTTCGCCTCGGTGCAGAACGTCAACGCCAAGCCCGGTGACGATGCCTCCCGTCAGTTGCTGCTCAGCGATGCCCAAGCCCTGAGCAACCGTTTCAATTCGGTTGCCAACCAGTTGACGGAGCAGAGCCAGAACATCAATGGCAACCTGTCGAACATGGTCGACCAGGTCAATAACCTGGCGGCCACTGTTGCGCAGTTGAACAAGAAAATCTCTGAAGTCTCCAACGCCGGTGGCGCCCCCAACGATCTGCTCGATGCCCGCAGCGAAACCATTCGCCAGCTCTCGACTTTTACCGGCACCCAGGTCGTCGAGAACGGCAGCAGCCTGGACATCTACCTGGGCTCCGGCCAACCGTTGGTGATGGGCAATATCGTCAATACCCTGGAAGCGGTGCCGGACAAGAACGATCCGGGACGCATGGGCATCCAGCTCAACAGTGGTTCCAGCTCCATGGACCTCACCCAGGTGCTTACCGGTGGCGAGATCGGTGGCCTGATGCGCTACCGCAGTACCGTGCTCGACCCGGCCATGAACGAGCTGGGCCGCGTGGCCCTGGTGGTCGCCGACCAGATGAACAGCATCCAGGCCTCGGGCATCGACATGAACGGGGCCTTCGGCTCCAACCTGTTCAGCAACATCAACAGCGCCGCGCAGATCAGCCAGCGCAGCGTCGCCTCGTTGAACAACAGCGCTGGCTCCGGCAACTTCAACATCGCCATCGAAGACTCCGGCAAGTTGACCACCAACGACTACAAGGTGACGTTCACCAGCGGCACGGACTACACCGTCCAGCGCCTGCCCGACGGCACCTCGATGGGCGCGTTCAACACCGCCACCACGCCGCCACCGGTGATCGACGGTTTTTCGATGACGTTTGCCAACGGCACCGCAGCCGCCGGCGACTCGTTCAGGCTCACCCCGACCCGAAACGCTGCGGCCAACATCAAGACCGAGATGACCGACTCCAAGCGGCTGGCGATTGCCGCGCCGCTGGGCGCTGCCATCGTGCCTGGCGGCAGCGGTACGCTGACCATCCCGGCCAGCGGCCAGCCGAGCATGACCACCAAGCTGGACATCTACGATGCCGCCACCACGACCATCATCCAGAACGGCATCAAGAACTCCATGCCGGTCAAGGTGGTGTTCGGCGCGACGTCCGCCGATGGCACCAGCCAGGCTTATCAGTTGCTCGATGCCCAGGGCGGTACGATCAGCAGCGGCACGATCAAGCCTGGCCAGAGCAACACCCTGAGCCTGAGCGTTCCGCTCAAGGATGCCAGCGGCAACCCGATCATGGATTCCTCCGTACCGCCGGTGCAGCGTACCGTCGCGTTCGACATGTCCATCGCCGGCGCGCCGTCCCAGGGTGCGGGAATCAATATCAGCCTCAGCCAGCCGGGCAGCCTGGACAACCGGAACGGCACGGTCCTGGCCGGCTTGCAGACCGCCAAGACCGTCGACACCGGTTCCAGCAGCGAGGGTATTTCCCTGAACGATGCCTACGGCAAGCTGGTGGAAGGCGTCGGCGCCAAGGCCGCCCAAGGCAAGCTCGACAGCGCTGCCACTGGCGCGATCCTGGACAACGCCAAGACCGCTCGCGACTCGCTGTCGGGCGTGGACCTGGATGAAGAAACCGGCAACCTGGTCAAGTTCCAGCAGTACTACACCGCGTCCTCGCAGATCATCAAGGCGGCGCAGCAAATCTTCAGCACATTGATCAACAGTCTTTAAGGAGCCGTAGCCCATGCGCATTTCTACTTCTCAGTTTTACGAAAGCACGGCTGCGAACTACCAGAAGAACTTCGCCAAGGTGGTCAAGACCAGCGAAGAGGCCAGCAGCCTGGTGCGGGTGAACACCGCCGCTGATGATCCGGTGGGGGCTTCGCGCCTGCTGCAACTGGGCAACCAGGCTTCGATGCTGTCCCAATATGAAGCCAACGTCACCACCATCAAGGCGACCCTGGGCACGACCGAAGCGGTCATGACCAGCATTGGCAACGTGCTGCAGCGCGCCAAGGAATTGGCTGTGAGCGCCGGTAACGCCGCTTACACCGACGCCGACCGTAAAGCGGTCGCTTCGGAACTGGGGTCGATCGAAGACCAATTGCTGAGCCTGATGAACACCAAGGATGAAAACGGCAAGTACATCTTTGCCGGCTCCAAAGGCGATGTCGTACCGTTCACCCGCAACGACGACGGTAGCTACAGCTACAACGGCGACCAAGTCACCCTTGACCTGCCGATCGGCGACACCATGTCGATGGCCACCAACAGCACCGGCTGGGAAGTGTTCCAGCAAGCGGTCAACACCAGTCGCACCCAGGTCACCATGACCGCACCGGCGGTGGATGATGGTCGCGTGGTGCTGACCAACGGCCAAGTCTCGTCCAGCGTGACCTACAACAGCCAGTTCCGCAGTGGCGAGCCATACACGGTGGAATTCGTTAGCGGCACCCAGTTGAGAATCACCGATTCTGGTGGCAACGACGTGACCGCCGAAGCCAGCAAGGGCGGAGTCATCGACCCCAGCTCCCAGGCAGGGCAGAGCGTGGTCTTTCGCGGCGTCGACCTGACCTTGAACGTGAACCTGAAAACCGGTGACGCCGCGGGCGCGGTGTTGCCCGGCCATACCTTTACCCTGGCGGCCAAGCCCGATTCGTTCACGCCGGCCCGTAGCCCGGGCAACGCCACCGCGACCCAGATCACCGGCAGTCAAATCACTGATCCGGCGGCCTACCATGCCAGTTTCCCGACGGGGTCGGCGGTGCTCAAGTTCACCAGCGCTACGGATTTCGACCTGTACGCCGCGCCACTGACCGCTGACAGCAAGTCGGTCTCAAGCGGCACACTGGCGGGCAACGTTGCGACCGCATCAGGGGTCAGTTTCACCCTCAATGGCGCTCCAGCGGCTAACGATCAGTTCAGTATTTCGGTCAACACCCACGAAACCCAGAACATCTTGGACACCATCAACCAGTTGCGGAACGCGTTGAGCCAGCCAGTCGATGGCAATGCGATCGCCGGGCAGAAATTGAACGCGGCGTTGGCCTCGGGCATTGGTAACCTGGCCAGCGGCACCGACCAGTTGACCAGTGCGTTGAGTTCGGTCGGCGGGCGCGGCCAGTCGCTCGACACCCAGAGCGATACCAACCAGAGCTTTGTCCTGGCCAACTCGCAGACCCAGTCGGCGATTCGTGATTCCGATCCGGCCGAAGTGATGACGCGCCTGACCTTGCAGCAGACTATGCTTCAAGCGTCGCAACTTGCGTTCAGTAAAATTGGTCAATTAGGCCTGTTCAACAAGATCTGATGCGCTTGGGGGTTATGTCGAAATGAGATAACCCCCAGCCTCTGTTTTTTACGGCTCAGGAGGTCGGCTCTCGTGGGAGGCGGCACCGGCCAGCCGAGAGTCTTTCGCGTGAAACCAACTCCTCTTGTCAGCATCGTCATCCCCGCGTTCAACCCTCGCTTTTTCCGCGAGGCACTCAAGAGTGCCATGGACCAGAATTACGAAAACTTGGAAGTCATCGTGTGCGATGACTGCCCCGGTAACGACATTCGCCAGATCGTCGACTCATCGCGTGATCACTCGAATGTGACCGTGCGCTACCTGCGTAACCCGCAGCGGCTGGGTTTCCAACAGAACATGTTGCGCTGCCTGGAAGAGGCCGACGGTGAGTTCATCAAGTTCCTGTGCGATGACGATAAGTTGCTCCAGCCCTGCGTGCGGCAACAGGCACAGGTCCTCGCAGCGCATGACGACGTTCAATTGGTCATCAGCAAGCGTCACTTTATCGATGCTGACGGTTATGTGCTGCCGATTCGCCTGGAAAACGTCGGCATCGCCTTGTTTGAAGGGTTATACAAGGGCGAAGACCTGTTGGCGTCCGTCGAGGATACGCCGAGAAATATCTTTGGTGGTTTCAGCGGTGCCCTGATGCGTCGGGCGGACATTGTGTCGTTGCTGCCCGCCTTGGCCCAGGTCGGCCAAGGATTTGTCGCGCTGCTTGATCTTGCATTGTTCATTTGCTTGTTAAGGCGCGGCAACCTGGTGGAGCTGTGCAGCCTTGGCAGCTTTGAACGGTTGTACCCGCAAAGGTTGTCTCACCGTCCCGACATCGTCGATGCCTCGATTGTCGAGTGGACCTGGTTGGCCCAGATGTTGGCCCAACGCAGTGGCGAGCCGGCACCCGCGTCGGGTTGGGTGCGTTATCTGAACCTGGATCAGGTCAAGCCGAACCAGCCCCACGAGTGGGAAGAGTTGAACCTGTATTCGTTGATGGCCAGCCGGCAAGCCATTGTCGCGTATCAGGTCGGCACCGACGCCGAGAGTTACGACGAAGTCTACCGGCAGTGGTTGGAGTATCGACAGTTCGAAAAGTCGCGCCAACGGGTGGTCCTGCGACAAGTCGAATTCTGGGCACAACGCCCAGGCATTGTGCCGGTGGTGTTCGACTTCGATGGGGACGCCGAGGCGGTGGCATTGACGCTGGATAGCATTGCCTCGCAGATTTACACCAGCGAACCGGTGGTACTGTTTTCCAATGGCCGGGGTGCGATCGAAGGCAATGTGATGCGTTTGGCGCTGCAACCCGACTGGGTTCGTGCGCTCAATGAGTTGTTGCCACGCCTGGACGGCGCCCATTGGTTCTATCTGCTGCGTGCCGGTGATCGTTTGAGAACCTCGGCGCTGTTGGTGTTGGCCGAACGAATCAATGCGATGCCTGGCATCGCCTGTGTCTACAGCGACGAAGGTGCGCTGGAAGACGGCAAATCGCTGGAACCGATCTTCAAGCCTGATTTCAATCTTGACCTGATGCGCGCCTACCCTTATGTGGGCCGGACTCTGGCCTTCTCGCGCCAGCGCGTGCTGGAACTGGGTGGCTTTGATGCGGACCTGGGCGAACTGGCGCCCCATGATCTGATCTGGCGCCTGGTGGAAACCGATGGCCCGCAGACCATCGAGCACTTGGCGGAGATCCAGGTGGAGTCGACCCAGGCTTTCGCCCAATGGCTTTCGCTACCGCAGGTGATCGAGCAGGGGCCTCGTCTGCTGACGACCCACTTGCAGCGCATTGGTGTGGAGCATCAGTTGCATCCTGGACCGTTGCCGTTGATCCCGCGGATCGAATACCTGCATCCCGAGCGTCCGCTGGTCTCGATCATCATCAGCGTCAAGGATCAACTGGCGGCGCTGGAAAGCTGCATCAACAGTTTGTTGACCACCACCGACTATGGGCATTACGAAGTCATCATCGTCGACAATGGCAGCGAAACCGATGAAATGCGCAACTGGCTGGCGGCCATGGCCGAGTTGGGCAGCGACAAGTTGCGAATAGTGGCCGCTGACGAGCAGAGCAACGAAGCGCGGGTGAGGAATTGCGCGGCCCGGCAGGCTCGCGGTGATTACTTGCTGTTGCTCAGTCCATTTTGTGTGATTCACGACGCGGCCTGGTTGGACGAATTATTGAATCATGCCCAGCGCCCTGAAGTGGCCATCGTTGGCCCGCGAACCCTGAACTTGCAGGGCCAGGTGATCGACACCGGTCTGGTGCTCGGCCTCGATGGCCTGGCCGGTCGGCCGTTTGCCAATGAACAACCGACTGCCGGCGGCTACATGCAGCGTCTGCAGGTGGTACAGAACTGGAGCGCGGTGAGCGGTCACTGCCTGCTGGTGCGCAGGGCCGTGTTCGATAGCGTGGGAGGCTTGTCGCCTGCCATCGACACGCCAGGCATCAATGTCCTTGAACTGTGCCTGGAAATTGGCAAGCAAGGTTATCTGGTGGTGACGACCCCCTATGCGAACGTGATCCTGAAGCCTTCCGCCGGGTTTGCCCGCGAGGCGTCCTGGAAGCAGCGTGTGGAGCAGGAGCAAGAGTCGTTTTATCAGCGCTGGTTACCCAAGATAGCCAATGACCCGGCCTACAACCGCAACCTTAGCTTGACCGGTAACAGCTTCAGCCTGGCGCCGGGGCAGCGCACCGGTTGGAACCCGTTGTGCAGCCAGCCGCTGCCGTCGATCCTGGGCTTGGCCCTGAATAGTTCAGCCATCGGTCATTATCGAATCAGCCAGCCACTGATCGAGTTGCATAATGCCGGACGAATCGTCGGACGGGTCTCCTATGAAATGCCGTCGATCATCGAAATCGAGCGCGAAGCGCCGGATGTGATTGTGTTTCAGGGGCGCTACAACGCCAGCAAGTTCAATGATCTCGTCCAGGTGAAAACCTATTCGAATGCCCTGCGCATCTATGAGCTCGATGATTATGTGGCGCGGATCCCGGTAAAGAACGATCACACCCGCAACATGCCTGACAACGTTCAGGATCTGTTGGAACGTGGTATCGCCCTGTGCGATCGGGTCGTGGTTTCGACGTTTCCTCTGGCTGACGCGCTGTCGAACCTGCATCACGATATTCGCGTGGTGCCGAACATGCTGGCGCCGCACCTGTGGAACCGCATCTCCAGCCGGCGTCGCACCTCGATCAAGCCTCGGGTCGGTTGGGGCGGCGGCACCAGCCACCGGGGCGATCTGGAAGTCATCGCCGAGGTGGTACGCGAGCTGGCCGACGAAGTCGAATGGGTTTTTTTCGGTATGTGCCCGGATTCGCTCAGGCCCTATGTGCACGAATACCATGGCGGCGTCGCGCTCTCTTCGTACCCGGCCAAGCTGGCGAGTCTGAACCTGGACCTGGCTTTGGCACCGCTGGAGCAGCATATTTTCAATGACTGCAAAAGCAACCTCAGGTTGTTGGAATACGGTGCTTGCGGCTATCCGGTCATTTGTACCGAAACCGAAGCCTATCGCGGTCATCTACCCTGTACCCAGGTGAAGACCAACAGTACGCAGGAGTGGCTGGAGGCGATTCGCATGCATCTGTCAGACCCGCAGGCCAGTTATCGAATGGGTGATCAGCTACGTGAGATGGTGCTGCGCGATTTCATGCTGCGCGGCGATAACCTGCGCTACTGGGCAGATGGCTGGCTGCCGGATTGATTGACAGTATCCGTGCGCGGCCTAGTCTGACCGACAGAACGACGACCGGATTTCGAACCGGGACGCCATGAACATGATGCCGCCGATCAGGCGACTCGCTCGTTATAGGAATTCATATGCAACGCAGTACTGCCAATGATTCATCCGCTCCGTTGAACGAGCGTTTCACCTTGGTGCTTATGGCCCATGAGCAACCTGAAGCCTTGCGCAGAGCGTTGCGCTACTACGCGGCTTATCCTTGCGCTGTGCTCGTCCTCGATTCGTCTGCCGAACCGGATGCTGACAGTGTGGCAACATTGTCTGGCGTGCGTTATGTGCATCGGCCTGACATTGGTCACTTTGCCGGCAAGCTGCGTCAGGGGTTGGAGCTCGTTGCGACGCCGTACCTGGCCATGGTCGATGTTGATGCCTTCCTGCTGCCCGAAGCGCTTGATCAGTCGTTGGAGTTCCTGGCTGCCCACAGCGATTATTCGGCCTGTCAAGGTTACGCGCTGACCTTCGAGGCTCACGCCGCTCGTGTCGATTATTACCGCCGTGACCGCAAGGGCGTCGAGGATTTTGCCGAGTCTTGTGCCCTGGAACGCTTGGCGACGTATGCCAGCCACTGTCCGTCGTTGATCAATGCGGTCATTCGGACCGAGATCGTGCGGCGCTGGTACGCCGTATTACCTGCGGATTTCGACCTGGCCTGGCAAGAGCTTGGTCATGGTTGTGCGCTGATGGCAGCAGCAAAGGTGCGTATCCTGCCGATTCCTTACGCGGTACACGCGTTGCAAATCCCTTCGACACTTGAAGCAGGCCAACTGGCGGCCGTGCTGAGCTATCGCGATGCGACCACAGCGGCGATCCGTGAGCGCCTTGTGGCGATGCTGGGTTCGATTTTCGAGATGGACCAGGACGAGTCATCGCAGGCCGTCGAGAGCCTGGTGGGCATTGGCGATTATTTGAGTCAGCGCGCCGCTTTCGCTCGGGCCAAGCTGTTCGAGTCGGGCTGGCTTTCGCAGTTGGAAGGACCAGTCTGCCGTTTCGAGCCGACGCAGTTTGTCGAGTTGCCGTTTTATAACCAGCCGTTTTTCGAATGCCTGTCCAGGCTCGAGTTCCTGATGCATGCGATGCCTGCCGGGCGCGTGCAACTGCAAGAGTTGGAAGCGGTGCTGCTCAAGCAAAAAGAACTGATGCGACCACAGCGCAACACCGGCGCCGAACCGCTTAACGAACGCTTGCTCAAGGCTTTCGAGCTCAACGCTTTCAACCTCGATGTGGTGCAACAGTTGGCCGCCATCCTCGAAGAAGGCGGTGCCGAAGCAGTGAGCCTGAAGTTGAAGGAATGGGCGCAGCGTCTCCAGGACGTCATGTTGCAAGATCATGCCAGTCTTTTCGAAACCATGCGGTCCGGCCAGTTGCTACGCTGGCTGGATGGGCGTGAGCCGAGCGCGGACCAAGTCAAGGAGATCACCCGCTACCTGGCTCGCCATCAGGGCGGACCGACGTTCGGCCTCCTATTGCTGGACCTGGAGGCGGATTTCACCCGCCTGCAGACCACCTTCGACAGTGTGATCAACGGGGCTTGCAGGGCATTCAAGATCATTGTGTTCACAACCGGTGACCTGCCGGCCGAAACTACCCTTCAGAACACCCTGCATTTCGTCAAGGTCAATGAAAGCAACTATGTGGATCGGATCAACCAGGTCATCAGCCAGAGCGATTGCGACTGGGTGGTCCTGGCCGAGGCGGGAGATGAGCTGACGCCATCCGGTCTGTTGCATGCCAGCCTGGAACTGCTTGACGCACCGCAATGCCGGGCGGTGGCCATGGATGAATTCCAGCGCCAACCCGATGAAACCCTGAGCGATGTGTTCCGTCCCGGCTTCAATCTCGATTTGTTGTTGAGCGTACCTGCGTTGATGGCGCGGCACTGGTTGGTGCGGCGAGAGGTGCTGGTGCAGGCCGGGGGGTATTCGCGCGATTTCAAGGACGCCTTGGAGTTCGAATTGCTCCTGCGGTTGATCGAGCAGGGTGGCATGGGCGGCCTGGCGCATCTGGACGAACCGCTGCTGATTTGCCAGGCACAGTCGGACAGCGACAACGCCGACGAGCGCAAGGCCCTGCTTCGTCATCTCGCGGCACGGGGCTACAAGGCTGACGTCAGTTCGGCGGTACCGGGTGTCTACAAGATCGACTACCGCTTTATCGAGCGTCCGTTGGTGTCGATTATCCTGCATGGCGACGGCGACCTGGTCACCCTGCAGCGATGCATCATCAACGTGCTGCAACGTACCCGCTACCAGCGTTTCGAACTGCTGGTGGCCGAACATCCGGTCCACGGTGCAGCATTGAAGGACTGGCTCCGCAGCCAGGGCCATCAGGCCAGTCGTGTGCGCTTCATCGATGTCGAGCCGGGGCTTGCCACGGCGGTCCTGATCAACCAGGCCAGCCAACAGGCCAAGGGTGAGTATCTGCTCACCTTGGCGGTGGACAGCGAAGTGGTGAACGTCAACTGGATCGAACTCCTGCTCAACCAGGCCCAGCGTCCGGAAGTCGGCGTGGTCGGTGCCAGGTTGATCGACCGTCAGGGACACACGACCCAGGCGGGCCTGTTGCTTGGGTTCAACGGTGTGGTGGGCTCGGCATTCGTCGGTGAGGCGGCGGATGCGCGGGGCTACATGAATCGCCTGGTGGCCGAGCAGGATTGCTCAGCGGTGTCCTTTGCTTGCCTGATGGTCTCCACGCAGCTGTTTCAGGCGGCCGATGGCGTGGATGATACCTTGTTCGCCGAGGGGTTGGGTGACGTGGACCTGTGCCTGCGAATCGCACAGGCCGGTTATCTCACGGTGTGGACGCCGTACGTTCAGGTCGTCAATCCGGGCATCCTGTCATCTTCGGACAAAGCCCGGCAGGACTTGGTCGGAAAATGGCAGGACGCGCTGTCCCATGATCCAAACTACAACGCCAACCTGGCGACGACCGGTCCGGGCTTTACCCTTGGGCCGATGGTGCCGGTGCCGTGGTCGAAGCTCATTGGCCGAGCAGGCGTGTAGCGGCCAGGCTTATCGCTGAAGCACCGCCATCGTGAGCAAGTCCGCTCGCGATGGTGGTGCTTCAGCTCATGAAAAGGGTGACTATGTTGCCGTCATCGCGAGCAAGCTTGCTCCCCCACTTATTCCCCCTGCGGACGCAACATCCGCACTTGTTACCCTCCCTGTACACCTCAGCCAATTCTGAAATCCTAGCGAAACGAAGCCCAAAAAAACGGCGCTTTCTCTCTCCGGAGCGAGCGCCGTTTTTTCTTCAAGGCCCAGTAAATACGGGCTTCCAGCCAGTGGCACCATAATTGCTTTCTAGGTATCAGCGCCTGTATTACCGGCGAGGACGCCGAATAATTGGCGTCTCTTGTGAGTAGTCCGAGCGTCTTTGACGCTGATGCGGTTCACCTTTTGAGAGAGATATATGAAGGCAGTAATTCTGGCTGGAGGATTGGGCACTCGCATCAGTGAGGAGTCGCATCTCAAGCCCAAGCCGATGATTGAAATTGGTGGCAAGCCCATCATCTGGCACATCATGAAAATCTACTCTCACTATGGCATCAACGACTTCGTGGTCTGCCTTGGCTACAAGGGCTACGTCATCAAAGAGTATTTCGCCAACTACTTCCTGCACATGTCGGATGTCACGTTCGACCTGGCTGAAAACAGCATGCATATCCATCAGGGCAAGGCCGAGCCATGGCGTGTGACCCTGGTGGACACGGGTGAAGTCACCGGCACCGGTGGACGACTCAAGCGCGTGCGCAACTACCTGGGCGACGAGACGTTCTGCCTGACCTATGGCGATGGCGTGTCCAACGTCAACATCCGTGAGCTGGTGGCATTCCATCAACAGCACGGCAAGCTGGCGACGGTCACGAGCGTCCAGCCACCGGGCCGCTTTGGCGCGATGGAACTCGAAGGCGCTTGCGTCAGGGGGTTTCAGGAAAAACCCCAAGGCGATGGCGGCTGGATCAACGGTGGCTTTTTCGTGCTGGAGCCCGCGGCGCTCGATGGCATCGAAGATGACACGACGACCTGGGAATACGAGCCGATGCGCAACCTGGCCCGGCAAGGTCAATTGATGAGCCACTTGCACCATGGCTTCTGGCAACCGATGGACACGCTACGTGACCGTGTATTGCTCGAAGAGCGCTGGAGCAGCGGCCAAGCCGAATGGAAACTCTGGTCGTGAACGCATTCTGGGCGGGTAAAAAAGTTTTCCTGACTGGCCACACGGGCTTCAAGGGCGGTTGGCTGACGTTGTGGTTGCGTCAGTTGGGTGCCGAGGTCCGTGGCTTTGCCTTGCCGGCCGACACCACGCCAGCCTTCTGGTCTGTCGCTGGGCTGGAGGGCCTGGTTCCGGGGGATCTGGCGGACATTTGCGACGGTGCGGCGTTGTCCTCGGCGCTCCAGGCATTCCAGCCGGACGTGGTCCTGCATCTGGCCGCGCAGGCGTTGGTTCGCGAGGCCTACCGCAACCCTGCCCAGACCTATGCCACCAACGTCATGGGGACCGTCAATCTGCTTGAAGCCGTTCGTCATTGCCCTGGCGTGCGGGCAGTGGTGGTGGTGACGACCGATAAGTGCTACGAGAACCGCGAGTGGGTCTTGCCTTATCGCGAGTATGACGCTCTGGGCGGGTTCGATCCCTATAGCAACAGCAAGGCCTGTGTCGAGTTGCTCTGCGCTTCTTACCGCAACTCGTTCCTGAACGAGTCTGGCGTGGCGCTGGCGACGGCTCGGGCGGGCAATGTTATTGGTGGCGGCGACTGGTCGCCGGAGCGCCTTGTGCCGGATATTTTCCGCGCCTGGCAACACAACGAAGAAGTGGTCCTGCGTTATCCCCAGGCGACCCGTCCATGGCAACACGCGCTCGAGCCGTTGATGGGCTACCTGATGCTGGCCCGGGCGCTGGTGGAAGAGGGCGAACGTCACGTCGGCGCCTGGAACTTCGGCCCTGAGAGCGACAACGTCGCTTCGGTGGAAATCATCGTCGGCCTGCTCGCCGAGCAATGGCCAGTGCCGGTGCGCTGGTCGGTGGATCCCCAAGCGCAACCCCATGAGGCTGGTTTATTGGCACTCGATTCCAACAAGGCACGCGAAGAGCTTGGCTGGAGGCCGCGCTGGTCGCTGGCGACCAGCCTTGAACGCACGCTGGCCTGGCACCTGGCCTGGCAGAACGGTCAGGACATGCACACCTTTACCCGCAACCAGATCGCGGATTACCAAGGCGATACCCATGAGTGAAAGTACTACGCAGTTGCGCCAACAAATTGTCGAGCTGGTGGGGCGCTACGCGCAGTCGGCGCTTGCTCCGCAGGTATTCGTTGCCGGCCAGAGCAGCGTGCCGCCAGCTGGCAAGGTAATCGGTGCCGCTGAGTTGCAATCGATGACCGAGGCGGTGCTGGACGGTTGGTTGACCACTGGGCGGTTCAACGAGGCCTTTGAAAAACGCCTGGGCAAGTACTTGGGACGGCGCTGTGTGCTGACCACCAATTCGGGGTCTTCAGCCAACCTGCTGGCATTTTCTGCCTTGACTTCTCCACGCCTGGGCGATCGCGCGATCAAGCCCGGCGATGAAGTGATCGGTGTTGCCGCCGGCTTCCCAACCACCGTCAATCCGATCCTGCAGTTCGGCGCCGTCCCGGTGTTCGTCGACGTCCAGATGGGCACCTACAACATCGACCCGGCCAAGATCGAAGCGGCTATCGGGCCGAAAACCAAGGCCATCATGTTGGCGCACACCCTGGGCAACCCCTATGACCTGGGTGTCGTGCGGGCGCTGTGCGACAAATACAAGCTGTGGTTGATCGAAGACTGCTGCGATGCCCTGGGCTCGACCTACAAGGGCCAAATGGTCGGCACATTCGGCGACATCGGCACCCTGAGCTTTTACCCGGCGCACCACATCACCATGGGCGAGGGCGGGGCGGTGTTCACTGACAGTCCGTTGCTCAAGCGCATCATGGAGTCCTTCCGTGACTGGGGCCGCGATTGCTACTGCGAGCCTGGCCAGGACAACACTTGCAAGCAGCGCTTTTGCAAGCAGATGGGCGAACTGCCGGAGGGTTACGACCACAAGTACACCTATTCGCACCTGGGCTATAACCTGAAGATTACCGACATGCAGGCTGCCTGTGCCCTGGCGCAGATGGACCGTGTGGAAGATTTCACGGTTGCGCGCAAGCGCAACTTCCGCTGGCTCAGCGAGCGCCTGGCCAATTGCGCCGATTTCCTCATCCTGCCCGAGGCGACTGCGGACAGCGATCCGTCGTGGTTCGGTTTCCCCGTGACCCTGCGCGATGGCTGCGGCATCCAGCGTGTCGAGCTGTTGCGTTACCTGGATAGCCAGAACGTTGGCACGCGCTTGCTGTTCGCCGGCAACCTGGTGCGTCAACCCTACATGCTGGGCCGCAATTTCCGCATCAGTGGCGAGTTGACGGTCACCGACAAGATCATGAATGACACCTTCTGGATCGGCGTCTGGCCGGGTCTGGGTGAAGAGCACCTGGCCCACGTGGCACGTTGCCTGGAACACTTTTTCGGGCTGGATCGCTGATGCGCGCCTATGTCCTCTGTGGAGGTTTCGGTACTCGCCTGAGTGCCGTGCTTCAGGGCTCGCAAAAAGCCGTCGTGGATATTCACGGCCGGCCATTCCTGGCGTTGGTGCTGGCTGAGCTCAAGCAGGCGGGCATCACGCAGGCGGTTTTGTGCGCACATTATCGGGCCGATCAATTGGCCGAGCTGCTGCCGTCGCTGATGGCCGAAACCGGGCTTGACCTGCGGATGGTGGTGGAAAAACAACCCATGGGCACCGGTGGCGCGATCCTGCACGCCTTGCATCAAATGCCACCCGAAGGTCGCTTCCTGGTACTCAACGCCGATACCTGGCTCGACCGCCAGGCCTATCGGTTGGCCATGGCCGCCACCGGCGACGTGTTGGTGGGGGTGCAGGTGGAGGATCGTTCCCGCTACGGCAGCCTGGATTGCGCCGAGGATCTGCGATTGCTGGCGCTCAACGAAAAGGGGCTAAGCGGACCAGGCCGGATCAATGCAGGCGTCTATGCCTTCGCCGCCGACTCCCTGCAGGCATGGACCGTCCAGGTCTGCTCGATGGAGCAGGACATCCTGCCGATGCTTATCCGCCGTCAGTCTCTCAAGGTCTGCGCCTACACCGGGCCCTTTATCGATATTGGAACGCCTGACGCCTTGAACGCATTCAAGTCGGGGTTCAAGGAGGCCGTCAACTCATGAATCAATTGGCCAGAACACAAACGGTCTACCTGAACCAGACCATTCTCGATGCCGTCGAGTGCATCGAGACGGGCGATTTGCAAATCGTTTTCGTGGTCAACGAGCAGTGGCGCCTGGAAGGCGTGTTGACCAACGGCGACTTACGTCGTTACCTGCTCCAAGGCGGGGCGACGAACGTGCCGGTCACCGAGTGCATGAACACCGCTTACCGTTCGGTAAAAGTGGGTGCGTCGCGCGAGGAAATGCTCAAGATCTTCGACCTGAGTTACAACGCTATTCCGGTCGTAGACGGATCCGGCTGCCTGGTGGATGTCGTCACGCCCGCACGGCTGGCGGCCAACCAGGAAGTGCCGGTGCTGGCCCGGGCGAGGGCGCCGGTGCGCATGAGCTTCAGTGGCGGTGGTTCGGACCTGACCTATTACTTCGTGGAAAACCCGGCCGCTGTACTCAGTTGCACCGTCGGGCTGTATTCCCATGCGACGTTGATCCCGCGTACCGACAATGTTATCCGGATTTTCTCCGAAGACCTGGGCACCCGCGAGTCCTATGAGTCCTTGGATGACCTCATGGATCATGCCGACAAGGGGCTGCTGGCGACCATCGTTTCGGTCATCCAACCCAACTACGGGCTGGATTTGTACATGCGTTCCGATTTTCCGGTGGGCTCTGGTCTGGGTGGCTCGTCGGCGGTCGCCACGGCGGTCATTGCCGCGTTCAATGAACTGCGCCGCGATCGCTGGAGTACCTATGAGGTCGCGGAGCTGGCGTTCCAGGCCGAGCGCCTGTGCTTTGGCATCGCCGGTGGCTGGCAGGACCAGTACGCTTCGGCGTTCGGTGGTTTCAACCTGATCGAGTTCAAGGAAGGCCGCAACCTGGTGCACCCGATCCGCCTTGAAGACTCCATCTGCAACGAGCTGGAAGAATGCCTGGTGCTCTGCGATACCCGCATCTCCCATGATTCCGGCAAGCTCCACGTTCAGCAGCGCGAAGAAATGAGCAGCAAGGGCGAGCAAAGCCTGTTGCTGACGGAAAGCGTGTCGCTGTGCCGGCGTATGCACCACCACTTGATCCGGGGCGAGCTGCACGATTTCGGGCGCTGCCTGCACGACGGCTGGATGCTCAAGAAACAGTTTTCCCAAGCCGTGAGCGACGGTGTGCTCGACCAGATCTATGAGTGCGCCCTTAACGCGGGCGCCCTGGGTGGCAAGTTGCTGGGCGCCGGTGGCGGTGGTTTCTTCCTGTTTTTCGTACAACCCCAGCACCGTCAAGCCGTGACCGAAAAGGTCAGAGCGCTTGGTTGCCGAACCACCGATTTCCGTTTTGAATCCAGCGGTGTCACTTCCTGGCGGACCAAAATTCAATGAGCAAGCAGATATTCAGCATCGATGGGATCACCATTGGTGAGGACCACACTTTTGTCATCGCGGAAGTGGGCAACAACCATAACGGCTCGGTGGAGCTGGCCCGGCAACTGGTGGACGCCTCCATCGACGCGGGCGCCGACTGCGTGAAGTTCCAGCTGCGCAACCGCGAAGCCCTGTACCGGCGCAAGGCCGATGGCTCGCGCGCTGAAGACTTGGGTGTGGAATACATTCAAGACTTGTTGGATAAAGTCGAACTGAGCGTGGATGAACATCGGCTGATTCGCGACTATTGCGCGCAAAAGGGCATCAGTTATATCTGCACCCCTTGGGACGAGCCGAGTGTGGACGTGCTGGCCGGTTTCGACGTGCCAGCGCTGAAAATCGCCTCCGCCGATCTCTGCAACCCTTATCTGATCGCCAAGGCCGCGTCTCTGGGCAAGCCGTTGATCCTGTCGACCGGCATGTCCCTGGAGCATGAGATCGAGCGCGCCATCGAGCAGTTGAACGGCTTGGGCGTACCGTTCGCATTGCTGCATTGCAACAGCACCTACCCGGCACCGGAAACCGATATCCAGCTCGGTTACCTGGCACGCCTTCGTGAGCTGCACGGCCTGATCGGTTACTCCGGTCATGAACGTGGCACTGCCATCAGCATCGCCGCCGTGGCGCTGGGCGCCAAGCTAATCGAGCGCCACATCACCCTTGATCGCGGCATGGAAGGCCCGGACCACCTCGCCAGCCTGGAACCGGAAGAGTTCCGCCAACTGGTCGAAGGCATCCGTCAGGTCGAGAAAGCGTTGCCGTGGGCCGGTCCGGGACGCCACGCCAGCCAGGGCGAATTGCTCAACCGCGAAAACCTCGGCAAAAGCGTGATCGCCGCCCGCGCCATCGAGCCTGGCGAAACGTTCACCCAGGACATGCTGCGCGTCGCCAGTCCGGGCCAGGGTCTGCCGCCGTATCGACTGGCCGACCTGCTGGGCAAGCAAGCCGGACGGGCCGTTGCCCAGGGCGATTTCCTGTTCGACAGCGATCTGGTCGCCCAGCAAGTGATCCGTCGCGAATACGCCATGCCGATTCTCTGGGGCGTGCCGGTTCGTTATCACGACTTCCTGCAATACGACCAGTGGATCAAGCCCGACCTGTTCGAATTCCATCTGTCCTACCGCGACCTCGGTGTGGAGCCACACGCATACCTGCGGACCGTGGAATGCTCGCGCCTGGTGGTCCATGCGCCCGAGCTGTTCGAAAACAGCGAACTGCTGGATCTGGTGGCCGATGACCTGGAATACCGCCAGCGCTCCATTGCCAACCTGCAACGGGTGGTGGATGCGACTTTGCAGATCGCCGAGTTTTTCCCCAACGCCGATTCGTTGTTGATCGTAGCGAACGTCGGCGGCTTCTCGGCTGACGAACCCTTCCCGGTCAGTCATCGGGCCGAGCTGTATCGACGCTTTCGCGAGTCCTGCGCCCAGATCGATTTTGGCCGTACCGAACTGATCCCGCAGAACATGGCGCCGTTCCCGTGGCACTTCGGCGGGCAACGCCACCAGAACATTTTCATGATGCCGCAGGAGCTGGCCGAGCAGGCAAAGGCCATGAACATGCGCCTGTGCCTGGATCTCTCGCATTTGCAAATGGCCTGTTTCCATTTCGGCCTGGACTTCCAGGCGGCGCTGGCCCTGTTGCTGCCGCATTCGGCGCACCTGCATGTGGCGGATGCCAAGGGCAGTAACGGCGAAGGTGTCCTGATGGGCACCGGAGACGTGGACTGGCCGGCCACTTGGGCGCAGCTCAAGGATTATCCACAGGTGAGTTTCATTCCCGAAGTGTGGCAAGGCCACAAGGATCACGGTGCCGGATTCTGGTCGGCGCTTGAATTCCTGAACAAATTGAATTGAGCCGAGCGCTCGGCGAACTGAGGTTTTGAACGATGAGTACCAAAATGCGTGTAGCTGACTACATCATGAATCGACTGGCGGGACTGGGCATCAAACAGGTGTATTTCCTGCCAGGTGGCGGCGCCATGCATTTGAACGATGCCCTGGGACGTCATCCCGACCTGGAGCCGATCCTCTGCCTGCATGAACAGGCGGCCGGCATCGCAGCCGAAGCGGCGGGCAAGCTGACCGGGGGGCCGAGCGCCTGCATGACCACATGCGGTCCGGGCACCACCAACGCGGTCACGGCGACCCTGGGTGCCTGGCTCGACTCCACGCCGGTATTTTTTATCTCCGGCCAAGTCAAGACCGCCGACTTGAAGGCCGGCACCGGTTTGCGCATGTTGGGCGTGCAGGAGGCCGACATCGTCTCCATCGTTTCCTCGATTACCAAGGGCGCGGTGACCTTGACCGACCCACTGGCGGTCGCTGAAGTGTTCGATGAGCTCGAACATGCTGCGCTGACTGGCCGTCGTGGTCCGGTCTGGCTCGACGTACCGCTGGATGTACAAGCGGTCCAGATCGATCCTGATCAATTACGCCGTGCCAAATTGCCGCCGGTTGCCGCAGCCATCGATGTCAGCGAGTCGGTGAGCCGTACGCTTGAGTTGCTCAAGACCGCCAAACGTCCGGGCATCATTGCCGGTAGCGGTATTCGCATGGCCGGTGCTGTCGAGGCTTTCAATGCATTGATCGAGAGTGCGGGCGTCCCCGTCATGCCGACGTGGCTGTCCATGGACTTGATCGAGGATGATCATCCACTCTTCGGCGGTCGTCCTGGCTCGATCGCGCCGCGCTGGGCGAACTTCACCCTGCAGAATTGCGACCTGTTGATTGTGTTGGGCTCGCGCCTGGACATGGCGCTCACTGCCTATAACCACGCGCATTTCGCACCCTATGCCAAGAAGGTCGTGGTCGATATCGACCCGGCGGAAATCGCCAAGCTGCAGATGCCGGTTGAAGTCAAAGTCGTGGCTGACGTCAAGCCGTTCATCGAAGGGCTCGTGGCGGGCATCAAGGCCGCCGCACTGCCGGATTATTCCGCCTGGCGCTCGCAGATCGCGGCCTGGCGCGAGCGGTATCCCTTGCTGCAACCTGAGCACGCCGACGACAACGAAGGCGTGAGCATGTATCACTTCACCGATCGCCTGTCGGACCTGCTGAGCGAAGGCGATGTGATCGCCCCGGGCAGTTCCGGTTTCGCCTCGGAACTGTTCCTGCTCAATCTGCGCTTGAAGAAGGATCAGCGCTGCTTCCACAACCGCGGCACCGGCTCGATGGGCTTTGGCGTGCCGTCGGCTATCGGTGCGTGTCTTGCCTCGGGTCGCAAGCAGACGATCTGTGTGGAGGGCGATGGCGGCGTGCAGCTCAATATTCAGGAACTGGCAACGCTGGCCGCGCAGAACCTGCCGATCAAGTGTTTCGTGATCAACAACCAGGGCTACGCCTCCATCCGTACGTCGCAGAACATGCACTTCAAACTCCTGGTCGGCGCCGATGACACCAGCGGCCTGAAACTGCCCGACCTGCAGCAATTGTCCGCCGCCTATGGCGTGGGCTATGCACGCATCGACGCCCACGAGGGGCTGGACGCCGCGCTGAGTGACGTACTCGCGCGCAGTGGTCCGGTGATCTGCGAGGTACTGGTCCAGGTCGAAGAGGCGCGGGTGCCGCGCGTGATGACCCGTATCAACGAACAGGGCAAGCCGGAAACCGGTGCGCTGGAAGACCTTTACCCATTCCTGCCACGCGACGAATTCAATGCGCAGATGGCGATTTCGGAGCGCAACTGAAATGGCCTGGCTGAAGAAAAAATTGACCGGTCTCAGCTACCGCTATCTGCGCGGTACGGTTTCCTGGGCGCATGCCAAGTCACCTGAAATTCGTCATGAGCGGTTGTTGCCGTATTCGAGCTATGCGCCGTGGTGCCAGGACCCATCATTCGAGCAGGCCCTGGGCCTGGTCGAGCGCAACACGCTGGTGGATAAATACCGGCTGTTCGAACTCTGGTCCCTGGCTCGGCAACTGGATGACCTGGAAGGCGACTTTCTGGAAGTGGGGGTCTGGCGCGGTGGTTCAGGCTGCTTGTTGGCACTGGCAAGTCAACGATCTGGACGCACAGTGTTTTTGGCCGATACGTTCACTGGTGTGGTGAAAGCCAGCCATCTGGATACCGGCTACAGCGGCGGTGAGCACAGCGACACCGATATCCAGCGAGTCCAGGCGTTGGCTGAGCGCTGTGGCGTAGTCGACAGCGTGCACATACTCCAGGGCATGTTCCCCGAGCATAATGCAGAGCACGTCGGCCAGCGACTGGCGCTGTTGCACATCGACGTGGATGTTTACGAGTCGGCCCGCAGTGTCTTGCATTGGGCGTTGCCACGCTTGGCGATAGGCGCCGTGGTGGTGTTTGACGATTATGGTTTTTATGGTTGCGAAGGTGTGACCCGACTGGTCAACGAGTTCATGGTGGACAACCGGGACTTCCGTTTTGTGCACAACCTCAATGGTCACGCCGTATTGATACGGGTGGCCTCGGGAGACCAGAATGTTTGAGGGCCAGCGCTTCGATCATGTGCTGGTCTACGGTGCACGGTTAGCCGGCCAGCGGGTCCAGGCTTACCTGGCGGATCAAGACATCAGGGTCAGCGCCTTTTTGGACCGTGATACGTCCCTGAACCAGGTAGATGGCATTTCTGTCGCCAGTGCCCAAGACTGGGCGACCCGCCATGATCCGGCAACTGCTTGCGTGGTCATTGGGCTGTTCAACAATTATGTGGATGTCGGCGAAGTCGTGACCCAGTTGCAGCAATTGGGTTATGGCTATGTTGTCAGCCTTGTCGAATTCGTTCGTCATTTTCCCGAAGGGCAGCCATTTCGTTACTGGTTGGTGGACCCGCGTTACTACGAGGCCAATGCTGATCGGATCGCCCATTTGCGCGAGAACCTTGCCGATGAAATCAGTCGGGAGCTGCTGGATCGCATCGTTGATTTTCGGATTTCGGGTGATTATTCGCGGTTGCCCGCTCCTTCGCCCCGACAGTATTTTCCTGAAGACCTGCCTACTTGGCCGCAGCCGCTGCGTTTTGTCGACTGCGGTGCCTATACGGGAGACACCGTTCAGGAGATGCGCGCTGCAGGACTGGCGTTCGAAGCCGTAGCCACATTTGAACCCAACCTCGAGAACTATGCCGTACTTGTCCCCACCCTGAGTGATCTACACGCGGTGAATTTCCCTTGTGGCGTTTCCGACGGCAACCGGCGAATAGGATTCGATGGCGCGCTGGGCGCAGGCGGTCATCTCGTCGAGTCGGGAGGGGACACGGTGACATGCGTGCGCCTGGATGATGCCTTGCCAGGCTTCGCCCCGAACCTGATCAAAATGGACATCGAAGGTGAAGAGCCTGCGGCGTTGGAAGGTGCCAGGAACATGCTGAGTCAATACAGGCCGAACCTGGCCATCAGCGTCTATCACCGGGCAGAGCATCTATGGAGCATCTTCGAGCAGTTGCAAGGTTATGGCCTGCCATACCGCTACTACCTGCGCTGCCATGCCCATAGCAGCTTCGACACCGTGTTGTACGCCGTGAACAGCCTTGAGGTCACACCATGAGCCAAGCAGAAACATCGAGCTACTGGGATTCGTTCTACAGCAGCCGAAAAAAAGGTGCGCCGGCTTATCCGTCGCAATTCGCGGCCTTCGCCGTCAACGAGTTGACCGATATAGACGGTGTGATTGAATTCGGTTGTGGCAATGGCCGCGACAGTGAGTTCTTCGCGACCTGTGGGTTCGATCTCCTAGGACTCGATGCTTCCGTAGAAGCGATCGAATTGTGTCGCTCCCGAAGTGCCCATGAACACACTCGCTATGTGCAATGCCTCGCTGGTGCGGCCAAGGACGAGATCAAGGGGTTCCTGGTCAACAAGCGCAAGGTGGCTGTCTATGCGCGGTTTTTCCTGCATGCAATCGATGAAAACGAAGCCAATGCATTCCTGGACTTGCTCAGCGTGCTATTGCCGCCAGAGAGCCAGGTGTTTTTCGAATACCGCACGATCGATGATGCCGACCAGGACAAAACCTTCGGAACCGACCACTACCGGCGATATGTGAACCATCAGGACATGCTGGCTAACATCGAGCGTGCCGGCTTTCGCGTGACCTACCAGATCGAGGGCCGTGGTCTGGCGAAATTTCGTGACGAAGACGCCAAGGTCGGCCGCTGCGTCGCATCGAAAAATTAGAATCGTTGATGCGCATGGGCGCGTCCGGGGAAGGCATCATGCAGGATCTGCAAGGCAAAAAACTCGTGCTGTTCGGCGCAGGCAAGAGCGGGGGGCTGTTTATCGAACAAAACCGCGACCTGGACATTCTCGCGATCGTGGATAACGACCCACAAAAGCAGGGGCAGGCATTCTTTGGTTATCCGGTTATCGCTGCCGATCAGATCGTCGCCAGTGGGTGTGAAGTGATCGTCATCACCAGCGTCTGGTCGCAAAGCATCCTGGCTCAGCTTGAAACGCTGGGCTTGGGAGACATACCTACCGTCATTCCGGGTAAGCGTGAGATGAAGGGCATGCGCGATGTGCACCCGTTCTCCCACCCACAAACCAAGGCAGTTGCCCGCGAGCTGGTCGTGACGCTGGGCGCGCTGACGGACGCTGCCGGGATCGACCTCTACCTCGACTTCGGTACGTTGTTGGGGGCGCTACGTGAAGGTGATTTCATTCCTTGGGATGACGACATTGACTTCTCGGTAAACGATGCTCAATTCGAGGCCCTTGTTGCGCTGGTACGTAGCAATAAGCACCGCCTGCCGCAACGCGACGGCGTGGTGTGGAATGTTGAACTGATCGCCACCCATGGGTTTGATTTTGCCATCAGGATTACTTGCGAGAACGCCGAAGGGGGCGACCAGATCATCCCGTTCGAGACGGACATTGCCCGTCGTGTGCGGCGTGATGGATCGGCGGTAGTGATTGGCGCCATGCCTGAATGGTTTTGCCCGCAAGCGCATTTCGAAGGCTTCGACGACCTCCAATTATTCGGCGTGTCGTTGAAAGCGCCCAATGATGCTTTCGGCTATCTCGACTTCGTGTATGGCGAATGGCGTGTGCCTAAAAAAGACATGTCGTTTGCCGATTACAACCACTCCGGAGAAGTGGTATTCGAGCACTACGACAACTCCATCAGACAGCTCTGATGACCGCTGCGAAGTGACGTATCGGTCCTGCCGACGTCACGGCAAATGTTCAGGCTGGACAGGATTAGATTGTCGAAGGTGTCGTTGCTGATAGGCGACCGGACAATTGCATTGGTTTTGATGTGGTACCAGGAAGTCAGGAGCGCTTAGATGCATCGTTCATTGTTTGCCGAGAGGCCGAGTCCCTACTACATCATGTCGCCGGATTACCGGCGCAACTCAGCGGGTATTCGTGTTCTGCACATGCTGTGCGATGCATTGGTTCGTTCGGGTTATGAAGCCTATATTTCGTCCGCGGTCCTGAACCCGCGACTGATGACGCCGCGCCTGACCAACGACGTGACGGCATTGCACAAGGCGCAAAAGGTGGAGCCGATCGTCATCTATCCCGAGGTGGTGGACGGCAACCCAATGGGCGCCAATGTGGTTGTGCGCTACCTACTCAATCAACCCGGTTTTCTTCGGGCGATCAGTCCGTTCGAAAAAGACGACATCCTGTTTTCCTATACCCGAGAGTTGTTGCAACCGGGCATGACGCAAGACCGCGTGCTGTACATGCCCGCCGTCGATGTCAGCATTTTCTGCCCGCCGGTGGATCCCACGCAACGCATCCCGGGGAAAGTCTGTTATTACCAGGGCCGACAGGGCAAGGCCCTCATCGACCCGGCACTGCTGGCGGCGGACTCGATCGAAATCACCCCGGGAAGTCCGGGCTCCTGGGAGGAACTGGCGGCAGTTTTCCAGCAGTGCGAATTCTTCTATTGCTCGGAGCCTTCGGGCCTGGCTGCTGAAGCCGCCTTATGCGGTTGCGTTGCGGTGGTGATTCCCAGTCAATACGCCCCCCGGCCGTTGTCCAATCATGAAAACAATAGTTATGGCGTAGCGTGGGGCAATACACCGCAGGCCATCGAGACGGCTCGCCAGACGGCACCGCTTCTGCGTCAAAGCCTGTTGAAGCATCAGGAAAACTTCTGGACCTCGCTCGATTACTTCATCGAGGTAACACAGACCGCCGCGTTGGCCTATGCTGCCCGTCCCATCAAGTGCCACGACGCCCATTGGCTCGCGGCTCGCCAGCCAAATGTGGTGCAACGCAGGTTGGTCGACCAGCATCTGGGGCACTCCCAGACACCTGTTTTCGGCATTTTTATCCTGGATCCGGACGGTGCGCTCCTGCGGCTGAACGAAACCCTTGAAAGCCTTGCCCAACACAATGGCTTGCCTGCGACATTCCAGCCCGTCGTATTGACCACTGCCGATATTGCTTGCGACAACAAGCGGGTTTTCAAGTTCGACCCGCTTGAGGCGGTCGAAACCTTGAATCGGGTCATTGGTGAACAGGTATGCGATGTATTCGTCATTGTCCATGCCGGTGAAACGTTTACCGCCAGCGGTCTGCTGAGCGCAGCACTGGAGATGACGGCTACGCCTGATTGCCGGGCGATCTATGCTGATGAAGTTATGCGTTTTGAAGACGGCAGCCTGAGTTTGGCGTTGCGTCCGGATATCAACCTCGATCTGCTGCTCAGTTTCCCGGCCAGCATGGCGCGACATTGGCTGTTGCGCCGCGATGTCTGGCTGAAAATGGGTGGCTTCACGACAGCGTTTCCCGATGCTTTTGAACTCGAATTCATCCTTCGGATGATTGAGGCATCCGGGTTCGAGGGGTTGGGGCACATGAGCGAGCCGCTGATCGTCGGTGACGTTTTGCTGCTTGAGGATAATGTTCAGGAGCGGCAAGTCATCGAGCGCCATCTGCGTGCGCGCGGTTTCGAAGCGTCGCAGGTTGGCTCTCGATTGCCCGGACGCTACGAAGTGGATTATGGACACTCGACCGCGCCTGCGGTCAGTATCCTGATTGTGGCGGACGGACAACTGGCGCATCTACAGCGTTGCGTGGACAGCTTGCTGGAGAACACCGGCTACGGTAACTACGAGCTGCTGCTATTGGATCGCGGCAATGAAGACGCGACCATGTGTAGCTGGTTGTCGGGTATCGAACAACTGGGTATTGGCCATTTACGGGTGCTGCGATTCCCTGCGGCCTTTTCACCTGAAGTCATTCGAAACCAGGCGGTGAGTGACGCGCGCGGTGAGTTCCTGTTGTTTTTGGATGCCAGTATCGGAGTCATTGCCAATGGCTGGCTGGAGCAGTTACTTAACCATGCCATGCGCCCTGAAGTGGGGTGCGTTGGCGCCAAGTTGATTGCCGGAGACGGCACTATTCGCCATGCCGGCCTGGTGCTAGGGGTGGGTGGGACGGTTTCGAGCCCTTTCGCCCGGATGCCAGGCGACTCGGATGGCTACATGCAGCGTCTGCAGGTCGACCAGAATTATTCGGCGCTCAGTGGTCAGTGCTTGATGGTGCGTCAGGCGCTGTTTGCCGAGGTGGGTGGTTTCGATGAGGAGCTGGTTCCTTGGGCGGATGTCGATCTTTGCCTGAAACTTCAGCGAGCCGGTTATCTGAACGTATGGACGCCTCGTGTACAAATGCTTGTCGGTGAGTCTGGAGCGGTTGAGGTGACACCGGCTCAGTTGGACCGCCTCTACCAGCGCTGGTTGCCAGCGCTGGCCCGGGATCGTGCCTACAATCCAAATTTTTCCCTGGAGAACGAACGCACGTTCCGCGTTGGGGAGTCGTCGCTGTCCTGGCAGCCTTTGTCGACGTTTGCCTCGATTCCCTCCGTTCTGGCGCACCCGGCGGGCGAGCCTGACAGCGTCCGGCATCGAATCGTCCAACCATTCAATGCCATGCGTGATACAGGTGCTCTGGAGGGGGCTCTGGCCAACCAGGCGCTGTCAGTGGTTGATGTGGAGCGCTACAACCCGGACGTGGTGGTGTTCCAACAATACGTGCGTGCCGAGCAACTGGAAACCATGCGCCAGGTGAAGGCTTTTTACCCAGTCCTTCAAGGTTTTTGACCTGGATCTCTACCTGCCCAATCTGTCGGCCAAGAGTCCTCACTATCGACAACTGCCACCGGATGTACTCGGTGCCTTGCGCCAAGGGCTTTCGTATATGGACCGACTGGTGGTCTCCACTGATTTCATGGCCCAGGTATTCGATGGCTTCAATGCCGACATCAAAATTGTAAAGACGCGGCTCGATCCCCTTGATTGGAAGGAACTGCAAGGGGGGCGTCGTCGTGCTGGCAAGCCGAGGGTGGGCTGGGTCGGGACATTACACAGCACTGGTGAGCTGGAAATGCTCTCTAATGTCATCAAGGAGCTTGCCAGTGAAGTCGACTGGGTGATTCTAGGGGGCCTGCCCGGTGCATCTGCGTTCGTTTATTCGTGAATATCATGACGCGGTGGCTATCGATGAATACCCAGCGAAACTGGCTTCGTTGGACCTCGATCTGGCCCTGGCTCCGCTCGAGGACAACTTGTTCAATCGATGCAAGGGAAATATCCGCCTGCTTGAGTTCGGAGCGTGCGGTGTGCCGGTTATTTGCTCCGATATCGAGGCTTATCGCGGTGACTTGCCTGCCAAGAGGGTCGAAAACCGTTTCGAGGCTTGGGTGGGCGCCATCCGTGCCCATATACAGGATCTCGACGCTGCAGCAGCGCTCGGGGATGTGTTGCAGGCCCGCGTCCGCCAGGACTGGATGCTTGATGGCGCAGCGCTTGCCGTGTGGCGTGACAGCTGGTTGGTTCATTGAGGATGAAAGTGAGCCTGGGATCCTCTGTCGTCGCTGCCGATATCCAGCGAATCGTTTGTCATCTGCAGCCGCGGGATCTGCTGGCGGGCCAACGGATCCTGCTCACAGGTTGCACGGGTTTTTTTGGCAAATGGATACTTGCCACGATTGCCCATCTGAATCTTGGGGGAGCGTGTATCGACGTGACGGCGATTTCGCGATCGCCTCGGGCGTTTTTGTCTGAATACCCCGAGTACAGCGATCCGGGCTGGATCACCTGGTTGCAGCATGATGTCCAGTCGCCTCTGGATTTCATACAGGCGCGTCATTTCGACCTTGTACTGCACGCGGCTACCGACACTCTGGCGGGGGCTCAAGCTGATCCCTTGCGAATCTTTGACACAATCCTGAATGGGGCCCGTCATGTACTCGATCTGGCTCTACGGACGGGGGTACGGCGCGTTCTATTTACCGGAACGGGAGCGCAATACGGGCCTCTCGAATTTGGTCGGCCGGTTTCGGAAGACAACCCGTCGTCCTGCGCCAGCCATCTGGTCAGCAGCGCCTATGCCGAGGCCAAGCGTGCTCAGGAGACCCTGGCGGTCATTTACGGTCAGCGCTACGGACTGGACGTCATCCTGGCGCGTTGTTTTGCTTTTTCCGGGCCGGGAATCGCGCTTGACGCGCATTTTGCAATCGGTAACTTCGTCAGGGATGCGTTGTGGAAGGACGAGTTGTTGCTTCAGTCAAGTGGCCGGGCAGTGCGAAGCTATCTTCATGGGGCTGACTTGGCGGGTTGGTTGTTGACTTTGTTGGCGCGGGGGGCTGCGGCAAATGCTTACAACGTTGGGTCGGACAAAGGACTCACGATAGCGGAGCTGGCCTATAAAGTCGTTGACCGCATCGCGCCGGGCAAATCGGTGAGGATACTGGGTGTCGACGATGCCGCCCAGGCGCGCTCCTATTATGTGCCTGATATTGAAAAGGCCCGAGCGTTGGGGCTGGATGATTGGACATCGCTGGATCAATCCATCGATTGCATGGCCCGATGGATCCGCGAAAATCCCTGAAATACTCGGGTTCTCCTCCCGCTGTGATACGAGCCCATGCAGCTTGATAAATCACTTGATGAACAAAACGGCGTGACGCATAGGTCATAAAGTGCATCTTCATTGTATTGTGTCTCCCGGATCGAATAGGCGTTCAGCTCATCGAGCGTCGTATGCAGGTCCGAGGTTCAATCGTTGAAGCACCCCCTCCGCGTTGCTGGGGTACATATTCAGTAGCTATTTATGATCGGGAAGCCATGATGATTGGCATAAAAAGCATAGCGAGTTACGTGCCGACCGCTGGTGTGGATAACTACGCTCAGGGTGCCAAATTCGAGAAGGATGAAGAGTTCATCCTTGGAAAGATCGGTTCAGCCTTCCTGCCACGCAAAAGTGCCGAGCAGGAAACTTCGGACTTGTGTGTCGAAGCGGTGAACGCCTTGTTCGCCAATAATCCGGACCTCAAGCGTGAGTCCATCGATGCGCTGATTGTGGTGACGCAAAACGGTGACGAAGAGGGCTTGCCTCATACCGCCGCGATCGTGCAGGACAAGCTGGGCCTGCCGACTCATGTCGCGGCGTTTGATATCTCCCTGGGCTGCTCGGGCTACGTATATGGCATTTATGCCTTGAAGGGTTTCATGGAAGCGACGGGCTTGAAGAACGGCCTGCTGGTGACGGCCGATCCCTATTCGAAAATCGTTGACCCTGAAGATCGCAATACCACGATGTTGTTTGGCGACGCTGCCACCGCTACCTGGATGGCCGAGGACGCCACTTGGCAACTGGGCAAGGCCAAGTTCGGTACCGATGGTTCCGGCGCGCCGCACCTGAAGGTCAGCGACGGCGTGTTCTTCATGAATGGTCGCCAGGTGTTCAATTTCGCCTTACTGAAAGTGCCGGCTCATTTGCACGAGCTGCTGAGCGAATCGTCACTGCTGGCCAGCGACATTGATGCGTTCTGTATTCACCAGGGCAGCGCGGCGATTGTCGATGCCGTGGCGCGTCGTTTCGAAGGCGAGCCGGAGAAGTTCATCAAGGACATGGTCGAGACCGGGAATACCGTGTCGTCGAGCATTCCACTGCTGCTGGAAAAACACGTCCTGGATGCCGACTGGAAGCGCGTGGCGATCAGCGGTTTCGGTGTCGGCCTGTCGTGGGGCTCCGCCATTCTTTATCGCGACTGATTGAAAACACCTCCTGTATAGCGCTTCGGGTTTGACCTGCAGCGCTATTTTTTTGTCCGCAATTTTGTCGAGCGGTTTCTTGACGTCACTTTTCGGGCTTTTTTCAGTGGCTAAGCCCTTGTTTCACAAGGGGTGGCAGTCTGCTAGCAAATTTTTGGAAAAAAGCCCTCAAGCAAGTTCCCAACCCGACGATAACTATTACGAAGGTTCTCTAGGCCACACCCGGCGGTTGCCAGGGCCGGAAGCCGCAGTACCCAACCAACGAGGAATTCGTCATGGCTTTAACAGTAAACACTAACGTCACATCGTTGAACGTTCAGAAGAACCTGAACAAGGCTTCCGATGCTCTGTCCACTTCGATGACCCGTCTGTCTTCCGGCCTGAAAATCAACAGCGCCAAAGACGACGCTGCCGGCCTGCAGATCGCTACCCGCATGACCTCGCAAATCCGCGGTCAGACCATGGCGATCAAGAACGCCAACGATGGTATTTCGATGGCGCAGACCGCTGAAGGCGCGATGCAGGAACAAACCAACATCCTGCAACGTATGCGTGAACTGGCTGTTCAGTCTCGCAACGACAGCAACAGCTCAACCGATCGTGACGCTCTGAACAAAGAGTTCTCGCAGATGAGCGCCGAGCTGACCCGTATTGCCAACAGCACCAACTTGAACGGCAAGAACCTGCTTGACGGTACCGCCAGCACCATGACCTTCCAGGTCGGCTCCAACTCTGGTGCCTCCAACCAGATCACGCTGACCCTGAGCGCCAGCTTCGATGCTGACACCATGGGTGTAGGTTCGGCAATCACCATCGCTGGCTCCACCAGCGCCATTGCTGAAACCAACTTCTCGGCTGCCATCACTGCGATCGACTCGGCACTGGCAACCATCAACAGCTCCCGTGCTGACCTCGGTGCTGCACAAAACCGTTTCGCCAGCACCATCTCCAACCTGCAGAACATCAACGAAAACGCCAGTGCTGCACTGGGTCGCGTACAAGATACCGACTTTGCTGCTGAAACTGCACAACTGACCAAGCAGCAGACTCTGCAGCAAGCGTCTACTTCGGTTCTGGCCCAGGCCAACCAACTGCCATCCGCTGTGCTGAAGCTGCTTCAGTAATAGCCGGATGAGTTTTAGCGGGGGAGTGCGCTTGCGTGCTCTCTCGCTTTTTCCGTTCAAGAGGTGATGGACATGGATATGAGCGTGAAGCTGAACTTGTCTTATCCAGCGGCGAAGCCGGTACCCACAGTGGTCGACAAGCCCGTGGAGAAGCCTCAAGCCGAGGTTGCTAACGTAACCCCGGTCAAGCAAGCGCCTAAAGACGCTGCCGCCGAGCAGGACAAACTCAAGAAGGCCGTTCAGGAAATCGAGAAGTTCGTTCAGTCGGTCAAGCGCAACCTGGAGTTCTCTATTGATGAGCCTTCAGGCAAAGTAGTGGTCAAAGTGATTGCCAGCGGTTCCGGTGAAGTGATTCGCCAGATCCCGAACGAAGAAGTTCTGAAGCTGGCCAACAGTTTGAATGATGCAAACAGCTTGTTGTTCAGCGCTGAAGCCTGAAAACCGGCACGAATTTTGTTGTTATGTTCTTTTGGGCGTTGTAAAGGTCAAAAGGCCGGCGACACACTGAAGGGAGTCCCACATGGCAAGTCCAATTCTACCTGGCTTGGGTCTAGGCTCTGGCCTTGATACAACCGCGATCGTCAAGGCCCTGGTCGACTCCGACAAGGCTGCCAAGCAAGGTCAGATCACCCGAGCGACGACGACGACTACCAACAGCATCTCCGGGATCGGATCCTTGAAGTCGCTATTGGCAGCTTTCAACACCGCCATGAAGGACTTGGGTAGTACAACCAACCCGCAATTTGCGGGTTTTGCTGCGACATCCTCCTCCCCCAGTGTCCTTACGGCCACCGCCAGCAACTCTGCAGTGGGCGGTACCTATTCGATCAAGGTCGATAAAATTGCAACGGCTTCCAAGGTCACCACAGCGGCCTTTGCCGGTGGTGCCAGCAGTGCCATCCCGACCGGAACGCTGACCATCAAGCAGAACGGCGTCGACTACAACCTCAACGTGGGGGCAGGCGCGACCCTGCAATCGGTTCGTGACTCGATCAACGCCGACGTGTCCCTTAAGGCGGCGGGTTTCAGTGCCAACATCGTGACCGACTCCTTTGGTTCGCGCCTGGTGTTAGGTTCGACGACTACGGGGGCCGGATCCGACATCTCGGTCAGCGGCATAGCCGGACTTGAGATAGATGGGACGAACGTCGTGGGTGCTGGCGGCACCGCGCTGACAGCGACGTCGGCGGGCGCGATCGGTGCTGTGGCGCAGGATGCCGCGTTCTCCATCGACGGCATGGCGCTGACCAGTAAAAGCAATACCGTAAGCACGGCTATTTCCGGACTGACGTTGAATTTGCTTAGCGGGGGAGCGAGTGCTACTTCAACCATTACTGTCGCGCCGAACAATGATGGTCTGAAAGCGTCCATCCAGAAATTCGTCGACGCCTATAACGCCATTGCCACCAGTATCACCGCGCTGACCAAGCCTTCGCTCGATGCTGACGGTAACCCGACCGTGCCGGCAAAGTTGACCGGTGACGCGTTGCCTCGTTCGCTGCTGGCGTCGATTCGCGGTCCGCTTTCGGAGACAGGCTCTGGCGACAAGCTCACCGTATTGGCGCAACTGGGTATCACCACCAACCAGAAGACCGGTGCCTTGGATTTCAATACCACCAAGTTCACCACGGCGATGAACGACAAGAAGCTCAGCGGTGAAGTCCAGACGCTGTTCACCGGTACCAATGGTCTGCTGGAGCGTATGGGCAATGCTATCGAACCCTACTCCCAGACCGGCGGTATCCTGGATCAGCGGACCACGGCGCTGAACAAGACCCAGACCCGTCTGACGAACGATCAGGCGGCCCTGGATCGCCGGGTCCAGACACTCACCGACGTGCTGACCAAGAAATACAACGACATGGATACCCTGGTCGGCAAGTTGAAGGCCACTGCCAGCAACATCACTTCCATGTTCGAAGCGTTGACAGCGCAGCAGAAAAACAGCTGATTCTGACTGATGCGAAAAAAGCCCGGCAACGTTTTGACAACGTTCCGGGCTTTCGGCTTTTCGACCTAAAGTTTTTTGACGCAGCGTCGATACGCTGTTTATACGAACCGAAGTTTTTTGATGAGGTAGAACATGAATCCGATGTTAGCCCTTCGCCAATACCAGAAGATTGGCGCCCAGGCGCAAACCTCCGAAGCAAGTCCCCATCGTCTGGTGCAGATGCTCATGGAAGGCGGGCTGGATCGTATTGCCCAGGCCAAGGGCGCGATGGAGCGCAAGGATATTGCAAACAGAGGCATTCTGATCAGCAAGGCCATCGGCATCGTCGGTGGTTTGCGTGAAGGCCTGGACCTGGAAAACCAGGCCGAGTCGGTCACTGAGTTGGATGCTCTTTACGCTTACATGATGAAACGTCTGGCCGAAGCCAACGTCAAGGCCGATCCGAAGATCCTCGACGAAGTCACCGATCTGCTTCGCACGGTCAAGGAAGGCTGGGATGCCATTGCCGCGCCTGGTCCGCAATTCTAAGGAGTGCTCTCATGAGTCTTGTCCTGCAGCGAATCGAACAAACCCGTGACGCCCTGGTTGATGCCCTGGCCGAGCGTAACTGGGAAGCCATCGGTCAGTTGGACCTGGCTTGCCGTTCCTGCATGGAAGACGTCCTGGGCGAGCCTCAGGTGGATGAGGCAGCCTTGCGGACAAATCTTGAGGAGTTGCTGGGGGTATATCGGCAATTGCTGGAGGCGGCGACGGGGGAGCGTCAGGCGATCGTCGACGAGATGCAACAGATCCATCAAGCACAGAACGCGGCAAAGGTTTACCATCTGTTCGGTTAATGCTCAGTTAATCCGAGCCCGTTGCGCCATAAATTTGACTGTGCACGGTTTTTTGACTTAACTAGTAGCTGTTTACAGATTTAAGGCGTCTACAGGCATGACAAGTCTGCAAGCGTCTAGCTTGCCCCCTAATTTCGGGCATTGGGTTGACTAGGGAAGTTGCTATTGCATGTGGCGTGAAACCAAAATTCTCCTGATCGATGACGATAGCGTCCGCCGCCGCGACTTGGCGGTGATCTTAAATTTTCTTGGCGAAGAAAATTTACCCTGCGGAAGCCATGACTGGCAGCAGGCCGTCGGCTCTTTGTCGTCCAGTCGTGAAGTCATTTGTGTCCTTATCGGGACCGTGAATGCTCCCGCAACGCTTTTGGGCTTGCTAAAGACACTCTCAACCTGGGATGAGTTCCTTCCGGTTTTGTTAATGGGCGAAAATTCTTCCCTTGACTTGCCTGAAGACCAGCGCCGACGGGTACTTTCCACGCTCGAAATGCCGCCCAGCTACAGCAAGCTTCTCGATTCGCTGCATCGCGCGCAGGTTTATCGCGAGATGTACGATCAGGCTCGCGAGCGCGGCCGGCATCGCGAACCCAACCTGTTCCGCAGCCTTGTCGGCACCAGCCGGGCGATCCAGCATGTGCGCCAGATGATGCAGCAGGTCGCCGATACCGACGCCAGCGTGCTGATCCTGGGCGAGTCGGGCACCGGCAAGGAAGTGGTCGCGCGCAACCTGCATTACCACTCCAAGCGCCGCGAAGCGCCGTTCGTGCCGGTCAACTGCGGCGCGATCCCGGCCGAGTTGCTGGAGAGCGAGCTGTTTGGTCATGAGAAGGGTGCCTTCACCGGCGCGATCACCAGCCGCGCCGGGCGTTTCGAACTGGCCAACGGCGGCACGCTGTTTCTCGACGAAATCGGCGACATGCCGTTGCCGATGCAGGTCAAGCTGCTGCGAGTGCTGCAGGAGCGCACCTTCGAACGCGTGGGCAGCAACAAGACCCAGAGCGTCGATGTACGAATCATTGCCGCCACGCACAAGAATCTCGAGAGCATGATCGAGGTCGGCAGTTTCCGCGAAGATCTCTATTACCGCCTCAATGTTTTCCCGATCGAAATGGCGCCGCTGCGTGAGCGGGTCGAAGACATTCCGTTGCTGATGAACGAGCTGATCTCGCGCATGGAGCACGAAAAGCGCGGTTCGATCCGCTTCAATTCGGCGGCGATCATGTCCCTGTGCCGCCATGGCTGGCCGGGCAACGTCCGTGAGCTGGCCAACCTGGTGGAGCGCATGGCGATCATGCACCCGTACGGGGTGATCGGCGTGAACGAGCTACCGAAGAAATTCCGCTACGTCGACGACGAAGACGAGCAAATGGTCGATAGCCTGCGCAGCGATCTGGAGGAGCGGGTGGCAATCAACGGCCACACGCCGGATTTCACTGCCAATGCCTTGCTGCCGCCCGAAGGCCTGGATCTCAAGGATTACCTGGGAGGCCTGGAGCAAGGGTTGATCCAGCAGGCGCTGGACGATGCCAACGGTATCGTGGCCCGCGCCGCAGAACGCCTGCGCATCCGTCGTACCACCCTGGTGGAGAAGATGCGCAAGTACGGCATGAGCCGTCGCGAAGGAGATGAACAGGCGGATGATTGACGCCTGTTTTCCAACCGCCTGATTTTCAGGCGGTTTTTTTTCGGCACGGGTATTGCTATAGCCCTCGCAACGTTCCGTTTAACTGACGGTCAGCCAAGCGAGAGAGCCCGATGACCCAAGCCGCCCAGATGTCTCCTGTCCCCGAGCTGGAACACAGGCCGTCCGCCGAGCAGGCAAGCCGGCTTGGACTTGAGCAGGCATTTTCGCTGTTCAACCAGATGTCCAGCCAACTGACTGATTCCTACAGCCTGCTCGAAGCCCGGGTCACCGAGCTCAAGGGTGAATTGGCCGTGGTCAGCGCCCAGCGCATGCAGGAGCTGGCGGAAAAGGAACGCTTGGCCAATCGCCTGCAAAATCTCCTCGACCTGTTGCCCGGTGGCGTGATCGTCATCGATGCCCACGGCCGTGTGCGCGAAGCCAACCCGGCGGCTTGCGAATTGCTCGGCCTGCCGTTGGAGGGGGAGCTGTGGCGGCATGTCATCGCCCGTTGCTTTGCTCCCCGTGAAGACGACGGCCATGAAGTGTCCCTCAAGGACGGTCGGCGCCTGTCCATCTCGACGCGCTCGCTGGATGCCGAGCCTGGGCAGTTGGTGCTGCTCAATGACTTGACTGAAACCCGTCACCTGCAAGACCAGTTGGCTCGCCATGAGCGTCTGTCTTCCCTGGGGCGGATGGTGGCCTCGTTGGCCCACCAGATTCGTACGCCGCTTTCCGCCGCGCTGCTCTATGCCAGTCACCTGACTGAACAGCAATTGCCGATGGAAACCCAGCAACGCTTTGCCGGACGCTTGAAAGAGCGCCTGCATGAGCTGGAGCACCAGGTGCGCGACATGCTGGTCTTCGCTCGCGGCGAGCTGCCGTTGACCGACCGTGTCACCCCCAAGGCCTTGCTGCAATCGTTGCAGGCCGCGGCGTTGACTCATGTGCAGGATCTGCCGATTCGCTGGCAGTGCGACAGCCATGTCGGCGAAGTGTTGTGTAACCGCGACACGTTGGTGGGCGCGGTGTTGAATCTCATCGAAAACGCGATCCAGGCCAGCGGCGGCTACGTCCGGCTGAAAGTGCACTTGTATACCCGCGACAACATCTTGCGCCTGTGTGTCAGCGACAGCGGCAGTGGTATCGAGCCGGTCGTGCTGGCACGCCTGGGTGAGCCATTCTTTACCACCAAGACCACCGGCACCGGCTTGGGCCTGACCGTGGTCAAGGCTGTGGCCCGTGCCCATCAGGGAGAATTGCAACTGCGCTCGCGGCTGGGGCGTGGCACTTGTGCGACGGTGTGCTTGCCGTTGTTTTCCAATGCGCCAGGGGTGGAGTGAAAGCAATGGCGATCAAGGTGTTGCTGGTTGAGGATGACCGGGCGCTGCGTGAGGCGCTGGCCGATACGCTGGTCTTGGCTGGCCACGACTACGCCGCCGTCGGTTCGGCGGAAGAGGCGCTGCTTGCCGTGGGCCGCGAAGCGTTCGGCCTGGTGGTCAGTGACGTCAACATGCCGGGCATGGATGGCCATCAATTGCTCGGCCTGTTGCGCGCCCGTCAGCCGCAACTGCCGGTCTTGCTGATGACCGCCCACGGCGCCGTCGAGCGAGCGGTGGATGCCATGCGTCAAGGTGCCGCGGATTACCTGGTCAAGCCGTTCGAGCCCAAAGCACTGCTGGATCTGGTCGCGCGCCATGCCTTGGGTAGTCTCGCGGTCGAGGGTGAAGGTCCGGTGGCCATCGAACCGGCCAGTGCGCAATTGCTGGAGTTGGCCGCGCGGGTGGCCCGCAGCGATTCAACTGTGTTGATTTCCGGCGAGTCCGGTACGGGCAAGGAAGTGCTGGCGCGCTACATTCATCAACAGTCCCGGCGCGCCAACGAACCGTTCATTGCCATCAATTGCGCGGCAATCCCTGACAACATGCTCGAGGCGACGCTGTTCGGCCACGAAAAGGGCTCGTTCACGGGGGCCATTGCGGCCCAGGCTGGCAAGTTCGAGCAGGCTGACGGCGGCACGATTCTGCTCGATGAGATTTCCGAAATGCCGTTGGGCCTGCAGGCCAAGCTGTTGCGCGTATTGCAGGAGCGGGAAGTGGAGCGGGTCGGTGCGCGCAAACCCATCAGCCTGGATATTCGCGTGGTGGCAACCACCAACCGCGACCTGGCCGGCGAAGTGGCGGCGGGACGTTTCCGTGAAGACCTCTATTACCGTCTGTCGGTCTTCCCGCTGGCTTGGCGTCCGCTGCGCGAGCGCACCGCCGATATCCTGCCGCTGGCCGAGCGTCTGCTGAACAAGCACGTCAATAAAATGAAGCATGCGGCGGCCCGGCTTTCGGCCGAGGCTCAGGCCTGCCTGGTTGCCTACCCATGGCCGGGCAATGTCCGAGAGCTCGATAACGCCATTCAGCGGGCCTTGATCCTGCAGCAGGGCGGCTTGATCCAGCCGGAGGACTTCTGCCTGGCCGGTCCGGTCGCTTGTGCACCATTGCCTGCATTGTCGCCGGTACCAACAGCGGCCTTCGCGCCCCCGCTGGAAGTCGAGGGTGAGTCGGCCGGCGCCTTGGGCGATGACCTGCGTCGTCGCGAGTTCCAGATGATCATCGACACCCTGCGCGCCGAGCGCGGTCGTCGCAAGGAGGCGGCCGAACGCCTGGGCATCAGCCCGCGCACCCTGCGCTACAAGTTGGCGCAGATGCGTGACGCCGGAATGGATGTCGAGGCCTATCTGTTCGCCAGTTGAGTGATGTGCACCGAATACCCCTTGTGGGAGCGGGCTTGCTCGCGAAAGCGATTTACCAGTCACCGTTGCATTGACTGAACCACCGCTTTCGCGAGCAAGCCCGCTCCCACACGCATTTGTTTTTTGCGGCCATGGAGCTGGCACCCTTGTTGCTAATACCTGAATACCCGCTGAGTAAGTGTCAAAAAAATGCGGGCCGCCAGAGAGAGTAGACCATGAGCCAAGGTATTGAATTTAATCGGTTGATGTTGGACATGCGGGCCATGCAGATGGACGCCATGGCCCAGCCTAAATCGGTCGCGGTCCCCCAGGTGGGTGGCAGCAGCTTTTCCGACTTGCTCGGTCAGGCCGTCAATAAAGTGAACGATACCCAGCAGGCATCGAATCAGTTGGCCAGTGCTTTCGAGATTGGCAAAAGTGGCGTCGACCTGACGGATGTAATGATCTCCTCGCAGAAAGCCAGTGTCTCGTTTCAGGCGTTGACCCAGGTTCGCAACAAACTGGTTCAAGCCTACCAAGACATCATGCAGATGCCGGTCTAAGGAAATTATTGAGTCATGGCAGAAGCAGCCGTTGATAACGTTCCAGCCAAGGCCACTCCGGTAGACGGCAAACCGCCGCTGTTCGGTCTGTCCTTCCTGGAAAATCTCTCCGAGATGACCATGCTGCGTCAGGTAGGCCTGTTGGTCGGCCTGGCTGCCAGCGTGGCGATTGGTTTTGCCGTGGTACTGTGGTCCCAGCAGCCGGACTACCGTCCGCTGTACGGCAGCTTGGCGGGCATGGACGCCAAGCAAGTCATGGAAACCCTGGCTTCCGCCGACATTCCTTATACCGTCGAACCTAATTCCGGCGCCTTGCTGGTCAAGGCCGATGACGTCGCCCGTGCGCGCCTAAAGCTCGCCGCGGCCGGCGTGACGCCTACCGATGGCAACATCGGTTTTGAGATCCTCGACAAGGACCAGGGCCTGGGCACCAGCCAATTCATGGAAGCGACCCGTTATCGTCGCGGCCTGGAAGGTGAGCTGGCGCGGACCATTTCCAGCCTGAACAATGTCAAGGGTGCCCGCGTGCACCTGGCGATTCCGAAAAGCTCGGTGTTCGTGCGCGATGAGCGCAAGCCCAGCGCTTCGGTACTGGTCGAGCTGTATTCGGGCCGCTCCCTGGAGCCAGGCCAGGTCGTTGCCATCGTCAATCTGGTGGCGACCAGCGTACCTGAGCTGAGCAAGTCGCAGATCACCGTGGTCGACCAGAAAGGCAACCTGCTGTCCGATCAGGCGGAGAACTCCGAACTGACCATGGCCGGCAAGCAATTCGATTACAGCCGTCGCATGGAAGGCATGCTGACCCAGCGGGTGCACAACATCCTGCAACCGATCCTGGGCAATGATCGCTATAAGGCCGAAGTGTCGGCCGATGTCGACTTCAGTGCCGTCGAGTCGACTTCCGAGCAGTTCAACCCGGACCAGCCGGCGTTGCGCAGCGAGCAGTCGGTCAATGAACAACGCACCGCCAGCAATGGCCCGCAAGGCGTACCGGGAGCCCTGAGCAACCAGCCGCCGTCGCCGGCCAGCGCGCCGCAGACCACCGGGGGCGCCACCGCGGCCGCTGGCATGGTGCAGCCAGGCCAGCCGCTGATCGATGCCAATGGCCAGCAGATCATGGACCCGGCCACCGGTCAGCCGATGTTGGCGCCGTACCCGGCCGACAAGCGTCAGCAGTCGACCAAGAACTTCGAGCTCGACCGTTCCATCAGTCACACCAAGCAACAACAGGGTCGTTTGAATCGCCTGTCGGTCGCCGTGGTGGTGGACGATCAGGTCAAGGTCAACCCGGCCAATGGCGAAACCAGTCGTGCGCCGTGGAGCGCCGACGAATTGGCGCGTTTCACTCGCCTGGTGCAGGACGCCGTCGGTTTTGACGCCAGCCGCGGCGACAGCGTCAGCGTGATCAACGTACCGTTCTCCCTCGAGCGCGGTGAAGTGGTCGCCGATATTCCGTTTTATTCGCAACCCTGGTTCTGGGATGTGGTCAAGCAAGTATTGGGTGTGCTGTTCATCCTGGTACTGGTGTTTGGCGTGCTGCGTCCGGTGCTCAACAACATCACCGGTGGCGGCAAGAACAAGCAATTGGCAGGTTTTGGTGATGTCGAGCTGGGAGGCATGGGCGGCCTGGATGGCGAATTGGCCAACGATCGCGTCAGCCTCGGCGGGCCGCAGAGCATCCTGCTGCCAAGCCCGAGCGAAGGCTATGACGCTCAGTTGAACGCCATCAAGAGTCTGGTGGCAGAAGACCCGGGTCGTGTGGCCCAGGTCGTGAAAGAGTGGATTAACGCAGATGAGTGATAATCGAGCCGCTGTTGCCAAATTGTCCCGGGTCGACAAAGCCGCGATCCTGCTGCTGTCCCTGGGTTCTACCGATGCTGCCCAAGTGCTGCGCCACATGGGGCCCAAGGAGGTCCAGCGCGTGGGCGTGGCAATGGCCCAGATGGGCAACGTGCACCGCGAGCAGGTCGAGCAGGTGATGAGCGAGTTCGTCGACATCGTCGGCGATCAGACCAGCCTCGGCGTCGGTTCCGACGACTACGTGCGCAAGATGCTCACCCAGGCACTGGGCGAGGACAAGGCCAACGGCCTCATCGACCGGATCCTGCTGGGTGGCAATACCAGCGGCCTGGACAGCCTCAAGTGGATGGAACCGCGGGCGGTTGCCGACGTGATCCGTTACGAGCACCCGCAGATCCAGGCGATCGTGGTGGCTTACCTCGACCCGGACCAGGCCGGTGAAGTCCTGGGCAACTTCGACCACAAGGTGCGCCTGGACATCATCCTGCGGGTGTCTTCGCTCAACACCGTGCAGCCGGCGGCCCTGAAAGAATTGAACCAGATTCTCGAGAAGCAGTTCTCGGGCAACTCCAATGCCTCGCGCACCACCTTGGGTGGTATCAAGCGTGCGGCGGACATCATGAACTTCCTCGACAGTTCGATCGAAGGTCAGTTGATGGACTCGATCCGCGAGTTCGACGAAGACCTGTCCGGTCAGATCGAAGACCTCATGTTCGTGTTCAACAACCTGTCCGATGTCGACGATCGTGGCATCCAGGCCCTGTTGCGCGAAGTGTCGTCCGACGTGCTGGTACTGGCCCTCAAGGGCTCGGACGAAGGCGTCAAGGAAAAGATCTTCAAGAACATGTCCAAACGGGCGGCCGAACTGTTGCGCGACGATCTCGAGGCCAAGGGCCCGGTGCGCGTCAGCGACGTGGAAACCGCACAGAAGGAAATCCTCACCATCGCCCGCCGCATGGCCGAAGCCGGGGAGATCGTTCTCGGTGGCAAGGGCGGCGAAGAGATGATCTAAGGTCGTTATGTCTGCCAAGAGTGATGAAGCACCCAGCGACCTGATCCGCGCCCGGGACGTCGGTGGTTTCGACGTCTGGTCGCTGCCCAGCTTCGATCCCCACGTGCCCGAGCCTGAGCCTGAGCCGGAGGAAGAGCTGCCGGAAATGGAGGAAGTGCCGCTGGAGGAAGTCCAGCCACTGACCCTCGAGGAAGTCGAGAGCATTCGCCAGGAAGCCTACAACGAAGGCTTTGCCGTGGGCGAAAAGGAAGGCTTCCACAGCACCACGCTCAAGGTCCGCCAGGAAGCCGACGTGGCGCTGACGGCCAAGCTTCGCGCGCTGGAATCGCTGATGCTCAACCTGTTCGACCCCATCGCCGAGCAGGACACCCAGATCGAGAAATCCCTGGTGGGGCTGGTGCAACACATCGCCAAACAAGTGATCCAGCGCGAACTGGCTATCGATTCGAGCCAGATCGAACATGTCATGCGTGAAGCGCTCAAGTTGTTGCCGTTGGGCGTGGGTAACGTGCGGTTGTACATCAATCCCCAGGACTTCGAACTGGTCAAGGCCCTGCGCGAACGCCATGAAGAAACCTGGCGCATCGTCGAGGACGCGGCGCTGCTGCCGGGCGGTTGCCGGGTGGAAACCGAACACAGCCGCATCGACGCAACCGTTGAAACTCGCATCAGCCAGATCATGGCCAAATTGTTCGACCAGTTGCACGAACAGGCCTTGCACCCGGCCGCTGCCGACCTGAGCCTGGAGTTGCCGGACGAACCTCCGGTCAGTGCGGATGCCGCGCCGACCGATGCCGGGTTGGATGTACCTGAATTTGACGCTTCTGCACCGGACAGCCGCGATGCGCCTTGAGCGAACCAGCTTCGGCAAGCGCCTGGGCAGCTACGCCGAGGCCAGCGAACTGGCCGGTCAACCGATCCTGGAAGGGCGTCTGCTGCGCATGGTCGGCCTGACCCTCGAAGCCGAAGGCCTGCGTGCCGCCATGGGCAGCCGCTGCATGGTGATCAACGACGACAGTTATCACCCGGTGCAAGTCGAAGCCGAAGTCATGGGCTTCTCTGGCAGCAAGGTTTTCTTGATGCCGGTGGGCAGTGTCGCCGGCATCGCCCCCGGCGCGCGCGTGGTGCCCTTGGCCGACAACGGTCGCCTGCCCATGGGCATGAGCATGCTCGGGCGCGTGCTGGACGGAGCCGGGCGGGCCTTGGACGGCAAGGGCGGTATGAAGGCTGAAGACTGGGTGCCGATGGACGGCCCGACGATCAACCCGCTCAAGCGCGACCCCATCAGCGTACCGCTGGACGTGGGTATCCGCTGCATCAACGGCTTATTGACGGTCGGACGCGGCCAGCGCCTGGGCCTGTTCGCCGGTACCGGGGTGGGCAAGAGCGTGCTGCTGGGCATGATGACCCGTTTCACCGAAGCCGACATCATCGTGGTGGGGCTGATCGGCGAACGGGGTCGTGAGGTGAAGGAGTTCATCGAGCACATCCTTGGCGAGGAAGGGCTCAAGCGTTCGGTGGTGGTGGCTTCGCCAGCGGATGATGCGCCGTTGATGCGCTTGCGAGCGGCCATGTATTGCACACGTATCGCCGAGTATTTCCGTGACAAGGGCAAGAACGTCCTGTTGCTGATGGA